>DWVT01000030.1 GCA_019120075.1 Candidatus Mediterraneibacter excrementigallinarum
GTTATCTTCCTTCCCGGGCCTGCCAGCAAGTCCTGCGCAATGCGGCAGACGGGGCAGGTCTTTGTGGTAAAATTCTTCCTCTTTTTCCGAGAGATATGCAATCTTCGACATATCGTGTTGATGGCGACGACACTAACCGAGCCTGTGCTCTCCCCGCTTCCGAAAAAAACTCCCGATTTCCGGCGCTGCTCACGCAGATCCAGGCGGAGCCGGCAGCACATGTCTCATATCGCCGGACTGCATATCAATGGTTTGACCCCATTCTACCATCCACGGAAAACCATGTCAACAAAAACACCAACATCTGGTGCTCCCCTGTTTTTTCTCATCCAGATATTGGTGTTCATCATTTTTCTCCAGTCAGAAAACTTAAGCTTTCCTTTACATTAGAGACTGATATTTTTTTAACAGGTGCCGTGTACCTTTTACAAGGTACACGGCACCTGTTAAAGAATTAACGTTCTTACAGATTCCTTGAAACATCCGCACACGCTTTCATCGCCTCGATCAGTGCGCTGCGGAACCCTTCTTTCTCAAGAACGCGCACCGCCTCAATGGTCGTTCCGGCCGGCGAGCACACCATATCCTTGAGTTCTCCCGGATGCTTTCCTGTCTCGAGGACCATTTTCGCGCTGCCGTAAACCGCCTGCGCCGCAAATTCGTACGCCTGTGCTCTCGGCATTCCTTCTGCCACCGCTGCATCCGCCATTGCCTCGATCATCATGAACACATATGCGGGCGCACTGCCGCTGACTGCCACCACTGCATCAATCAGCCTCTCGGGCACTACCTCGACTTTTCCAAATGCCCCCAGGATCTGGAGCACATATTCTTTCTCTTCCTCTGTCACATACTGATTGGGGCATGCCGCAGTCATTCCCTCTCCGACCAGAGCAGGCGTGTTCGGCATCGTCCGTACGATCTTCACCGGTTTTCCAAATTTCTCCTCCAGCCATGCAAGCGTCTTTCCCGGCGCCAGCGTGACAATAATCTGATCATCTCGGATATAGTCTTTGATCCCGGCGATGGCATCTTCATAAAACTGAGGTTTGACTGACAGCACCAGAATCTCTGATTTCTCTGCCGCCTCCCGGTTATCCGCCGTCACATGGATTCCATGCTGCTTTTTCACTCTTTCACGGCCAGCCTCCGAGATATCCGCACCGATGATCTCTTCCGGACTGATCAGTCCTTCCCTGATGATGCCTCCCATGATAGCGCCTGCCATATTTCCCGTTCCGATAAATCCAAGTTTCATGATCTTTGTCTCTCCTTTGTTTTCAAAATTTTCTGAAATACAGTGTTCAAGTGCAGCTGACCCTTTTACCAAAAAAATCTGCCCCTTGAGCTACCGTACTTTAAACGCCTTCTCTTCCTCCAGCGGGATCTCTTTTGTATCCACCCAGTCGATCGTGATAAACCGATTCTGGTTCAGCCCCACCAGCAGTTTGTTGATAAGCGTCTCCCTGCCCTGGACTTCCATGGTGACTGTCCCGTCATACTCGTTCCGCACCCACCCGGTCAGTTCAAGCGACTGGGCCAGATACTTCGCTGTATAACGGAATCCGACTCCCTGGACTCTGCCATAAAATACAATATGTTTTCTGACATCTGCCATAAGCATTTCCTCCAAGTTCTGTTCCCAATAATCCCTCTGCCCACTATTTTAGCGTGAACTTCAGATAAAATCAATGCACGCGGCGTTTTTCCCCACAGAATAGCATTCAGGAAAGATTTCCATTCTCAGTCTGCTTTTTACTATTGTTTCTCATTCATTATGATCCCTTGTCTCCCGACAGTCTGGTCTAAAGGTAGTTGCCAGCACCTCCACCATAGAGATTATTTTACGGTTTCAAGATCAAACCCGAAATATCTGACCGCATTATTATAGGAAATATCTTTTACAATTCCCCCAAGCACCTTCATATCCTTCGGGTACTCTCCGTTCTCCACCCATGTTCCAAACAGGTCGCACAGGATCCTGCGGAAATACTCATGTCTTGTATAGGAAAGAAAGCTTCTTGAATCCGTCAGCATTCCCACAAAATTGCTCAGGCAGCCGAGGTTTGCGAGGGATGTCATCTGTTTTGTCATCCCTGTCTTATGATCATTGAACCACCATGCAGAGCCCTGCTGTATCTTTGCCGCCGCGTCAGAATCCTGGAAGCAGCCGATGATCGTCCCGATCGCTTCATCGTCATTTGGATTCAGACTGTAAATGATCGTCTTCGGAAGTTCTCCCGTTACATTCAGAGCATTCAGGAAGTCCGCCATCTGCCCTGATGGAGCGTAATTATTGATACAGTCATATCCCGTGTCCGGCCCCAGTCGGTCAAACATCGGTGTATTATTGTCCCTTTTACATCCGTAGTGGAGCTGCATGACCCAGCCGAGACGGCTGTACTCTCTGCCGGCGAATAACATGAACGCGGTCTTGTACTTCAGTTCTTCCTCTTTTGTCACCTGTCCGGAAGAAAGCTTTTTCGCCACGATCTCCTCAATCTCTTCGTCAGATGCCGGAGCGTACATCACATACTCAAGGGCATGGTCAGATGCACGGCATCCCATCTCATCAAAGAACGCCATCCTCTTCTTCAGCGCCTCTTTGATATCCGCAAATGTTTTTACCTCCATATCCGCGGCTTTCCCCAGTTCTTTCAGGTAATCCGCAAATCCCGGCTTCTCGATCCCGTTCGCCTTATCCGGCCGCCATGCAGGAAGGACCTGAACGTCGAAGGTATCGTCCGCCTTCAGGACTTTATGCCACTCAAGCGAATCTACCGGATCGTCTGTTGTACAGATCAGCCGGACGCCGGACTGCCGGATAATATTTCTCACGCTCATGGAATCCTCTGCCAGACGTGCATTGCACAGGTTCCACACCTCCTCCGCAGTCTCCCCATTCAGCACACCATGATATCCGAAATACCTCTGCAGCTCGAGATGACTCCAGTGATACAGCGGATTTCCGATTCCCCGTTCAAGCGTTTCCGCCCATTTCTGAAACTTTTCGCGGTCTGTGGCATCTCCGGTAATATATTTTTCTTCCACTCCGTTGGAGCGCATCAGACGCCACTTATAGTGATCCCCGCCCAGCCACACCTGGGTAATGTTCTCAAATTTCCTGTCTTCCGCGATCTCCCTTGGATCAATGTGGCAGTGGTAGTCCAGGATCGGCATATCTTCCGCATACCCGTGGAACAGCTCCTTTGCCGTCTCTGTATTCAACAGAAAATCCTTGTCCATAAATTCTTTCATTTTTCTCTTCTCCTTCTATACCTGTAATTTTCTTCTCAGAAGTCCGTCGTGCATCGTTTCACAAGAACACATTTCACAGGAACTTCCCGCGGCACTTCTTCCCCTTTTAAGACTTTCATCATATTGTCTACTGTGATATTACACAGTTTTTCTCCTGTATTGTCCACTGTTGTCAGCTCCGGCTCACAGCAGACGGAAAGTTCTGAATTATTGTAACCGATAACCGCCAGATCCTTCGGGATCTCCATCCCCCTGGCGTGTGCATATTTCACCGCCCCTACTGCCATTCCGTCATCAGTGGCAAAGACAGCGTCAAACACCAGCGCCCGTCTCGCAAGCAGGATATCTCTTACATAATGCACCTGGTTTTTTGCATAAAGCTTCAATTCTCCCAGCACCGGCAGCCCATGCTCCCGAAGCGCTCTCTCATATCCCTCCAGCTTCCGGTTCGCACTGAAGGAATGAGAATCCGACAGAAACAGAATCCGCCGCCTCCCCGATTCGATCAGACCGGACACGGCGTCATATGCCGCCACTTCATCTGTACTGTACACGGAATAGACATTCTCTCCTTCAAGTTTCCCGTTGATCAGAAAGACCGGGATCTTCTCCGCCGCATTTATAATGTAATCTACAGAATCACCTTTCTCCCCCTCTCCGGCATAAGTAGATCCCACCAGTACTAGTGCATCGATCCTTTTCTTCATGACCAGTTCCAGCGCCTTCTCTTTCTTCTTTTGCTCATTTCCACTGCAATAGAGGATACAGTCGTAATCATATTCTCTCAGCCTGTGCTCCAGAAAAGAGACTGCACTGGCCATATAGGCATCCGACACATCCGGGCAGACGATCCCGATGGTCTTCATGGAATCCAGCCCCAGTCCTCTGGCAAATACGTTGGGCGTATAGTTATTCTCCTCCATGACCGCCCTTACCTTCTGTTTTGTTTTCTCGCTGACTCTGGGGCTGTCATTCACAACCCTGGATACCGTAGCGATGGACACTCCCGCCAGTTTTGCTATATCATAAATATTCACGCCATATTTCCTCCCGCAATTAATCTTGTAACCACTTACATATATTTCATTATAATGTAAGCGTTTACTTCAAGCAAGTCTTTTCCGCTTGTCGATCCCTCTAAAATATCTCTTTTTATTTTGTGCAAACCGCTGTTTTTATTCTGATTTTTCTCATATTTTGATTTTTCCGTTGACGAAATCGAAAAAAAGTTGTATCTTTCATGTAAGCACTTACATTTCATATTTCCAAAGCAGAAAAAAATCGAAAGGAACTTGTCATGAAAACATATTTAAGGATCAGTCCGAAGGACAATGTTGCGGTCGCTCTGGCGCCGCTTCCTTCCGGCACTGCAGTAGAACTGGACGGTCTCTCTCTCATCCTGAAAGACGAGATCCCGCAGGGACACAAGTTCGCGCTCACGGATATCCCGGAAGGATCTCAGATCATCAAATACGGATACCCTATCGGACTTGCAACGGAAAATATCCCCTGCGGGTCATGGGTCCATACCCACAATATCCGGACCGGACTGGGAGACCTTCTGACCTACACCTACGACAGACAGGTGACGGAACTTTCCCCCACACCGGAACGGTTCTTCCGGGGATTCCGGAGGCCCGACGGAAAAGTCGGGGTAAGGAATGAACTCTGGATCATCCCCACTGTGGGCTGTGTAAACAACGTTGCCACAGCCATCGAGCGGCGCGCCCGGGATCTGGTCGCCGGGACGGTGGAAGCGGTCGCCGCGTTCCCCCATCCCTACGGATGTTCCCAGATGGGAGAAGATCAGGAGAATACGCGCCGGATCCTTGCCGATCTGATCTCTCATCCGAACGCAGGCGGCGTACTGGTCCTCGGACTGGGGTGTGAGAACAGCAATATCGATGTGCTGAAAGAATACATCGGAACATACGACCCCCGCAGAGTAAAATTCCTCGTGTGTCAGGATTCGGATGACGAGATCGAAGACGCCCTGGAGCTGCTCCGCGATCTTGCCGCTTATGCGGGTACGTTTCAACGGGAGCCCGTCTCCTGCAGCGAACTCGTCATAGGCATGAAATGCGGCGGGAGCGACGGGCTCTCCGGTATCACCGCCAACCCGACGGTGGGCGCTTTCTCGGATCTTCTTATTTCCAAAGGAGGGACCACAATCCTCACCGAAGTTCCGGAGATGTTCGGAGCGGAGACTCAGCTTATGGACCGTTGTGAAAATGAAGAACTTTTCACACAGACTGTTGACCTGATCAACGACTTCAAACAATATTTCAAAAGCCATGGGCAGACCATATACGAAAATCCCTCTCCCGGAAATAAAAAAGGCGGGATTTCCACCCTGGAGGATAAATCCATGGGATGCACACAGAAGTCCGGGACCGCTCCGGTAAGTGGCGTACTCGCATATGGAGAACAGGTGCATGAAAAAGGTCTGAACCTGCTGAGCGCCCCGGGAAACGATCTGGTCGCCTCCACAGCGCTGGCCGCATCCGGCGCCCACATTGTCCTGTTCACCACAGGGCGTGGAACTCCCTTTGCCTCGCCGGTCCCGACGATCAAGATCTCGACCAACAACCGGCTCAATGAAAAGAAAAACAACTGGATCGACTTCAACTGCGGCACGCTCGTAGAAGGCGGAACTCTGGATGAACTGAGAGACCGTTTTTTCGACTATGTCATCTCCGTGGCGTCCGGGGAACAGGTCAAATCTGAGAAGGCAGGTTTCCACGACATGGCGATCTTCAAACAGGGCGTCACACTTTAAGCGGAACACAATATGATCCAATAGATAATCGGAGGTATCTGTAATGAAAACCATCAATGAAACAATAGAAAAAGTATATGGAAATTATCCCGAGAAAGTTCTCCAGTTCGGAGAGGGCAATTTTCTTCGCGCCTTTGTGGACTGGATGATCGACAAGGCCAACCGGGACGGCGTCTACCAGGGAAGCATCGTCCTGTGCCAGCCTATCGCACAGGGGCTGAAGGACATGATCAACGCTCAGGACGGCGTCTACACCCTTGCCATGCGCGGCGCCGAGAACGGAAAGCCGGTGGAAAACATAGAGGTCATCACCTCAGTATCCCGGTGTATCAATCCCTATGAGGATTACGATGCGCTTCTGGAACTGGCGCGGAGCAAAGATCTGGAAGTGGTCGTCTCCAACACAACGGAGGCAGGTATCGCCTACCACGCGGGAGACAGGCTGACTGACCGTCCTCCGGTCTCCTTCCCCGCAAAAGTGACCGCCTTTCTCTATGAGAGATACCGTGCCTTTGGCGGTGACATGGACCGGGGACTCCTTTTCCTCCCGGTAGAGCTGATCGACAACAACGGAGCGGAACTGAAACGGATCATCCTTCAGTATGCAGACGAGTGGGATCTGGGAGACGACTTCGTGCGCTGGGTAAACGAGGCAAATGAATTCACCAGCACTCTGGTGGACCGGATCGTAACCGGATATCCCCGGGACGAGATTTCCTATTTTGAGGAGAAACTCGGATATAAAGACAATATCATCGACACCAGCGAACTGTTCAATCTCTGGGTCATCGAAGGCGACCAGAAGTGGGCGGACAGACTTCCGGTACATAAGACCGACGCCAACGTGATCTGGACAGACGATGTGAAACCATACAAGAAACGGAAGGTCCGCATCCTGAACGGGGCTCATACTTCCACAGTGCTGGCGGCTTACCTTGCCGGCTACGACATTGTCGGAGATTTTATGAAAGATGACACAGTGCGCACATTCATGAATGATGTGATCTATAAAGAAGTCATCCCCACACTGGATCTTCCGAAAGAAGAGCTGGAATCCTTTGCCGCCGCAGTCAACGACAGATTCGCCAATCCGTATATCAAACACAAACTGCTGGACATCGCCCTTAATTCCTGCTCCAAGTTTAACGCAAGGTGTCTGCCCTCCTTACTCGGATATGCAGAGACAAAAGGAGAACTGCCGAAATGCCTGACCTTCTCCCTTGCCGCGTTTATCAAATTCTATCAAGGCCGGATGGAAAACGGCGTTTACACAGGGACAAGAAAAGACGGAACTCAGTATCAGATCCGGGATGACGAAGCTGTCCTGAACTTCTTCGCAGAGATATGGAAGAACGGGGATGCGGATGCCGTCGCTGAAGCAGTCCTCTCCAACACAGATTTCTGGAGCGGCAGGGATCTGACTGAGGTTGCAGGTCTCAAGGACGCTGTTGCAGGATATTTAAAAGAAATGGAAACAAAAGGAACAAAAGAGATCATGGCAGAACTCATCTGAAAAAAGTTTTCTATCTGATCCCGAAAAAGGACCTTCGGATAGGGGAAGACTTCACAGGCACCTTCCTGTGAAGTCTTCTGTTTTATAATTACAGCAAATATTGTCATCCTCTCAGCAGTTCGATCACGATCACTGCCACGATCACACAGTGGATCACCAGCATCACAGGGACTCCCACGACAAACTTGGCCTTTCTCGTCTTATGCCGGAACAGCATCATCCCCGCCAGGGCTCCCACGGAACCTCCTGCAAGGGCAACTAGCAGGAGCGCCCGTTCGGAGATCCGCCACGCTCCGCTCTTCGCCTTCCACTTATCCAGCCCGTACATGATCCACGCCGCGATATTGATCACGATCAGATAATACATCAGATATCTCATACCGGTATCTCCTCTCTCAGAGTAAATGAATAGATGATCTTCTCCTTCACCGGCTTCTGCAGAAGCTGTTCCAGAGCCTGCCCATAGTAATCAAGCTGTGCATGGTACTTCTCCGTCAGTTCTGCGGCAGCTCTCACCTTATCTGTCTTGTAGTCCAGCACCACCAGACCATCCTCTTCCTCAAAGAACACGTCGATGATCCCCTGGACAAGGATCGTCTCCCCGGAACAGTCATCCGGATAGATCTCTGAGGCGTCCACGCCCAGGACGAAGGGCTGCTCCTTGTAAAGCGTTCCCCGTCGGGCGGCATCTGCCATCCGCCTTCCGCTCCTGCTGTTCAGGAAGAACAGAATATCCCCGGGCCGGATGCATTCCGCCATCTCATCGGAAAGTTTTCCCTCTGCCCGGAACTGTTCCACCGCTTCCGTCAGCTCCTCCTCACCGTAGTCCACAGCGAAGTCCAGCAGTTCCAGAAGCTTATGATAGGCACTTCCCCGGGATGCTCCGGTAAGCGTCTCCTCTTCCTTCAGGAAATCCGGGATGAACGGAACCACCTCCGGTTCCGCGTACATCTCTTCCCCTGCTTCCTCCGAGAGCGCCGTCCGTTTCTTCAGTTCGGAGACCGTGAACTTCATCTTCATCTTTCCTTCTTCTTCATAGGAATACGCATAGTCTACCTGAACGTCAAGCTGTCGCCCAAGTTCCGGCACATACTTTCCCTCCGGGTTCCAGTTTTTAAGCACATCAAGACTGAGCCTGTCTGCCTGCTCATCCACTGCGTTGGCTCTTGACATGCTGCTGCCTGTGATCACCCGGACATCCACCGGACACCCGGCACTACCGCACCCGGGCAGAACAGCAGGCAGGATCCAGTCCAGGCAGGTCCTGGCCCCCTCCAGCTGATACAGTCCGATCTCTTCTTCGCCTTCATATGAACACTCAAGGTCAGTCCCGTTCCCGCCGGCGTCATCTGGCCGCAGCTCCCCGGGTATCTCACAGACTCCTGTCAGGATCAGTTTTTCCTTTGCCCGGGTCATGGCGACATAGAGTACCCGCAGTTCCTCCGCCAGATTCTCCAGCGCCGTTTCTTCCTGAATGATCTTCTTCAGGAAAGTTGGGCTCTTGGTCCTCTGTTCAAGGTCTATGCAGTCCAGCCCCACGCCCCATTCCGGGTGGAGCACGATGCTCCCCCTGGTATCCTGGGTATTGAACTGTTTGCCCATTCCCGCCGTAAAGACAATAGGGAACTCCAGACCCTTGCTCTTGTGGATGCTCATGACCCGGACCGTATCTGACTGCTCATCCAGAATTCCTGCCTCACCGTAGTCAACATCATATTTCTTCAGCTGTTCGATATAGCGGACAAAATTAAACAGGCCTTTGTAGCTGGTCCCCTCAAAGGAGGAAGCGCGCTCCACCAGCATTTCCACGTTTGCCGCCCGCTGTCCGCCTCCGGGCATGGCGAGGAGGAAGGTGCCGTACCCGGTCTTCTCAATAATCTCCTCCAGAAGTTCATGGATGGGTGTATAGGGGACCCGTTCGCGGAAATATCCAAGTGTCGAGAAAAATTCCGCCAGTTTTTCCACAAGCCGGGGGAGTTTTCCACGTCCGGAGGGTGAACATCCCACCTCTTTATCCTCTTCCCCGTCCCCTTCCTGCGCATATGCCATCGCTGCCTCGTAAAAGGGTATTTCCGGGAAGGCAAGACGGATTTCCGCCAGCGCAGCCGCATCCAGTCCACAGAAAGGAGACGTCAGCACCGCGGTCAGAGGAAGATCCTGTCTGACATTGTCCAGGATCTTCAGATAGTCCAGAAGGACACTCACCTCGTAAGTCTCAAAGTATCCCTCCCGGCTCACGGAATAGGCGGGGATTCCCTCCTCGGCAAGAACGGAAGTAAAAGCCTCCGCCCATCCCCGGATGCTCCGGGTCAGGATCACAATGTCGCGGTACTGCACCTTCCGGTATTCTCCGGTCTCCTTGTCCACTACCGCTCCGCCTTCGATCAGCTCCCGGATCCTCCGGGCGATCATCCGCGCCTCCGCTCTCCGGGCGTCTTCCTCTCCCGGATCCTCCGCGTCCAGAAGGAGAAGCTCCGTCCGGTCGGAAAATCCATGCTCTGCCGCCTCCTCCGGAAGGGGCGGGAACTGCGCTCCCGGATAGAGCGCCGCGCTGTCATCGTACTCGATACCACCGAACTCTTTGCGCATAATTTTCCGGAAAATGTAATTCACACTGTCCAGCACCTCCGGACGGCTGCGGAAGTTCCGGTGCAGGTCGATCCGCTGCCTCTCGCTGTCGTCCAGACTGTAGGTATCATATTTCTCCATGAAAAGCTCCGGGCGGGACAGTCGGAATCGGTAAATACTCTGTTTCACATCTCCCACCATGAAAATGTCGTACTGTCCGCGGCACACTCTGGACACACTGGTCAGGATCGTCTCCTGGACCAGGTTGCTGTCCTGATACTCGTCGATCATCACTTCCTCAAACCGATCCTGATATTCCGCCGCTACCGCAGACGGAACCAGTTTCCCATCCTTCTCCTCTGTCAGGATCCGGAGTGCAAACTGCTCCATATCGTTAAAGTCGATCATATTCCTGCTCTGTTTCTTCTCGCTCAGCATTTCTGCGAACCGCTTTACAAGTTCTGCCAGCATCTCCATGGAAGAACCGGACGCCTGCATGTCCGCAGCCCACTCTTCGCAGGGGGCGTAGAAATAGGTATTCTGGATCTTTTTCACAAGATCCTTCACCTGTTTTCTCAGTTTCTGAACCTGTTCCTTTTTTTCCTGAGAAACCATCTCATCCTTCCTGGATGAGAGCCGTTTCCATTTCATGCTTCCTGCCTTTGCATACATGCCGGAAAACGTAGTTTCCCCGGCAAGTTTCCCGATTTCTTTAAGATCCGACTCAATCATATCCCCGTACATATAGGGGCCATCCGGCTCCTCGCAGATCTTCAGTGCCCGTTCCAGGATTTTCCGCAGATCCCCGGCCCGCTGCGCCGCTTTTCGACATGCCCAGCGTGCGCACTCTGTCTCCTCCGGATCTCTCCCTTCCATGTCGTATGCTCTCACACAGGCATCCAGCCACTTCTCCGGCTGGGGATAGCTTCTGGAGTACTCATACAGTTTCAGGATGATCCCCTCGATCTTGCGGTCATTCTTTCCAGTCCCGAACCTCTCCACGAACTCAATGAACGCCTCATTCCCGGAAGCATAGCACTCTTCCAGAAGTTCTTCCAGGACATCCTGTTTCAGCAGTTTTAATTCTCCTTCCTCCGCGATACGGAATCCGGGATCGATACCGATGACATGGAAATGCTCCCGGATGACAGAAAGGCAGAAGCTGTGGATGGTGGTAATGGGCGCGCTGTGGATCAGCGTTGCCTGCTGTTCCAGATGGGCGTCCCCCGGACGCTCGGAAAGTTTCTTCTCGATCGCAGCTCCGATCCTCTCCTTCATCTCCGCTGCTGCCGCCTCGGTAAAGGTCACGATGAGAAGCCGGTCCACATCCACCGGATTCTTTTCTGCTGTCAGCCGCTGTATGATCCTCTCTACAAGGACCGCTGTCTTTCCGGACCCGGCGGCAGCGGACACAAGGATGTTCCTGTCCCGCAGATCAATGACTTTCTGCTGTTCTTCTGTCCATTTTACTCCCATCCCTTCTCACCTCCTTCGTCTTCTTTCAGCCGTTCCTTCATCTTCTCAACTGCTTCCTCCACGGAATATTTCTCCAGAGTCCGGAAGGAATAGCCATCGACGCGCTGATCAAACCCGCAGATATCCCGGCAGGCACAGTAATCGCATGCCGTGGCGTTTCCCATCTCATAGGGAGCCGCGTCTGCCGTTCCGCCGTACATCTGCTCCTTCAGATCCTTCTCCTTCTGTTCCGTATATGCCAGCACTGTGTCAAACTCCTCCGGCGCCAGCGCCTTGGAGCGCTGGCTTAATGAGCCGTCCTTGTTCCTTCCGATAGGGAACAGCACAGAAGACCCGGACAGACCATGCTCCAGATGCTCCACCACATCTTCCTCCGCGTTCACCAGTCCGTCCAGCTTCAGTTCTTTCAGAATACTCTTCTCCACTTCCTCCCGGGTATCCGCCCGGTCCACGAGCGGATCCTGAATCCGGTAGTAGAAGATCCCCGCCGGCACGATCTCCTTGTCCGGGTGTTTCTTTTTCTCGATGCCAAGGGCTGCGTTCAAGTACACCGGAAGCTGCATCTGAAGCCCGTGATAGAAGGCAGTGATATCAAACGCCTTCATCCCGGTCTTGTAGTCCGTCACCCGGACATAGACCTTCCCCTCGTCCTCGCAGGTATCGATCCGGTCGATCTTGCCGCTTCCGAAACGCATCTCGTAACCGCTGGGCGCAAAATCCCCCTTCTCAAGCTGTTTCGTCAGAGCCCACACAGACCGCCGGATCAGGCTCTTGATGCGCCGGATCATGTATTCATTTCGGGCAGAGCTGAACAGCACTGTATTTCCGTAGTCCAGAATACTCTCCTCCACACTCTCCCCGATCAGTTCTTCCCGCTTTTCCTCTGCCATCTCCGTCCATTTCAGGTCCTGCTGTTCCGCCTTTCGGGCAAAGCGCTCCAGCGCCTGATGGGCGATATTTCCCAGGTCCATGGCCTCAAAGCCGTACTCTTCCCGGTCCGAGAGACGGAGCCCGTAGTTCAGGAAATGAGCATAGGCGCAGGAGGCGAACTGCTCCAGCCGGGTCACGCTGACCCTGTCCGGAGCCCGGTACAGTTCCGCCGCCGTCTCCGGCGTCAGACGGTCTCTCCCTTTCTGCAGAAAGCCGGCGCGGAGGATCTGATCCAACTCCGGTCTGCTCTTCTCATCCCGGTCAAACCAGGTGTACATCTCCTTCCAGTTATCGTCCAGCCCGGCCCGCCGCTCCCGCAGCCCTGCCGCCAGCATGCGGATGCCGCCTTTCCGGGTCATCTCCCTCTCTGACAGGGGCCGTTTCTCCTCGTCACAGACCTTAATATCCGGAAACAGCCGTCTGATATCCTGCACAAGATACGCCGGGCGCAGCGTCTTTCCGTCCCCGGATACCTTAGACCAGGACAGGAACAGATACTCTGAGGGTTTCGTCAGGTTCATATAAAGATAGAACTTCTGCACATAAGTCTGCTCCTTCGGTCCCGGTGACAACGCGATCTTCTGACTCTGGAACTGCTCCCTGTCCCGCTCTGAGAGAAGCCCGCCGGATCCCATATTTCCCGGGAGGAGAGTGTCATTTGCTCCCACGAAAAAGAGGGCACGGATATTCTTGATCCTGGTACGCTCCACATCTCCGATGACTACCTGATCCAGGCTGGGCGGGATCACTCCCACCTTAGCCTCCTCAAGCCCCGCGTCCAGAAGTTCACAGTATTCACTCAGGCTGATGGGTTCCTCCCCCAGAAGCTCCACAAACTTGTCAAACAGCTCCATGGCGATACGGTACACCTGGGAGTATTCCTTTGCCAGAGCCAGTTCTCCCTTCTCCTGAAAATCCTGCTCCATCCCGGCAAGCTGCTCCTGGATCTTTTCCTGCACAAGATACTCATACACGGCAAGAGTGATATCCCGGACTGTCTTTTTTCTCTGCTTTAAGATCAGCATCAGCCCGCTGGTCTTCTCCACGAATTCCACCCGCAGATGGTTCAGAAGCTGCAGTTCCTCCTCGCTGATCCTGTCTGTGCGGCGCACCCATGCCTGCTGCCACTTCTTATACCCTTTGATCCCCAGGGCGATGACATAATTCTCCATCCGGTCGATCTCCTCGTCCGTAAACCCGCACAGTCCTGTCCTGAGATGCCGGAATACGCTCTCATAAGTAAAATTCTGCTCCGCCATGGCGAGGAGGCTGCGCAGATACTCCACAAAAGAATTCAGAAGGATACTCTTCTTGTGGTCCATGAACACGGGGATCTCATATCCTCCGCATGCCTTCTCCAGCGCGTCCGCATATACATTCATATCCGCGGCGATCACGGCGATCTCCCGGTACCGGTACCCCTTCGTCCGCACAAGACGCCGGATCTCCCCCGCCACATATTCTGCCTCGGCTCTCGGATTTCTCGCCTCATGCAGGCTTACCGCCTCCTGCTCCCCCTCAAAGGTAAGAGCCGAATAGCGGAACAGATTTGATTCCAGAAATGCCATCGCCGGATTCTCCCTGAAACGGCAGGGCGGCTTCTGGTACAGGCATACAGGCTCTTCGATCTCGATTCCCGCCTCCCGGGCGATCTCCGAGAGGGAAGTCACCATCTGCTTGCTCAGAGCAAAGAGCTGATAGGGATGTCGGTAAGTAAAGGGATCCTCCCTCTCATCCATCTCCACGGTCAGGATCACCTGCTCACACACCCGGAGAAGTTCTCCCAGAAGACGGTTCTGCACCGGCGTAAAGCCAGTGAACCCATCCATTGCCACCACGCTCCCCTTCAGGATCCGCGACTGGGGCACCACACTGCTCAGTACATCAAGCATTTCCTCTTTCGTAATATACTTCTCCTTCAGGTAATCCTCAAATCCTTCGTACACTCTGCGGATGTCCTTCAGTTTATAATAAAGGTAGCTGTCCGGATTCAGAGTCTCCATGAACTCATCCAGCCGGTCAAAATCCACGCCGTACTGGGTAAACTCGGAGATCACGGACTTTACCTCACTGATGTATCCCTGTTTTTTCAGGTTCCCCTTCAGAACCGTCAGTTCCTCCTCATAGTTTCCCGCAATCCTGCGCAGCACCAGGTTCTTACCCTCATCATCCAGAATGGGGCGTTCGTCCTGTCCCAGTTCCTCAAAGACACGGTGGGCAAGACGTCCGAAGCTCAGGACGTCGATGTTCATGATTCCTCCCCGGGGATGCGCCATGCAGAGATCCTTCTGGGTCTGCATGGTGAACTGCTCGGGCACAAGGACAAGGTAATTCTTCTCCGGGTGCTTTACAGCCTCCTCCACAATATGCTGATACAGGTAATGGGACTTTCCGCTCCCGGAATTCCCGAAAATAAACTGTAATGACATGAAATACCTCCTCTTTTATCTGGTCTGTCTTTCCGTGCCGTTGCCCTAAGGCGCCTTTATCGTCCCTTCTCTTAAGCAGGGTTTCAGCAGAAATGTACAGAAATACGGAAATGTATAGATACCATTGCTGTATCCGATATTTCCGTCACACAATTTGATCCCACACTTTATATCGCTGTATTTTTCACTGGAGATCAGCGTCCGGAGAGATTTTGCCCTTCCTCCGACGGCCTTGACTTCCACCGGCACGAGAAGATCCTTTGTCCTTACAAAAAAGTCTTCTTCCAATGTAGAGTCATCGCGTTTGTAATAATACAGGCCATACCCGGATTTGGTCAGCGCCTCCCCCACGATATTCTCATACAGTGCTCCTTTGTATACTCCCAGGTTGCGGTTCGCCCTCAGATCATCCTGCGCTTCGTCGTCCAGCATTGCCACCAGGATCCCTGTATCGCTGAAATACAGCTTGAATTTCGACGCATCGTAATTTCCCTTCAGCGGCAGTTCCGGAAACGCCATCCCATAACATATATTGACCAGTCCGGCGTCGCGGAGCCATTCCACACAGCCTCTGTACTCTTTGAACCTTGCGCCCTTCGCTACCTTTGATATCTGAAATTTTTTATTCTCCTTCGCAAGCTGCGGGGCAATCTGATCAAAAACGTTCAGGATCCTGGTCTGATCCAGCCCTTCTGCATATTTCCGGATATCCTCTCTGTAATCCGCGATCAACTGTCTCTGGATTTCAAGAGTCCCTTCAAATGTCCCACGCTCAATGTACTGTCTCACGACTGCAGGCATTCCTCCCAGGATACAGAAATCGAGAAAAAGTTCCCTGCAGACCGCCATAGTCAGATCGCTCAGCGGTTTCTGCTCCGTCATATGGACCAGAAGATCCTCCGTAAAATCCTGGCCATAGCCCTTTGCCCATAGAAACTCTTCGAAATCCATAGAGGTCATCTCGTAATCCGTTTTATATCCGACGCTGTTACTCTCGATCCGCTTATAACTGATTCCAAGGAGCGAACCGCTGCAGATCACATCATACCTTCCGTCAATCTTAAAAAACTTCAGCGAAGTGGCTATATCCGGGAACTCCTGCATCTCGTCAAATATGATCAGCGTATCCTCCTCTGAGAATCGTTTTGACGGATCGATCCTGGAAATATTTTTTATAATATCTTCTGTTTTATATCCATCCTCGAGGATCATCTTATACTTTGGCTCTTCGACAAAATTGATATAGATCACTTCTTTATAGTTCTTTTCTCCGAACCGTCTGACAGATTCGGTTTTTCCTACCTGTCTGGCGCCTTTTACGATGAGAGGCTTTCTGTCTTTCTCCGTTTTCCAGGCTGCCAGGAACTGATCGATCTTTCTTTTGAGATACGGCATGAAATCACATCCTTCCACTGCTCCTATTATATCCCGGCAAAAGTACGATATCAACAAAATCGCAAAAAATGAGCGATTCACAATTTATTTTTCACATTTTCTGAGTGATTTATCATAAATTATTCACATTTTCTGAGCGAATACGAAAATTTCTCTCAAACAGTACGCAGGGTATCGACATGGGGCTCTATGCGGAAGAGATGATCCAGATCAACGCCAGAGATTCTGGTCTGACCTACGGCGAGTTGTTCCGGGGGCAGGACCTCAGCCTGTGGAACATTGACCGGGGACTTCCCGTTGTCAGTCTCTACGCCATCTCCATCACAGACTTTAACCGCGCCATGTCACTGCAGGGGAAAGCCCCGTACTCACTGGGAGAAGATGAATTTCTGATGACCTGTAACTACGAAGGGACCATCGGATACGTGCGCGCCGCTCTGGAACAGACTCATACTCTTGTCATAGCCGGCACAGAGTTGGAAAGCGCCTCAGACACCCCGCTAAAAGAGACCTGGTTCATGACTTCCATCGGGAACAACGACCGGGGCACTCTCATCGTTCCCGACCGGATAGCAGAACATCTCTCCAAAGACATGAACGTCCTCCTGGTCCGTTTCAAACCAGACACAGACTCCGGGGAGCTGATCCGGAAGCTGATCCCCATCGGTCTGGACGATGCCCACAGTTACCGTTATATGGAAAAAGAGATGATGTACGATACCTACTTCGGTTCCAACGCGATGATCGTCTTCCTGTGCACCTACCTGGGCGTCACCTTCCTGCTGATCTGTGCCGCCGTCCTGGCGCTCAAGCAGCTCACCGAGACAGCTGACGGCATCCGGCGTTATGATCTGCTTCAGAAACTGGGCGCATCCCCCGGACAGATCAGCAGGACTCTTCTGAAGCAGACGGCGTTCTTCTTCCTCACCCCGCTGGCGGTGGCGGCCATCTTCTCCGCCGTGTTCATGAGAAAGGCGATAGAAACCGTGGAGGAATTTATGAACATACACATTTCCACAAACGTGGGCTTTACCGCTGCCCTGTTTCTCCTTGTGTACGGAGTATATTTTCTGGCAGCGTACCTTTCCTGCCGGAGGATGGTCCGGGAAAAGCGGAGAAATATCTCTTGACTTTCCTGCTCTGTTCTGTTATCCTTTCGGCAGAATAAAGGGAGAATCCCCTGTAAGATTGGAGTTGAAAAGATGATTATTATTTCCTGCAGATAATGTGGAAGGCATGACAATGTCATATGGATATCCGGTGCCACATACGCATGTGTGTCAGCAGACGGTATTACCGGACACTGATGTCCCGTTGCCGGGACCAGAACTCCGTATACTTTGTCATGCCGCGCAGGAAAGTTTTCATCTTTTCTCCTCTCCATACAGAATCCGTGCCCGTTCCGCCATTTCCCGTCCGGCGGACGGCTTTTGGCACGTGTAAAGCAAGAGGACCGCAGAGAGAACTTTTCTGCGGTCCTTTTGTTTTGGAAGCATCTGGATTTATTTACAGAACAGCATCTGTAAAATTTTGCAGATTGGAGGGATTTTACCATGTCACTCATACAGATCAATAACCTGACATTTACTTACGAGGGCAGTTTTGACCCGGTCTTTGAAAACGTCTCCTTCCAGATCGATACAGACTGGAAACTGGGGTTTATCGGAAGGAACGGCAAGGGGAAAACTACTTTTTTGAACCTGCTCATGAACAGATATGAATACAGCGGTTCTATCACTTCGTCCGTTGAGTTTGAGTACTTTCCGTTTCCGGTGAAGGAGCGCTCCCGGATGACGCTGGAGATCCTGGAAGAGATCGATCCCCTCATGGAGCAGTGGGAACTGATCCGGGAGCTGAACCTGCTGGATACGGATCCGGAGATTCTCTACCGGTCTTTCTCCAGCTTAAGCTTCGGGGAGCAGACCAAGGCGCTGCTGGCCGCTCTCTTTTTAAAGGAACAGGCATTTCTTCTCATCGATGAACCGACGAACCATCTGGACGGACCCGCCCGGGAAAAAGTCGCGGAGTACCTGTCGCGGAAAAAGGGATTCATCCTTGTATCCCACGACCGGGATTTTCTGGACCGGTGCGTGGATCATGTGCTTGTGTTGAACCGGCAGACCATTGAAGTACGGAAGGGGAATTTCTCTTCCTGGTATGCGGACAAAACCGCAAAAGACCGGATGGAACTGCAGCAGAACGAGCACCTGAAAAAAGATATCCGTAAACTGAAGGAAGCCGCCAGGCAGGCTGCCCGCTGGTCGGACAAAGTCGAAGGTACAAAGACCGGATCCCGGGTGGCGGGGCTCAAACCGGACCGGGGACATATCGGACACCAGGCGGCAAAGATGATGAAGCGGGCCAGGAATCTGGAGAACCGGAAGGAGTCCGCCATCCGGGAAAAAGAAGGACTCTTACAGGATGTGGAAACACTGGACAGCCTCAAGCTTAATCTTCTGGAGCATCACAGCCGGCGGCTGGTCACACTCACGGATGTAGGGATATGTTATGAAGGGGCGGCTCCCCTGCTGGAGCATCTTGACCTGGAGATCTTCAGAGGGGACCGGATTGCCCTCTCCGGAAAAAACGGCTGCGGAAAGACCACCCTGATGAAACTGATCCTGGGCGAAGAGATCCCCCACACGGGAGAAGTATGGACAGCCGGAGGATTGCGCATCTCCTATATCTCACAGGATACCTCTTTCCTGAACGGGACTCTGCCGGAACTCGCCCTGAGATACGGCATCGACCACGCTCTGCTCCTCACAGTCCTGAAAAAACTGGGGCTGGAGCGGGTACAGTTTGAGAAGCGCATCGAGGATTACAGTGAAGGTCAGAAGAAGAAAGTCCTTCTGGCAAAATCCCTGTGCGAACCGGCGCATCTGTTCCTCTGGGATGAGCCGCTGAACTTCATTGATATCTTCTCCCGGATGCAGTTGGAGGATCTGCTGCTTTCATGCCAGCCTTCCATGATCTTTGTGGAGCATGACCGGACATTTCGGGAGAAGGTGGCAACGAAAATCATTTCTCTCTGAAATATAAAACAGCCAGAAAAGGGAGACGTCAGAAGCTTTTCTGCTCCTGACGTCTCCCTCTGTCCGGCGGGGTACAATGGCGCGGTCATCTGCGCAGACACGCAAACGTTCTCTATCCCAGCCTCTTCACGGTTCCCTCCGTGATCCCCGCCTCATTGAAGGCATCTACTCTCACCCAGTAATCCCTGCCCTTCACCAGGGCGCCGATCCGCTGGTTTTTCTCAAATGTCATGCAACTGTGATACAACTTGCCGGGTTCCTCGCCCCAGAGGATATTATACCCCAGAGCACCAGTCCCCCGGATCACAACCTTCATATCCAGATCCCCATCTCTCTGTGCGGAGAATTCCGGAACGCCCGGCTTCTCTTTTTCCTGCACTCCAAACACACGGAGTCCGGAAATGCACGGTTTCTGTCCGTAAGGCACTTCCATTCCCGTAAGTCTGAGATACCGGAGTTTTTTTCCTTCCTCCCATACGATCAGGTCGTGGGTCAGGTCTGTCTCTGCCCCGGACTTATCAACGAGTACTTCATATTCCGCTCCATCCTTCGAGCCTTCCAGGATCCACCGGGTTGCAAGATCCCTCTCTTCAATGTACCGGGCCTGCGTGGCTGAGCCGCCGATCTTTCCCGGCACCGGGATATCGATCCTGTCGTCTGCAAAATTGATCTGTACTGCATGTACTTCTGAAATCATGCCCAGATCCATGCACAGCCATTCTTCCCGTTCTGCAGATAACGGACGCCACCAGGTCTGAACATTCTCATCCGCCGCCTTTTCCGGTTCTTTTCCCTCTTCAAAAGAGGAGGCGCTCATCGCCTTCTTATAACTCAAAAGATACCAGGAAGGGCTGCACCAGGGATCTTTCCGCGCATCTTCCACAGCCATGGGCCAGTCCCCGTATCTCTGATTGCAGAACAGCTCTCCATCCTCATCCAGACCCGCGGGCCAGATTCCCACACGGCGCTCAAAGTCGTGGTTCACGCTGATCCGCATGGTAGATGTATGCCACAGACACCCCTCCGGGTCCTCCATGGTAGAGCCGTGGCCTGCCCCTGGGATGAATCCGCCGGGCTTGTAGGAGAAAGGATTACTTTTTGCCAGGGTAAAGGGCCCCAGCGGGCTGTCCCCGACATATACTCCGTCTGCGTAAATATTATACTGTGTGCCCGGACATGCGTACTGAAGATAATATTTCCCGTTAAACTTGTTCATCCATGCCCCTTCTATGTAAGGCTTCCGGCTGAACATTCCCTTTACAAGAGGCTTATATTCATCCGGGAAATCTGCTTCGGTCATGTTCTGCGCCTTTAAAAAGCCCTGATAACATGCCTCGATCTCCTCCTCAGACCTTGGAACGAGAGTGTGATCCTCACCGGCTCTCTCATAGCCCTTTGTCGAGGCATCGCCTTCAATGAGAGCGATCCTCTCCCCCAGCGGATGCATGGTCTCCGGATCCAGTTCCACTCCCCAGACCGGGGTCATGTTAGAACATCCCCAGTAAAAATAAAGCCGTCCGTCCTCATCCAGAAACAGGTTCGGGTCCCAGAAATCAAAGGTTCCCGGGATTTCTTCATAAGGTCCCTCCAGGATATCCTTCGTCCGGTAGAAACTGCAGTTTTCTCCCCTCTTCGACGCGCAGAAATAAACATAATCTCCCATGACCCTCACATCCGGCGCGTAATCATAGAGAGGCAGACTTTCGGGCAGGCGGTGGTTTTTCCATACGGCCAGGTCCTCAGAAACCCAGACCCCGAGCGTCATGGACGCAAAGATGTAATACTTTCCTTTAAACCAGATCATGGAAGGATCCGCAGCCTCTCTCGCCACTTTGATCCCTTTGTTTCTCTGGTCATCATTAAACTGATACCGGTAATTCACATTGACCGGATTGCAGAAATAGTTCATCCGGATTTCCTCCTCTTTTCTCAGACATATCTGTTCATAAATTCCGCGCTCAGCTGGAAAGATTTCACCGGAGACTTGTCCGCCCAGTTTTTGTGGCTTTCCAGCACGACCGCATCCACGCCGTTCTCTTTTGCGATCCTCACCATCTCCGGCAGGTTCATATTCCCGTATCCCAGTTCCATGCTGTCTGACTTCAGGATCTGACCCGCCGGACCGCTGACTCTTGTTCCCCTGTCGTTGATATGATAAAGCTTCATCCTTGTCCCAAGGCGCTTCATCAGGGGGATAATGTCGACGCCTGCCTCCGCAGGCCAGTACGAATCGAACTCAAAGTTCGCATAGTTGGGATCAGTCTTTTCCATCAACAGATCATACGCTGTGATCCCGGGGCTCACTTTTCGGAATTCACAGTTATGGTTGTGATAGAGAAGAGAGATCCCGCCCTCTTTCATCAGCTTTCCGGCCCGGTTAAGCCGTTCCGCCAGATCCAGGACCGCCTCTTTATCTGAGTAGTCAAACCGGTGCATTCCGGTGATCACCACATAGTTTGTCCCAAAGGACTCCGCCTCGCGGATGACTTCCTCCGGGGTCCTCAGGATCGTTCCCAGATCCTCGTGGACACTGACCACTTTCAGCCCGGTCTCCCGGATCAGTCTGTTCCAGTCCAGTTTTGCCGTCTTACCGATCGGCATCCCCGCCAGTGTGGTCAGTACCCTGACAATAGGCGGCATTTTCCGGATCATGAATCCGTTGATCTCAATCCCCTCATATCCGGCTTCCTTCATAAGCCGGATCGTTTCTCTTGCCTGCTTCTCGGAACCCATCACAGTCCCGAGCTGGATCATCTGTATCGCCTTTACCGGCATGTCTCATCCACCTCCGGTTTTTTTATCTTCTGGAGCGCCGCATTGATTGCCTTGATCTGCTCCGGCTTAATGACGTCTCCCGCCTGGTTGATCAGGCTCTCCAGAGTCAGACGGGACATCATCCTTATAAGATTCGGATTGTCCTTCACACTCTCGGCAACATCTCCCCGGCTTGCCGCCGCGCCTTCCATCAGTTTTCCTACGATCGCCGCTGTCCTGGGGTCAGCCAGCAGGCTTCCGTAAGTATCCTTGATCGAATAGCAGCTTTCATCAAAATCTTCCTTGTCAAACCAGTTGACTACTCCGCCCTTCTGTATGAACTGGTAGGACGGATCCGGTTTTTCAGATCTGCAGACGGAAATCTCATCCCACAGCTCCTCACCTTTACTTTCACTCTTCGCAGCTGCCCGGATCCTGTGTTCCCCTGAGATCGGCACCTGGAACCGGAAGCAGTATCTCCCCTGTTTCGTCTCCGCCTCTTTTCCGTCCACGAAGAGAGTAACTTCAGACAGATTGCTGTATACTTTGACCTCTGTGACGTCCTCTGCCCGGTTTACATACCTTCTCCCGCAGATATGGACAAAGGGCTCACTGCTCCAGTGTGCTTTGTAGAGATAGAAAGCGTCCTTCTTCAGCTTTCTGTCCATAGTCACCAGACCTTTCTGGTTCACACCGTGCTTTCCTCCCTCATCACGTCCGTCTGCAGCGAAATCAAACATATTCCAGACATGGGTTGCCCAGAGATAAGGTCTCTGCTCGATCATATCAAGGATATGTTCATGATACACTGTCTGATAGGATTCGGTATAGTCTCCCCTCTTCGGCTCCGGGGACTGGAATGCCGGATTGGCATCCGCCCCGTACTCGGAAAATCCAATGCAGCGGTCCGGATAGTTCTCATGATATTCATCGAAAAAGCTGTCGTTCTGAGCCAGTTCTCCCAGATACCATCCGAAGTACAGGTTGTAGCTTCCGATATCCGGGATTGAGAGCAGCTCGCTGTCCGTCTCCAGCATGAACACATGAGCCATCGTGGTAGGACGCGTCGGATCCAGCCTGTGGCACAGCTCGTTTAAAAGCCTGTGATTTTCCAGAAGATCTTCCGTCACTCCTCCGGCCGCCGTGATCTCATTGGAAAGTCCCCAGCAGGCGATACAGGGATGATTATAATTCTGTGTTACCAGCTCTCTCATCTGGCTGAGTGTGTTCTCTCTGCCGTTCTTCATGTGGAGTGTGATGTAAGGAATTTCTGCCCACACCACCATACCTGTCTCGTCACAGAGATCATAAAAATACTGAGCGTGCTGATAATGAGCCAGGCGGATGGTATTCGCGCCCATCTCTCGGATGATTTCCAGATCCTCCCGGTGCATCTCTTTTGTCAGGGCATTCCCCACGCCTGCCCGGTCCTGATGGCGCGACACTCCCCGGAGGGGATAGGAACGACCGTTGAGAAAGAATCCCCTGTCCGGATCGATCTCCATCTTCCGGCAGCCGAATCTGGCAGAAATCTCGTCCTGCTCCGCATCTCCCTCATACAGTTCCGCCGTAACTTTGTATAAAAAAGGATCGTCCAGTCCGTTCCAGAGCCGTGCATCTGGAAGGTCAAATTCTGCCTTTGCGTATCCGCCGAAAACGGCTGCCTCTTTCTCCTGTCCGTCAAGAGAAAACCGTACCCGGAACTCCTGTCCGTCCCCAGTTCCTTCCGTCCAGGCTTCCACAGTCACTTTCGCACTGCCCGCAGGGAGTCCGCTTTCATCCTTACCACTGATCTCAACCTCCGGCGTCACCCGGATCCCCGGCGCGCCCTCATACCCAAGCGCAAAATGACTTTCAGGTACAGTGATCAGACTTACATCCCGATACAGTCCTCCGTAGAACGTAAAGTCCGCCTTCTGCGGATATACCCGATCATTGTCCCCGTTGTCCACGGATACAACAAGTTCATTTTCTTCTCTGATACACCCGGTCAGATCCGCACGGAACGTAGAATACCCTCCCTCGTGACGGGCCAGGTGTATACCGTTGAAATACACGTCCGCAGTCATGGCTGCTCCCTCAAACTCCAGCCAGACCGCCTTTCCGTCGAGGAATGTTTCATCCTCTGCCTCTGATTCTTCTGCCCCACAGAGTGCCTCGAGTTCCTTTCTGCTTACTTTTTTTGTATACCAGCAGGTTCCTCTGTAATAGTCATTTCCACCGTCCTGACCGTCTTCAGCATTCCAGGTATGGGGCAGCGTGACCGGCATTCCCTTCTGCGCGCACGCGTCATCTGTATTTTCCGCATGTTTTACAAAATTCCATCCATCATTAAATATTGTTCTGTTTCTCATCGTTCTCTCCGGCCTTCCTTCTCTGACTTTTCTGCTATTTCTCCGCTGCCATGCTTCCCAGCACTCGCAGACTCTCCTTCGGGTATCGTTTCTGTGTTTTCCGGTCCACACCGATGAGACCGAATGTCATGGCAAATCCTTTCTGCCACTCAAAATTATCCAGCAGTGACCAGTAGAGATACCCTTTCAGCGGGATTCCGTCTTCTACGCATTTCTGCAGGCCGTCCGCTGCCTCCCGGATAAACTGACACCGTCTCGCGTCATCGTCCGTGGCGATCCCGTTCTCTGTCACGATCAGGTCTCCATGGAATCTCTCTGAAACTTTTCTCACCACATCCGCGATCGCCCTCGGATAATCCTCATAGCCCATCTGGGTTCTGGCAGATCCTGCGGGAGGTTCCGCCACACCGTTCTCGTCGAAAAACTTTCTTGTATAACACTGGACTCCCAGAAAATCATCCTTCTCGATCCAGGGCAGATAATGCAGGAATTCATCGTCCCACTCTTTCTGTGCATCCTCTTCTCCTCCAGGAAGAGCAACCATATCATGAAGGGACAATGTCAGGCCGATCTTCAGGTGCGGACATGCTTCTTTCATCGCCTTCTTCGCCGCCTCGTGAGCCTTCATCACAAGGATATCTCCCTCCGGGGTACACTGAGACACAAAGGTATGCATATCCATGGGATTTTCAAGGCCGAATGCCTGCGCGCACTCCATCATGCCCAGCATCATGTTCTCTTTATTCAGATTGATTCCGACCTGTACCTGGCTCTCGCTGTCTCCCGCGCCCTCTTTCCCGTTCTCAGGCGCCGCCTCTTTCATTCCAGCCATCCGTTTCATCATGTCCTTCATCAAAGAAGCGAGCTGGAGACGCATATTTGCCTCGTTGATGGTACATACATACTCCATCTGACCGCCCAGCTCGGTCACCAGCCTTCTGCAGAACGCGGCAAACAGATCGACCACCTCAGGATTCTCCCAGCCTCCCATGGAGATCAGCCATTTCGGAGATGAGAAATGCATCATTGTAACCACCGGCCGTATCCCGTTATCATGGCAGCACTGCAGGACCTTTCTGTAATGCTCCACTTCTTCCTCATTCCACGCATCCTTTTCCGGCTGGATCCTGGACCATTCAATGGAGAAGCGGTAACTGTTGAGCCCGGCTTCCGCCATCATCCGGATATCCTCCTCATAGCGATTGTAGTGGTCCACCGCGTCCAGAGACGGCTCGTTGAACATGGTGTGGGGCACCTGCTCCTGAGCCCAGTAATCATTATAGATATTATTTCCTTCCACCTGATGCGCCGCTGTCGCCGCGCCAAGCATGAAGTCCTCTGCAAATTTCTTCATTCTTTTCTCCTCTTTCTGAATCTTTACCATTCCGTCTTCTGTTTTATTATATATCCATCCTTCTGTTTTCTCCGTTCTTTCATTCGCTTTTTCGTTCACTATTTCGTGTTTATTTTTTTCTTGTCCCATAATACATGAATAGAGTATAATATGAATAATCTGACGGGAACCGTCTTCGCCTGACAAGCGGAGAGGCAGCCCGTCTATCCGGAGGACAGACATGACAGTGAATGAAAAACTTTCCTTTTTTATAGAACTTCTGCGATGCAGTTATAACGTATTCCTGTGGAGCTATACCCCCGACCTGAAGCTCCTCTCATCCAACTGCCCGCCTGACACCTCCGCGGGAGAGATGATCTCACTGGCAGATTTTTCTGTTTCCATCTCGGAATATGTACAGAGCGGCCAGCGCTTTCCTCTGATCCTTGACACATTGCCGGGTCTTCTGTATGTCGCCGCGTTTGAATATGAAGACAGCGAACTCGTCCGAATCCATATACTCGGGCCGGCATCTACAGGCAGGAATTCCCAGATCCTTCTGAGGAACGAACTCGACCGACGTAATCTCTCCGTCCGCCTGCGCTCTGTAATCTTTCGGTATATCGACAAAATTCCGTTGATTCCTACCACCCAGTTTTTTCAGATCACAGTCATGTTCCACTACTGCGTCACCGGCGAACATATTTCTAATGAAGAAATCCAGTTCGCTCATGGCAATGACTCTTCCGCGTCGGACGAAATTCAGTCGATCTCCGGAGAACATCGCGGTATCTGGGCTGCGGAACAGACTCTTTTTCAGATGTTCCGGGAAGGAAATCCTGATTATCAGAAGGCGCTCGCAAAGTCCAGTTCCCTGAGCAGCGGGATCCGACTCGACACAGGAGATTCTCTTCGTCAGCAGAAAAACAGCGTTCTCGTGCTCCTTACGCTCTGCTCCCGCGCCACAATCGAAGGGGGACTGAGTCCCTCCGTCTCTTATACACTGAACGACCAGTACGCCGGTATGATCGAAGAATGCCGTACCACTTCTTCCCTCTCCGCTCTGGCACGTACAATGCTTGACGATTATATGCAAAGAGTCCGCCGCGCAAAGACAGATGATGGACTTTCTCCACAGATTCGCTCCGCCTGTGAATATATCACCATGCATCCACAGGAGTCTTTCCGCATCTCGGATCTTGCAGAGCGGTCCGGCTATACAGAATATTATTTTTCTCACAAATTCAAAAAGGAAACCGGAATGAGCGTTGCCGACTATCTCCGTAAAGTCAAGATCAACCATGCCCGAACGCTGCTGTGCGGATCCCAGATGACTATTCAGGAGATCAGTGAGGAACTGGGCTTTGCATCCCGCAGTTATTTTTCTTCCTCCTTTCAGAAAGAAACCGGGATGTCTCCAAGCGAATACCGAAAGAAAAATTTAAAACTTTAGAAATCACATCTGTTTGATTTAAAAATTCATGATTCTGTTTTTAAATTCATGTTCGCTTTCCATCGAGAACGAATTTTTTTTCATTTTCACGAAATATCAAACGCCCTATTTTTCTGTTCCGGATATAATTTCAGACATAGTACAAATGAAACACGCTCTCGCGATTAATAAGAAAAGGGAGGAACGACTATTATGTCTGAAAAACACAAATTAACCCAGAGTGAGATCGACGGCGTACAGTACCGCCGCGCAAAATTATGGCAGATCATCTTATATGCCTGCAACGGACTGGTCGGTATGAGCGTTTATTCTCTGATCGGACTGGCAAGCTACAGCGCCAGCATCGGATACGGGATCTCCACGATCATCGTAGGCTATATTCTGACCGGAACCCGTATCTTTGACGCCATCACAGATCCGATGGTCGCATTCCTGTACGACAGGATCAATACAAAATTCGGGAAGCTGCGTATCCTGCTGGCAGGCGGATTTCTCATCGAAGCGGTGGCTCTCCTGGCAATGTTCGATTTTGTATCCAGCAAAGGATTCGGCACCATCGTCTTTATCCTTCTGTACTGTCTGTATGTCATCGGCTACACGATCACAAATATGACGGCGCAGACCATCCCCGCTCTTCTGAGCAATGACCCGAAGCAGCGCCCGGTGATCGGCGTGTGGGCGACAGCCTTCAATTACCTGGTGCCGATCACATTGACCATTGTACTGAACGTGGTTCTGCTGCCTATGTTCGGCGGTACATACAATCAGGCTTTCCTGTCGGCAGCATGCCGTATCTGTGTGCTGATCGGACTGATCGGGATCATCCTGGTCTGCATCGGCGTATCCGAGATCGACAGACCCGAAAATTTTGTGGGTACAGGTGAGAAAAAGGAACATCTGAAGATCCGGGATATGATCGATGTCCTCAGAGGCAACCGACCGCTTCAGTGCTATATCATCTCTGCCGCGTCCGATAAAATCGCGCAGCAGACTGCATCCCAGTCCATCGTTGTGACACTGATGTTCGGAATCGTTATCGGAAACATGGGACTCAGCACGATCCTCAATGCGATCGGAATGTTCCCTTCCATTATCTTCGCAATCCTCGGTGCAAAATATGCCGGGAAATACGGCAGCCAGAAAACCATTGTTGTATGGACCTGGATCAGCACGGTCATCGCGGCGGTAACGATCCTGTTCTTCGCAGTCATAGATCCCTCCGGTATTGCAGTCATGCTCAGTCCGATGATGATAATCTACGTGATCCTGACCTTTGCCTTAAACGGAGCGAAGATGTGCATCACAACGGCAAACACCTCGTTTATGGCGGATATTATCGACTACGAGCTCGACCGGAGCGGAAGATATGTCCCCGCCGTCGTAACCGGCGTCTACAGCCTCATTGATAAGATCGTCTCCGCCTTCGGCGCCACCATCGCCGCCGGCGCAGTCGCCCTGATCGGTTATACCACGACCATGCCTCAGCCGGGTGACGCATGTACCTCCGCAGTCTTCTGGACCGCAATGGCACTGAACTTCGGTATGCCCATACTTGGCTGGATCTGTACTCTGATCGCAATGCGTTTCTGCCATCTTGATAAAGCAGAAATGGTCAAGGTACAGAAAAGAATCCAGGCAAAAAAAGAGTCTCTTGAAAGGAACTGACTATGAAATTAAAACAGCATTTTATTACAACACGGCGCCCTTACAGGGAGGGCGCCGTCGAAGTATTTGAACAGAAAATCCCTGAACTTGATCTCACCAGAGCCACTCTTACGATCACTGCTCTGGGAGTCTATGAAGCGGACCTCAACGGGGTAAAAATCGGGGAGCAGATGTTTGCCCCCGGCTACACTTATTATTACCACGACCTGTTTTACCAGACATACGATATCACGGATTCACTCCGCGGGAACGACACGCTGCGGATCTATCTGGGGCAGGGCTGGTACTGCGGCAGGTTCACCTGCGACAACAAGACACAGATTTACGGGGAACGCCCTGCAGTGTCCTGGATCCTGAAGGCTGAACTGTCAGACGGAAACAAAAAATATTTCTGTTCCGATGATCCTTCTGTCCAGGCGGTGCAGAGTCCGTATGACTATGCAGGACTCTATGACGGAGAGATTTTCTTCGCAGACGGCGCGCCGCGCAGCGATGTCCCGGAGATCTTTCCCCCGGTCTCATACGAAGGACCGCTTCCGGACCGTTTCTCACCCACAGAGATCATGGTGAGATGCAGAGAAGAAATGCCTGTGCAGGATGCGACAGTCAAGGACGGGGCTGTTATTCTTGACTTCGGGCAGAACTTTGCAGGTATCATAGAGATCGATCCCGCAAAGATGACCGGCAGTTCTATCCGGATCCGTCATGGAGAGATCCTGGATCAGGACGGAAATCTGTATACACGGAACCTGCGAAAGGCAAAAGCCGAACTCATCTATCATCGCGGAACAGACACGGCGAAACACCGTCCCCGCTTCACCTACATGGGCTTCCGCTATGCGGAGATCACCGGCACGGACTATGTCCCGGGACTCATCACCGCGTATGCCCTCTACAGCGACATGGAGCGCACCGGACATTTTGCATGTGACAATTCTCTCGCAGACCGGCTCTATCAGAATCAGGTCTGGGGGCAGAAATCCAACTATATCGAAGTTCCCACCGACTGTCCCCAGAGGGATGAGCGGATGGGATATCCCGGAGACGGGCAGGTCTTCGCTCTGACCGGCGCCTACAACTTCGACACGGAAAAGTTCTGGGCAAAATATCTGCAGGATATCCGCAGCACCCAGCAGGACAACACAGAGGGATATGTTGCTCCTGTCGTTCCCGCGGAAGGTCCTGCCGGAGTCGGATTCCTCAATATGCTGGGCTGGGGCAACGCGGTAACGATCATTCCCGAAATGCTTTATCGCCAATACGGGACAGACCGATATCTGCATGAACAGTACGACAGCATGAAGTCCCACGTGGAATGCGAGATCCGTCACATGGGCGGTCCCCAGGGGGTTGAAGATCTCTGGATCGCACCGAATCTCGGTGACTGGCTCTGCCCGGGAAAAGACATTGCCTTTATGGCACAGCACAACGGTCCGGTTTCCAACGCCTTTATCGTGAACGATCTCCGGATCCTGTCGTGGACGGCCCGGTATCTTGGAAAGACTGAGGATGCCGACAGATACGAAGCGCAGCTTGAAAAGACCAGGGAAGCCTACCTGCGCACCTTCATCAATGAGGACGGTACTATGAAGGATGATTACCAGGGCGCCTATATCATGGCTCTGCATTTTGTTGTTCCCAAGGGGCCTCTCTGGGACAGCCTGTTCCGGACACTTGTCGAAAAGATCCGCAGGGAGGGCATGCAGACAGGATTCTTCTCAACAGAGCATCTTCTCCCTCTGCTCGCCGACAACGGCGAGGCTGATTTCGCCTATGAGCTTCTCCTCCAGGAAGAGTGCCCCGGCTGGATGTATCAGGTTCTCCGCGGAGCCACCACAACCTGGGAGCGCTGGGACGCCATCCTGCCTGACGGCAGCGTGAATGAGGCGGATCAGAACGGGGATAATATGGTTTCCTTTAACCACTATGCTTTTGGCAGCGTAGGAGAATTCTACTACACCCATATCCTCGGCATCCGCCCGCTGGAGCCGGGTTATCGAAAGATCCTGATCGCTCCGGTTCCGGACGCCCGCCTCGGAAAGGTCAGCGGCAGCTTTGTAAGCCGCAGCGGAAAGATTTCTGTTGCATGGGAAGTAAAGAACGACGTGTTCTCTCTTCAAGTAGAGACTCCGGAAAAGACTCTGCTCCGGCTTCCCGACGGAACGGAAAAAGAACTGGAAGCAGGAAGTTATTCATTTGAATCTGCACTTTAAAAAGAGACTTCAATAAAAAAGAACTATTGAAAAACAGAACTTCATAACTGTTTTTCAATAGTTCTTCTTTTTCATCAGATTATTCTGGCCGGTACTTTTTTCGTACTCCTGTGCAGAACTATTTCACCAGTCCAAGCAGTGTACTCTTCGGTACGGCTCCAATCTGTTTTCCGGCAATCTCTCCGCCCTTCACCGCAATAAATGTAGGAATGCTCATCACTCCGAACCGCTGTGCCAGCTCGATTTCCTCGTCAATATTGATCTTGCACACCTTTACCCCGGTCTCCTCATTGGAGATTTCCTCCACAACCGGTCCCATCATCTTGCACGGTCCGCACCAGTCTGCGTAGAAATCAACGAGAACCGGTTTGTCGGACTGCATTACCTCCTGGTCAAAATTGTCCTTTGTCAATTTGATCACTGCCATATCTATATCCTCCTTTGATGAATCTCTGTTTTCTTCCCGAAAGCTGTGGTCTTCTGTGGCTTTCGATGTACTTAGTATACCACAATATAAAATATTTTCCGTGACAAAATCACAAACTTTTTCAGATCCTTCTTTTTCATCCGATCTCTGTGCCTCAGACCTTCCCAAGCCTTCCTGCATCCAGGATCTCCACTTTTCCTCTGGTCAGCCTGACCATCCCGTCATCCTGAAACTGTTTCAGAAGCCTGGTCACCACCTCTCTGGCCGTTCCTGCATCCCTCGCCAGAACTTCATGGGTGACCGGAAGGATATCGCTTCCTTCCAGCGCCCTGTGCTCCAGAAGCGCTCCCGCCAGACGGGAAGCCACATTCGAGAATACAAACTGATTGAACAGCCACATGATATCCGAGAATTTCTCTGAGATCATCTCCATCGTATAATCCTTCACCGAACCGTTTTCATCATAAAGATTTTTATACAGTTTTTTCGGTATGGTGTACACGATACCGTCTGTCTCCATTTCCATATCCAGTTCCACATCCATCCCGTTCAGCATACATGCCGCACTTAAGATACTCACATCTCCGTCCACCAGCCGGAACAGCGTGATGTCTCCCCCGTTGGGCGACGTGATGAAGATCCTTGCCCTTCCTTTTTCGATGATCTGAACGCCGGCGCACTCTCCTCCGCCGAAATGCAGTTTTGTTTTCTTTTTACAGACATTTTTTGTTGTTCCCAGTATCATCTCTGTCTGTTCTTCTTCCGTCAGGCTGTCCCAGAAAGGGAACGCTTTTTCAAATACTTCTTTTAATTCCGTCATTTCTCTATTCCGCCTTTCGCGTTCTGAATTCGTCTGTTCCTGCCCAGACATTTTCCACTGGCTTTTACGCTATTATAAAATAACTGTCCCGGCGTTACAAGCCACAGTTTTCCAACTGCACGGTCAGATGATCACGGGATCGCAGCCGCACAGATTACAGTTCACATCTGAATGCCGCCCGTTTGCGCGGTCAAAAAATTTAGAAATTCATAAGATTCTATGCACGGAATCGTCACATTCCCCTCCTAAACTGTTCTCTGGATAAGAAAGGGAGTATGATTTAAATGACACTTGAGGAATATTATGAACTGATCAAACCATATACAGACGCCATGAACCTGATCCTCACGCGCCTCGAGATCATGGATCATGACACATATGAAAAAGAAGATTTCCGGCCGATACACAGCATCACAAACCGGATCAAAGAAAAAGAAAGTATTGAGAATAAGCTCCGCAAAAAAGGTTCCTCGGGGAGCGTGCAGGACGCCAAGGCACTGCTCAAGGACATTGCGGGGATCCGGGTCGTCTGCTTTTTTGAACAGGATATCCGTCATCTGGTCGGTTCTCTAAAAAAACAGGCTGACCTGATCCTGATCCGCGAGAAGGATTACATAAAAACTCCAAAGCCAAACGGCTACCGCAGTTACCATATCATCGTGGGCGTACCGACCTATTACATGAACAGTATGGAATACTACCCGGTTGAGATCCAGTTCCGTACGATCTCCATGGATCTCTGGGCGGCGATGGAACACCGGATCTGCTATAAGACCCAGCCTTTCAACGAGATAGAGATGCGCAACGCATTCCGTCAGTATTCGGAGATCCTTGAAAAGATGGAAAAATCCTTTGAAGTGTACAGTGAAAACAATGAGGTTTCCGTATGACGCATGGCGCTCAGGAAGGCGTCTGACAGAGTATCGGGCAGCCCCGGACTTTGCCTTGCATCCCCTATGCCAAAAACAGGCCTGCCCGGACATATCGTCCGCGCAGACCTGTTTTTTGTGCGATAAGGCGTCTTATCTCTTTCCCTTATCGTAAATCTCACCCAGTGCCTTTGGAGCTCTGTTGTACTTCGAGAAGAAGATCAGCAGGAGCAGGGTCAGAAGATATGGAAGGATCATGACCAGATCCGAATAGCTGCTGGGCTTCTCCAGCACCTGCACGATCTGGTAGCCCGCCGATCTGGCGAATCCGAAGAGGAGGCAGGCTCCCAGCGTCGGAAGGATCTTCCAGTTTCCGAAGATCATCGCCGCGATGGCAAGATAACCATATCCCACATAGATGCTCTCGGAAAACTGTGCGGAGATGGAATAGGCGAAACACATTCCGCCGATGCCGGACAGAGCTCCGGAAACCATGATCGCCACGGTACGGATCTGCCCCACATTTCTTCCTGCAGCGTCCACTGCATGGGGGTTATCGCCGCAGGCTCTCAGGTGAAGACCGTATCTGCTCTTGTAGAGCACGAACCATGCGATCACCGCCACAACAAGGATGATCACCTCAAACGGATATACATTTGTAAACACTGCTCCCACGACAGGGATATCAGAAAGTACCGGAACAGTAAATCTTGCCGATACGCCGAGCTGAAATTTGTCGGAAGGCTGGTTGAACACGCTCTTGTTTACCTGTTTCGTCAGGAACGCGGTCAGCGCCATGGCAAGGATGTTGATGACCACACCGCTGATGACCTGATTTGCCTTGAACTTGACACAGAGCAGGGCATGGAGCAGGGAATATACCATTCCGCCGATCATCGCGAACAGGAATGCCAGATAAAAGATTACCTGGGAATCTGTTCCCTGTGTCCCCGATGTCAGTACGACAAAGAGGGCTCCCACGAAAGCTCCGAATCCCTGAAGACCTTCAATGGCAAGGTTGGTAACGCCGCTACGCTCACTGTAGATCCCGCCGATCGCCATGATGAACAGCGGCAGTGCAAACGAAAGTCCATCAATGATTATTCTTGACATCTGCGTTCCTCCTTTCTGCTTCCTCCATCTCTGTCTTCCACTTCTTTACCTCATACCTTATAAACGCGCTGCATGCGCTGAACAGAAGGATCAGCCCCGTGATGACAGAAGCGATCTCTGTCTCGATCCCGGATGCCGAGCTCATATAACTGCTTCCCTTGGTCACTCCGGTGATCAGGAAGGAAGAAAAGATCACTCCGATCGGATTGTTATTTCCGAGCAGCGCAACCGCGATCGCGTCAAATCCGGTGTCAGTGAGCACTTTGGGCTGGATGGACTCCAGATACCCCAGATAGTATGTCACACCTGCAAGTCCTGCAAGAGCCCCGGAGATCATCATGGATACCACCATGGTCTTCCCCACGCTGACTCCGGCATATCTCGCCGCATTGCGGTTTGATCCCACTGCCTTGATCTCAAATCCCAGGCTCGTCCGGTCCAGAAGGAACTTCATCAGGATCGCGATGAGCACTGCCAGGATAATACAGAGAGGAATATCCACTTTCAGATTCCCGATCGGAACCTGCATGAGCGTCAGCCTGGAAGCCCGGCTGACTGCCTTTGACTGTCTGGATATCTCATCGATATATCTTGTATTGATAAAAAAGCTGGTCAGATACTGAACAATATAGTTGATCATGATCGTGGAAACGACCTCGTTGATATTGAACTGGTATTTCAGGAAGCCGACCAGAGCGCCGACCGCCATTCCCACTACAATACCGATCAGGAGAACGAGAGGTTTTGCGGCAACTGCCGGAAGTTCAGAGTATCCCACTGTGACTGTCGCTACAAATCCTGCCGCCAGCATCTGTCCGGAAACACCGATATTGAACAGCCCCGCCTTCTGTGCCACAGCGACAGAGAGCGCTGCGAACATCATCGGTGTGAGCATGTTCAGAAAGCTGGTAAAATCTGTGAGCATCCCCTGATATGCCGAGTAGTTCGGCTTCGGCATGAGCCCGCTTCCCTGCAGGAGGTTCATGTATGCGGTCAGAGGATATTTTCCCAGTCCCGCGATGATGACCATTCCCACGATAAGACTCAGCAGAATGGAGAATACCGGGATCGCGATAAACTGTGTTTTTTCATTTCCAAGGATCTTTACACAGATCTTTTTCATTTATTCTTCACCCCCATCATGAATTCTCCCACCTGATTCATCGTAAGAGTCTCAGCCGGAGCGATCTGCTCGATGGCTCCGTTATAGATCACGCCGATGGTATCCGCGCAGTTCATGATCTCGTCCAGTTCCAGTGAGATCAGGATGATCGCTTTTCCCTTGTCCCGCTCCGCAATGATCTGCTTATGGATATTTTCGATCGCGCCGATATCCAGTCCTCTCGTAGGCTGAACAAAGATCATCAGGTCAGACTGAAGCTCGATCTCACGCCCTACAATGGCTTTCTGCTGGTTTCCGCCGCTCATGGAACGCACCTGTGTGGCGGTTCCCTGACCGCTCCGGATATCATATTCCTCGATCAGACGCTGTCCGTACTTCTCAAACTCATCCGGTCTGAGTACCCCTCCCTTGCTGGAGAAGGGCTCTTTATAGTAAGATTTCAGAGCAAGATTATCTCTCAGCGAGAAATCCAGTTCAAGTCCAAACTCCTGGCGGTCTTCCGGGATGTAGGAAATTCCTTTCTCCGTCCTCTTTCGGATCGTCTCGTGAGTGATGTCCTCACCGTTCAGGATCACCTTTCCGCTGGAAATGTCCATCAAACCGGCAATCGCGTCCGCCAGCTCGACCTGACCGTTCCCGGATACGCCTGCGATAGCGAAGATCTCGCCCCGGTGTACCTGGAAGGACACATTCTTAACAACCTCAAAATGATCCTGATTGTATACTGTCACATTCTGCACATCCAGCACAGTCTCTCCGAACTTCGCGGGAGACTTGTCCACTGTAAAGGAAACTTCTCTTCCCACCATCAGGTTTGCCATCTTCTTGGTCGATGTAGTCTTCACATCAAGCACATCCACGATCTTTCCTCTGTTCAGGATCGCACAGCGGTCCGCTACCTGCTTGATCTCCTCCAGCTTGTGGGTGATCAGGATAATGGTCTTCCCGCTGTCCCGGAGATTCCGGATGATCTGCAGCAGGAACTCGATCTCCTGGGGGGTGAGCACTGCCGTCGGCTCGTCAAAGATCAGGATTTCCGCCTCCCGGTAGAGCATTTTCAGGATCTCTACTCTCTGCCGGATCGATACATTCACCTTCTCGATCACCTGAGTCGGATCTACCTCCAGTCCGTACTCCTCTGAAAGTTTCCTTATATCTTCGTTTGCCTTTTTGATATCGACTGCCGGGAACAGTCCCAGCACTCTTTTCACCGGCTCCATTCCCATGATAATATTTTCTGCTATTGTGTAATTCGATACCAGCTTGAAGTGCTGATGTACCATTCCGATATTCAGTTTTGTCGCATAGTTTGGGGAAGTGATATGAACCTTCTCCCCTTTTACATAGATTTCCCCCTCATCAGGCTCGTACATTCCGAAAAGCATGCTCATCAGGGTGGATTTGCCTGCGCCGTTCTCCCCGAGAAGGGCGTAAATCTCTCCCTTTTTGATCTGGATGCTCACGTCATCGTTCGCCACAATGCCTGGAAATCGTTTCGTGATATGCCGCATTTCAATAATATATTCTTCTGACATTGGCAGCTCCTGTTCTCTTCATTCATTCCGACGTTTCTTTCTTAAAAGAGAGAATGGACAGTCACCTGTTCAGTGAACTGTCCATTCTGTTTTACCTGATGTTATTACTCCAGTCCTGGAAAGTCCTCCGGTGTACTGCCGTTGTCGCTTGACGGCGGAACGATGGTTCCGTCTTTTACAAGTGCGAACGCATCATCAAGTGCTTTGATCGTATCATCTGAAAGCTGCTGTCTTCCATCTTCTTTTACATATCCTGTGGAATCTGTGTCAGCCTTCAGTGTGATATTCTGTCCTTTGAAGGATCCGTCTGCGATCGCTTCAAGCTGTCTCTGTACGTTGATGCTCATGCATTTCAGGACAGAAGTAAGGATGATGTTGGAGTCTCCGTTTGCTCCGTCGTCATACTGATCAACGTCACATCCGATAACCTTCACATCTCCGGCCTCTTTTGCTGCTGTGAACACACCGTTTCCTGATGCTCCTGCCGCAACGAAGATGATATCGCATCCCTCTTTGATCAGAGACTCACCGATAACTTTTCCTGTCGCTTCATCAGAGAAGTTTCCTGTGTAGTTTCCGCCGATGTTCTCGTCATTGTATGTTCCCGCGTAGGAAGCAAGCTCTACACACTCAGCGTTTGCCCCGAGTTTTGCGTTGGCATAGTTCACACCAGCTTCAAAACCATACTGATAGTTTACATTTGACGGGAAAGGCTGTCCGTTTACAACAGCGACTTTGTTTGTCGTTGTCTCAAGAGCCGCAGCTATTCCTGCAAAGAATCCGCTCTCCTGCTCTGCGAACAGCATTGCGTATACATTGTCAAGTTCTACAGTGTTGCCCTCTGCATCTGTCGGATAGCTGTCCACAAGGATGAAATCCACATCCGGGTTGTCCTGTGCTACCGTGCCGATTCCGGCGCACTGATATCCGAGGCAGACAACCACGTCATAGCTTCCTGCGATCTCTGTGATCTTTTCCACAACTGTTGCCGGAACACCTGTCTCCTCGCGGATCGGTGTCACCTTTGCGTCCGGATGCTCATCGATATAAGCCAGGACTCCATTGTAGTTATCCTCATTGAATGATCCGTCATCCACACCGTTAGGGCTGGATACGATTGCGATGTTCAGCGCGTCTGTGCTGTCTTCCGCTGTGTCTGTTCCTTCATCTGAAGCCGCTGCTCCGTCTGTTGAAGTGTCTGATGAATTGCTTCCGCATCCGATGACCATGGAAGATACCATTGCCACGCACAGAAGAGCTGCTAACAGTCTTTTTTTCATAATATAACTCCTCCTTCTTTCTGTTGATAAGTACAGCTTATATTGTTGCTCTAACTTATTAGGTTATATTAACACCAATTTACTTGTTGTGCAATGTTTCCTGCTCCTTTTTTGCAAAAATATCCTTCAATGATTCCACATAAGGAGCTCTCGCAACCCCGTATTCTGTCACGATCCCTGAGATCAGGTTATGGTCTGTCACATCGAACGCAGGATTATAGCACTTTGTCTCCTCCAGAGCCATTGGTTCCGTATAAAATTTCTTCTTGATCTCATCCGGATCCCTCAGTTCGATCTTAATGTCATCTCCTGTTGGACAGTTCATATCAATGGTCGAAGTCGGTCCCAGGACATAGAACGGAATACCGTAATACTTCGCAAGAATCGCTACTCCGCTGGTTCCGATCTTATTCGCCGCATCCCCGTTGGCTGCGATCCGGTCGCAGCCAACCAGACACGCCTGGACCCATCCGTTTTTCATGACAATGCTTGCCATGTTGTCGCAGATCAGTGTCACGTCGATGCCGCCTTTCTGCAATTCATAGGAAGTCAGCCTCGCCCCCTGGAGGAGGGGTCTTGTCTCATCCGCAAACACATGGAACTCCATCCCTCTCTCCTTTCCAAGGAACAGAGGACCGAGGGCAGTTCCGTATCTGGATGTGGCAAGCGGGCCTGCGTTGCAGTGGGTCAGGATCCCGTCTCCGTCGTGGAGGAGCGCCAGCCCATACTCGGAGATCGCGCGGCACATGCGCATATCCTCTGCCTGGATCTCTTTGCTCTCTGCCAGGAGAAGCGCCTTGATCTCCTCCACCGGCTTGTCCTGATTGGATGTGACCACCCTCTCCATCCGGTTCAGCGCCCAGCTTAAGTTCACTGCGGTAGGCCTGGAGGAGTCCAGATAATCTTTATCCTTCTTAAACTGCGCATAGAAAGTATCATAATCCTCCGTCTCAATCTGACGCGCCAGGACATAGATTCCATAAGCCGCGCAGATTCCGATTGCCGGAGCGCCTCTTACTTTCAGCTCAAAGATGGCGTCATAAAGGTCTTTTGCCGTTCCCAGCGTCAGGTATTCCGTCTTGTTGGGAAGCTGTGTCTGATCAATGATCACCACCGCATTTTCTTCTTCATTCAGTTTTACATTGTCTATATGTGTTACATCTCTCAGTGTTTCCATCTTTCTTCCTTTCATCCGCAGAAGTTCTGCTTCTCTTCTGCCTCTGCCCGTTTCCGGACGGATCGCTCTGTCAGAATTTGAACCCCGCCTTAAAACCGCGGTAAGCGAACGCCTTCTCATGATCTTTCAGATCAAACAGCTCGATCTCAGGCAGGACGATCCGTTTCTGCGCCAGCATCCTCAGAGCCGGCTCAAAGGGACCGCACCGGCTGCCCTTGATGGTGATCTCATTTACCACGAAATAGCTCATATCCACATTCGCTGTTCCGGCGTATGTGCTCTTTAAGATGATGGTTCCCTGCCGCCGGATCAGTTTCTTCGCAAGCTGAAGTCCCGACTCCGCGCCGGTGGCATCCACGATGATCTCAAAAGTCTCGTCGGTCTCTGTCACGGTCTTTGCAAAGGGGCTGAATTTTTCCAGCTTTTCGGGATGTTTCCCGATCACAGTCAGATCCGTTCCCGTCAAGTTCAGCACCTGAGTGATCATCAGGCTCAGTCTTCCGTCTCCCAGGACAGCTACCTTCGTATCCGGGCTGATATGCACCTGGGATGTGATTTCAAACGCAGCAGCCAGAGGTTCCGTAAAGATTGCCCTCTCCGTCGGAAGTTCGTCGGGGACTCTGTGGATCAGATGGGTCTGCAGTGTCATGTATTCCGCAAAACATCCGTCCTTCCCCTCCATGCCGATGACCTTCCTGTCCGGACAGTGCTTCTCCCGGCCGGTGCGGCAGTACAGGCAGTGTCCGCACCCGGCATTCAGTTCTCCCACTACACGCTGCCCGATCAGTGTCTCATCCTCAGACTCTTCCACCACGCCCACAAACTCATGTCCCATCACGCCCCGGAAGTTAGGCCTGTAGCCTTTTAACACTTCCCGGTCCGTGCTGCAGACCGCGGCCATGAGGATGCGGATCAGGCTCTCGCCTTCTTTGCAGACCGGTTTGGGAAGATCTTCCCGGTAAACCGCTTTTTCTCCGTCAAAATATAATCCTTTCACAAGTTCCGCCTTTCTGTCTCGGGGCGTCTTTAAGCTTCGTCGATCGCCTTTCCGATATCATGTCTCATATATTTGTTCTCAAACTGCACCCACTCGGTGGCTGCATATGCGTTGGCTCTTGCCTCTTTCAGATCTTTTCCCTTTGCTGTCACGCCAAGTACGCGTCCGCCGTTGGTCACGATCTGATCCCCGTCAAACTTTGTTCCCGCATGGAAGCAATAGTATCCCTCATGCTTTTTAAACTCATCCAGTCCTGTGATAGGATATCCCTTTTCATATTTTACCGGATATCCGTCTGACGCCAGCACCACGCAGACTGCCGCGTTATCCTCAAACTGCAGATCGATCTGATCCAGCGTTCCGTCGATGCACGCCTCCACCACGTCGATGATATCGTTCTTCATACGCGGGAGCACAACCTGTGCCTCGGGATCACCAAAACGAGCATTGTACTCCAGGACTTTCGGTCCGTCCGCTGTCAGCATCAGCCCGAAAAAGATGACACCCTTGAAGGGACGTCCCTCCGCAGCCATGGCATCCACCGTGGGCTGATAGATATATTTCTCGCAGAACTCTTCCACTTCTTTCGTATAGAAGGGGCTAGGTGAAAAGGTTCCCATTCCTCCTGTGTTCAGGCCGGTATCCCCGTCTCCCGCACGCTTGTGATCCTGAGCGCTGGTCATGGTCTTGATGGTCTTCCCGTCTACAAAAGAGAGCACAGACACTTCCCGGCCTGTCATAAACTCCTCGATGACCATTTCATTTCCGGCTGTCCCGAACTTCTTGTCCAGCATGATGGTCTTTACGCCTTCCTTTGCCTCTTCCAGATCCTGACAGATCAGCACGCCCTTGCCAAGTGCAAGTCCGTCCGCCTTCAGGACGATGGGGAACTTCGCCGTCTCAAGATAGGCAAGGGCCTTGTCCGGATCCGTAAAATTCTCGTATGCCGCTGTGGGGATATTGTATTTCTTCATCAGATCCTTTGAAAACGCCTTGGATCCCTCCAGGATCGCCGCGTTCTTTCTCGGCCCGAATGTGCGGATTCCCGCCTCCTCCAGAACGTCCACAAGTCCTCCCACCAGGGGATCATCCATTCCCACGATGCAGAGGTCGATCTCTTTCTCCTTTGCAAACGCAGCCAGTTTGTCAAATTCCATGGCGCCGATATCCACGCACTCTGCATACTCCGCGATCCCCGCGTTTCCCGGTGCGCAGTAGATCTTGTCCGCCCTGGGGCTCTTTGCCACACTCGCCGCGATGGCATGCTCTCTTCCTCCGCTTCCAACTATCAGTACTTTCATAACAGCCTCCTTTTCTTCTTCTGAAACCACAAAGGTGCATCTGTGATACACAGACGCACCCTCTTATCCAGCAGTCTATTCTTCTATCACAGTCTTCCGGCCTTCCACACGGACTTTTCCACCCGCGATCAGGTCAATGGCTCTCGGGAGGATGATCCACTCCGCCTGCTCCATTACCCGACGCTGGAGTACTTCCGGGGTATCTCCCTGCTGCACCTCCACAGCCTTCTGCAGGATGATCGGTCCGGTATCTGTGCCCTCGTCCACAAAATGAACAGTGGCTCCCACCACCTTCACTCCGCGTTCCAGAGCCGCTTCATGCACTTTCAGTCCGTAGAATCCTTTCCCGCAGAAAGAAGGGATCAGGGACGGATGGATATTGATCATCCGGTTCCTGTACTTTTCTATCATCTCCGGCGGGATCACCACAAGGAATCCTGCCAGTACGATCAGGTCCGGCGCAAAACTGTCCACTGTCTCCAGCAGTTTCCTGTTAAAAATCTCCCGGGACTCATAATCCTTCGGTGATACACAGCAGCTGGGGATCCCGTTTTCCTCCGCTCTTTTCAAAGCGTAGGCATTCCGGTTGTTGCTGATCACGCCTGCGATCTCTGTATTCGTGATCTTTCCGTCTCTCACCCCGTCGATGATCGCCTGGAGGTTTGTCCCTCCGCCGGAGACCATCACCACTATCTTTAACATAAGGTTACTCCTTTTTCTCCTGCCTCGATCTGTCCCACTACATAGGGCTCCTCGCCTGCCGCGCGGATCGCGTCCATTGTCCGGTCCACGTCATCCTTATCTACGGCCAGAACCATTCCAAGTCCCATGTTGAAGGTATTATACATCATATGTTCTTCCACATCGCCGTCCTCGGAAAGCATCCGGAATACCGGCGGAATCGGGTAGCTGGCCTTTCTTATCACAGCGTGAGTCCCCTCTTTTAACATACGGGGAACATTCTCATAGAATCCGCCGCCTGTGATATGGCTGCACGCCTTGATCTTCACGCCTGCGTCCTTGATGCTCTTAAGCGCCTTCACATAAATCTTTGTGGGAGCAAGAAGCGCTTCCCCGAGAGTGCATCCCAGACTGTCATAATATGTATCCAGTGCTTCTCTCTTCATATTGAAAACCTGCCTCACCAGGGAGAATCCGTTGCTGTGGATTCCTGAGGAGGCCATGCCGATCAGCACATCTCCTTCTTTCAGGTCATCTCCTGTGATCATATCTTTCTTATCGCAGACACCTACCGCAAATCCGGCAAGATCATACTCCTCCGGCTTCATCAGTCCCGGATGCTCCGCTGTCTCTCCGCCGATCAGCGCAGCGCCTGCCTGAAGACAGCCCTCTGCAACACCCTTTACGATATCCGCTATCTTCTCCGGTTCATTTCTGCCGCATGCGATGTAATCCAGGAAAAACAGTGGCTCTCCTCCCGCGCAGGCAATGTCGTTCACACACATCGCCACCGCGTCGATCCCGATCGTGTCATGTTTCTCCAGGATCATGGCGATCTTCACCTTGGTCCCGCATCCGTCCGTTCCGGACAGCAGCACCGGCTCCTCCATCTCTTTGATCTTTGAGAGGGAGAATGCTCCGGAGAATCCTCCCAGTCCGCCCAGCACTTCCGGGCGCATGGTCTTCTTCACATGCTCCTTCATAAGTTCTACTGATCTGTAGCCGGCCTCTATGTCAACGCCTGCCTTCTTATAATCCATACCGTTTTCTCCTTTTCTATTTCAGGTATTCCTCGTAACCTACTTCTTTCAGCCTGTCAGCTTTTGCCTGTACGTTATCCTTCATCTCTGCAGAATAGTCCTTGAGTTTCTTCAGGAGTTCTTCGTCGGATACTGCAAGAATTTTCGCCGCAAGGATCGCCGCGTTCATCCCTCCGTCAATGGCAACCGTAGCGACCGGGATTCCCGGCGGCATCTGTACGATCGAGTAGAGTGCATCCTGTCCGTCCAGGTTCTTTCCCGACATGGGAACACCGATGACCGGCATCGGGAACAGCGCAGCGCACATTCCCGGAAGATGGGCAGCCATGCCCGCTCCTGCGATGATCACCTTGATTCCTTTTCCTTCCGCTGATTTCGCCCAGTCAAAAAACACATCCGGCATGCGGTGTGCGGAGATGATGGTCATCTCATAGTCAATCCCGAATTTTTCAAGCATGGAAGCAGCTTTGCTCATTACTTTAAGATCCGAGTCGCTTCCCATGACAATTCCTACTTTTGGCATTTTGTCTCCTCCTTCAGTGGTTCATTCAATACTTCCGTTCCCGGTAATACAAATCTTCCATTCTCTATTAGTATAATGTTTTTGCCCTCTTTTGTCACTACACTTATTTCTTCTAACTCTTCATAAGGTATGGTTATATCTGTGTGGCAGTGGAAGTATGCCTTTGAGACGTCTTCCTTTCTCAGGACAGACACCGAGTTGTCCTTTGCCATGATCTCTTTCCCGTTTGGATTGTAGACCCGGATGTCCTCGCTCCAGGAATAGCAGGTGTCGCCCACCGCGAAATGAGGGCCTGTCTTCTCCGCGATGAGGATGGGCATCTTCTCCTCGATCCCGTATTTTCTCGCTGTCACATAAGCCGTCGTGTTCGTTCCGATGGCAAACTCTCCGAGGGGAAGGGTCTCATGGTTCTTCAGGACATTGTCGTAGATATACTTTCTTCCCTCTTCCCGTGAATCAAAATTGGAACAGCTGTAATCCGTGATCTTTCCGTCTTTAAAGGCAAGCTCCAGATCCCGGTACTCCAGGCCGTCCAGGTACACCCGGCTTACGTTTAAGATTCCGTCCGTCCCCTCCAGGACAGGGGATGTGAATACTTCCCCAACCGGGATGTTCACGTCCGCCACGCAGTTTTCAAACTTCGTCTCCTTCTCCGGATCGTTCAGATGGATAAGCTGTACTCTCAGATCGGTCCGGTTTGCCCCTTTTCCAAGCACATGGACATATTCCCCCTGATCCAGAGCGTCGATCATGGTCTGCTGCACCTTCTCGTAGAGTTTCGCGTCCAGCGTATTGATCCGGATCACCTCATTGAATATCTCCGGGTACTTCTCTCCGATCTCCGGCACCGGCCAGGCGATAATGGTAAAGCTTCTCTCGTCTCCCCGGATATACTCGTTGGTGATCTGTCCGGACCGGCTGTCATACATGAGCGCCAGCTCCCTCTGCGCCTCACTGTATTCCGGAGCTTCCGGCTTGGCTGCCGGAGAAAAAGGCTTTTCTCCGAACGTCTCCATCACGGCAGGACCTGCGAACTGTGCCGCCAGCTCCCTGTTTTTCTCATAAACGGTCTTCATGACTTCCAGTCTGCGCTCGATATACCGTTTATCCATGAAAAGCGCCTGATCCTGTCTGTGGTCATACTCGTACTGCCAGTTGGGAATTGCTCCGAAATATCCGATCTTGTGATGTTCGCGCCTGGTGATCACGCCGGACGCCGCCCGGTAGATGACCGGTTTTAATCCCATTTTCCGGAAGTTTTCCATGGCTGCCCGGATCACCTTTTCAAATCCCAGGCTGTAGCGGATATTGACCACTGATTTCTTTGAGAGATCTTTCCCCGTATTGATAAATCCGATCCGATATCCCTCTGTATATACGTCCGCCATCCTCTGTATGGTCTCCACCGGGAGCGTTCTCAGATGACGCGCCGTGCCCAGTTCATTTTCCGTGATATATTCTCCGAAACGGTAAAGATATTTATCGTTCTCCAGATCCGCATTTTCGATGATATCCGCCGCGAAGGAATATTCCGGGTCGATCTGCTCTTCAATCCGATCCGCAAGGAACACGTCACAGTAGTCGCTGGCATACCAGTAAATGATATCCCGGATTTCTTTTGCGTCCGGCTCCTCGGACTCCTCAAAACAGTTGTACACTTCGATGAAAAGTTCGCAGAGGATCGTAAGATAGTCCTTCCTCTCCTCAAAAGCGAAGGGAATGCCCGAGCGCATTTCCGCATAGAGAAGGCTCAGAAGTCTGCCCATATCCTCCCCGAATTTTCCCACGGCATATGCAGGATCCGCATAACTGGTCCCGTAATTCTGAGGAAGAACGTCCCGGTAAAGGATCTCGTTTAAGCTCTGCATCTCCTCAAGGCTGTACCGTTCCCAGGTCCCGTCCCCGATCTTTCTCCTGACGTTTTCCAGTTCCAGAAGAAAGATTGCCGTATCCTGAAAAAAGGGCAGATATTTTTCCGATACTGTATCTTCGGACACGATCCCTCTCAGCCGGTCCACAGCAAGAGCATGTCGCTCCTCGCACTGTTCATTTCTTTCTTTCTGCTTTTCTTTCCAGCTCATTGTCACATCAGTCCTCCTATAAATATAGCCAGAAACAGGATCAGCACAACACCGCTCACCGGCAGCCCGATCCTGCACGTGATATAATTTCTCTCCCTTTCTCTGAATCCCTTTACCGCCGCATTGATTCCCAGAACAGACAGGGCGAAGGCTATCACGGCGATGCCGCCCACGATCCCGGGCGCCGCGCCGCGGACCAGATAGGAATACAGGATACATCCGCCAAGTGCGGCGATGGACGCCCCTGCAAGCACGCAGGAGACAACGCCCATATGGGAATGCTTATATTTTGCCTGTCCGTATTTCCTCGCTCCCCGCTTTTTTCTCTCTTTTTCCCGCTGCCTCTCCTCAGCGCTTTTTCCGTTTCCGAGCATAATGTCTTCTCCTTATCGCATTACAGATCATAAATAAAATATATCCGAGCACCCCTCCCAGCGTATTCAGAAGGATATCATCCACATCAAAACTTCCCACTCTCGTGACAAGCTGCATAACCTCCACGCCAAGACTTAAAAGAAGGCTGTAGAACAGTGTCCTGAAAAACCCTCTCGATCTGCTCGCCATTGAAATAAAGAAACCAAAGGGAACAAATATCAGGATATTTCCAACCAGGTTGGAAAACACTGCAAATGCTCCCAGTTCCTCCCGATATGTGATAAACCGTTTGATTTCTTTAAAAAGTTCCAGATTGTAACGGTACTCATCCATCACCCCTTCTCTGCCATACCAGTCCGACAGGAAAAGAAAATAGATCAGAAAACCGATATATAATATAAACAGGATCTTTCCCAGGATCCTGACCCTTTTTGCCTGTTTCTTGTTCACAAGATATTGCCCTTTCCGAGTGTGTTGCAGGGGACAGGCCCCTATGAAGAGGGGACAGGCCCCTGTGCAAAGGGGTCTGTCCCTTTTGAAATTAAAACGTTATCTCTTTTTTATGCCGCAGCAGGTTTGCACCGTTCACAATGGAGATGACTCCCGCCGTGATCCCGATGACCAGGACCAGGATTCCGACCACGATATTTCCGGTCCCGCTGCTCTTCATTGTACGATATGCTTTTTCCATATTCTGCGCCTCCTTATTTCACTCCATATTTCTCATAGTATGCATCGATTGCCGCCTTTAATGTATCATCGATGATAACTTTTCCCTTATATGGTCTGTTGTAAAGATATTCCACAACATCTTCCATGGTCACGATCGCCGCTGTGTCAAATCCGTACAGATCTTTGACCTCATCCAGAGCACACTTTTCTCCGCCTTTCCCCACTTCCATCCTGTTCAGAGAGACCATCAGCCCGACAATGGTCACGTCAGCCGCTCCTTTTACTTTCGGGACAGTCTCTTCCATTGACTTGCCCGAAGTAGTCACATCTTCGATCATGATCACCCGGTCGCCGTCCTTCAGGCTGCTTCCCAGAAAGCTTCCCTTATCCGCGCCGTGATCCTTCTCCTCCTTGCGGTCCGAGCAGTAGCGGACTTCCTTTCCGTACAGCTCGCTGTATGCGATCGCAGTCACCACGCTCAGCGGGATCCCTTTGTATGCAGGCCCGAATAACACGTCGAAATCATCGCCGTATTTATCGTGGATCGCCTTTGCGTAGTACTCTCCTAATCTTTTTAACTGAGATCCGGTCACATAGGCTCCCGCATTCATAAAAAACGGAGACTTTCTTCCGCTCTTCAGGGTAAACTCTCCGAATTTCAGCACATCGCTGTCAACCATAAACTCAATAAATTCCTGCTTGTACTGTTCCATCTTTTTACAACCTCCTGTATCCGAAAATATACCGGCTCTGACGCCGGGATATGACCTTTTCTGATTCTTTACAATTTTAACATATGTTACCGTCATTTTCAATTAAGACTGTAAAAGAAGCGGAGACGGTTTTCTTCCCGCTCCGCTTCTTTCCATTTGCTTTTATCAGGTCCATCATTATCTTACAATACCGACCATATCAGCCACGCTCTCAAAGCCCTGGCGCTCCATGTATTTCTCGATCCCGTCAACGATCTTTGCAGATACACCCGGATCATGGAAGTTCGCAGTCCCAACGGAAACCGCGCTTGCCCCGGCAAGGATCATCTCGATGGCGTCCTCCGCTGAGGCGATCCCTCCCATTCCGATCACCGGGATCTTCACCGCATTTGCCGCCTCATACACCATGCGGACCGCGATCGGATGGATCGCCGGTCCGGACACGCCGCCGGTCTTATTTGCCAGCACAAATGTCTTCCGGTTGATATCGATCTTCATTCCCGTAATGGTATTGATCAGGGAAACCGCATCCGCGCCGCCTGCTTCCACCGCTTTTGCCATCTCAGCGATGCTGGTGACGTTGGGGCTGAGTTTCATGATCACCGGCTGCTTCGCATATTTTTTCACAGCCCGTGTGATATCCTCCGCCGCTTTCGGATTCTGCCCGAAGGCGATGCCGCCCTCTTTTACGTTCGGGCAGGAAATATTGATCTCGAGCATATCCACGTCTTCTCCCGCAAGGCGCTCCACCACCTCGCAGTAATCCTCCTCGGATCTGCCGCATACATTTACAATGATCTTAGTATCGTACTGTCTCAGGAACGGGATATCCCTCTCACAGAACACATCGATGCCCGGGTTCTGAAGGCCCACCGCGTTCATCATGCCGCCGTACGTCTCCGCCACTCTCGGCGTGGGATTTCCTTCCCACGGCACATTCGCGACTCCTTTCGTCGTCACCGCTCCAAGTTTGTTCAGATCAACATAATCCGCAAACTCCGCGCCGGACCCGAATGTCCCGGACGCCACTGTCACCGGATTTTTCCACTCCACGCCTGCAATATTTACTCTCATATTCATCAGATCTCCACCTCCGTAGAAAGGAATACCGGACCGTCCTTGCAGATCCTCTTATTGTTTACATTGCTGTGATGATCCTTCTCCTTTGACTTGCACACACAGGCTAGACAGGCGCCGATGCCGCACGCCATGCGCTCTTCCAGAGAAATATAGCATTCGATCCCGTTCTCCTCGGCATAGCTTTTGATCGCCCGGAGCATGGGCGTCGGGCCGCAGGCATAGATCACATCTGCTTCCAGTCCGTTCTCGCGGATCGCATCCATGACGTTGCCCTTTGTTCCAACGCTTCCGTCCTCTGTGGAAATATAGACCTCGCCATTCTGCTCAAACTCCTTCCTCAGGAAAGTTTCTGCATCCCGGTATCCCACCACGATCTGTTTCTTCTCACAGGTCATCTGTTTCGCCAGTTCCAGGATCGGAGGCACGCCGATGCCGCCTCCCATCAGGAAGACACGTTTTCCTTCTCCCTTCTCGTAAGGGAAGCCGTTTCCCAGCGGACCGATGACAGGAACCACATCTCCTGCCTGCATCTTTGAAAAAAGTTCCGTTCCGGTGTTCTCACCCGTAACACGGTAGACTACCCGCAGAGCACTCTCTTTCTTGTCGATCTCACAGATACTGATCGGACGCGGGAGCAGTTTGCTCCCCTCGCTGGTGTACATTGAGATAAACTGCCCCGGGCGAGCTTCCGCCGCCGCTTTTGTCTTAAGCCACATACTGTAAATTCCCTGAGCGATCCGCTCCTGAGAGAGGATCACTGCATTTTCTCTTTCCTTCATACAAACTCCTTTATCAGAATTTTCAGACGTTTCTTTTAAAAGGTGCCGTGTACTTTTACGCAGGTACACGGCACCTTTTATATAAAATTTTCAGAATACTTTACAAATTTCCTTCCAATGCGCCGCTGATATCTGCGATCATCGCCTCCACAGCCGCTCTGGATGCATCTCCAAAATTCTCCGGACCAAACTTTGCATATGCCTCCTGCTTATATGCGGCGATGATACCGCGGGAGGAATTGACGATCGCGCCGAGACCGTCCTCATTGAAGAAATGAACAAGGTCCTTTCCCTGTCCTCCCTGTGCGCCGTATCCCGGTACAAGAATGTATGCCTTCGGCATGATCTTTCTCAGGATTTTTCCCATCTCCGGGTAGGTTGCTCCGACGACAGCGCCTACATAGCTGTACTCGTCTCCCATACAGTCAGCGCCCCACTCCGCCACTTTCTCTCCTACCAGCTCATACAGCGGGCGTCCGTCGATCAGACGGTCCTGGAACTCTCCGCTGGACGGATTGGATGTTTTCACCAGGACAAAGATTCCCTTCTTTTCTTCTTTGCACACTTCGATGAAAGGTTTTACACCGTCGGATCCCAGGTAAGGATTGACCGTCGCGAAATCCTCATCGAAAGGAACATACTCTTTGCTCCCGACCTTTACTTTCCCGAGATGCCCAACCGCATACGCCGCGGATGTAGAACCGATATCCCCTCTCTTGATATCTCCAATGACCACCAGATCCTTTGACTTGCAGTAGTCCACTGTCTTCTTGAAAGCCTGGACTCCCGGAACCCCGAACTGCTCATACATGGCAATCTGAGGTTTAACAGCCGGGATCAGGTCATAGGTCTTATCCACGATCTCCTTATTGAACTGCCAGATTGCTTCCGCTGCCCCCTCCAGCGTCTCGCCATACTCCGCAAATGCCTTATCCTGCACATGCTGCGGGATATAGTTCAGCATCGGATCAAGTCCCACCACGATCGGTGCGCCTGTTTTCTTGATTTTTTCAACTAATTTGTTAATCATAACATTTCCTCCATTTTCCAGAAAAGTCAGACTTCTTCAAAAGGGACACTCCCCTCTGCAAAAGGGTCTGACCCCTTTGACTAAAATATTTCACTCATTCCGCCCGGTGCCAGCAGGGAAAAAGGCAGCACCGGAATATTCCTTACGATACCGTAAATCAGGATCAGGACCAGTATCGCCACCAGAAGCTTTACGCTGATCTTCCCGTCCACATGGTTTCCGCCGGTAACCGCCCAGTCGAGTCCGCGGACCGCCACGTAAAGGCAGATAAACGGGATCAGTATGACCATCAGTGGATTATAACTGAATGCTTCCGGCAGTTTCCCATGCAGCAGGGCAAAACATGCTCTCCCGGCCCCGCATCCAGGGCAGTACAATCCGGTGAGAAGGTGGATCGCACAGGGAATCGGGTATACTACAGGGTCATGAAAATACAGATATGCAACTCCCCCTCCCGCCAGGAGTCCGGCTCCCAGCAGGGCCATCACCCGGGCGGTCCTGCTCTTTTTTAAAAATTCTCTCATCGCAGCCTTCCGCCTCTGCTTTCTTATCCGGCCGCTTTCTTACGCGGCTCATCAATAGAAATAATATCCGTTCATCGCCGAGATCGCACCGAAGAAGAGCATGATCAGACCCCAAACAACTCCGGATACAACGGCAACAATGATCCAGATTTTTGCCTTTCTTGCAGAATCAGCCGCTTTCTCATCGTATCCGTCCGAGACCTCACTGTTGATCTTTGCAGCGTACACAATGGCGACGATACCAAATGGCGGACAACAGCAGATCGTAGATATGATTGCAAGCACAAGATAGGGAACCCAGTTGATCTTTTTGACCGGAACATGGTAACTGTTCTGCTCCGGACCTCCTGCCGTACCCGTGCCCCCGTTTCCATATGTGTAAGGTATCCCATGCACCTCCCGGGCCTCCGGCTGTTCTTCCCGGAAAGGTTCTTCCGGTCTCACATTCTCCGGTCCGGGCTCATAAACCTGCTTTTCTGTCCGAGGCTCATCGTGCTGCGGCCTTGGCGGAACTTCCGCGCGAGGTCTCATCCCCGCTCCCGGGTGTGCTTCACCACAGTACGGGCAATACAGCGCATCTTCCGGTATTTCCCGATAACAGTTTGAACATCTCATAGTCTAACCTTCTTTCTCGTATAGGTTCCGGAATGCCTGCGGCATTCACGCTCTGTTAATCATACCATTGAACCCCGGCAGTATACAAGAAAAATCCGGAATCTTTTCATCTCTTATACAGAATCTTATTATTTTTTATCACAGACCACATCACGGATATAATACAAATCGCACCGCATCCGGGAAACTCTGAAGATCTGTCTGTTGAAGACGTCTTTCCCGAATACGGTGCGATCATAATATTTTCTGTTGCTTCACGCTTTTGCTTTTACCCCGTGGATCAAACCAGATCTGAGCAGGACCGGGCGCAGGGCATTATAGAGAACACCCACAAGCACAACGGAAACCACCGCGTTTACAAACGTTGCCGCCGCTCCCCATTTTGCCAGTACCTCCGCCATCTGCTGAGGCTGCCCCAGGATATACTGTTTATAGAAATATCCCACAAGCGGATCCGCGATCACGTTGAATCCCAGACCGGCTGCTGATGCGATCACACTCCATCTGAGTATATATTTCCGATCAGTGCTCTCATCGATCTTTGCGATTCTGTGCGCCACGAGGCCGACGATCAGTCCGATACACAGTTTCAGCACAAAGGTCTTTGGCGCCCCGGTGATATAGACCGGATCCATCAGGTCCGCGATAGACATTCCAATTGCCCCGGCAAGCCCGCCGTACCAGCCCCCCAGTATGAGTGCTCCCAGCACACAGAAGGCGTTGCCGATGTGGATCGAAGTAGCATCTCCGCCCGGCAGGGGAATCTTGATCTGCAAAAATGTAAATGATACGTAACACAGAGCCGCCATCAGCGCAGTCTGTGCCAGTTTGATAACTGTCTGATTTCTTTTTTCCATAACAGCCACTTCCTCTCTTCAACTGTACGGATCTTACATCCGTCACAGGTATACTACCATCGCACTGGCTGTTTTAAAACGTCCAGTTATCATCTTTTCATACAGTCCACTTTTCCTTTCCCAGTCTCATCTTCTCGAGTTCTCTGGCATCCTCTTCTTTCAGATAATCAAAAAGATAGTTTCTGGCTCCCCCTTTTTCCGATGGATACTCTTCTCTCATCTCCCCAAGAGCCATCTCCACTTCCTCTCTCAGCCCCGCCGCGGACATCCTGCGGGCTCCCTGTCCGAGAATAATGACCTGTTCCAGGCCGTCCGACGTAGCCACCGTCACATCCGCGGTGCGGGCGATCTTCCTCACCGTCTTTTCAATATACTGGTCCGCCGTCTCGGCCTCTTTCGTATATACGACATAAATATTGTGATACTTCATCACCTCGCCGGGATTTCCTTCTACCTTATAGGCGTCAAACACAAGGATCAGCGTACACTGTCTCCATCCCTGATAATTGCAGAGGATATCTGCCAGTCTCCCTCTGGCCCCCGCCACATTCGTCTCCGAAAGTTTTCGAAGCTCGTCCCACGCGAAAATGATATTGTAGCCGTCAACCAGAAGATACTCCTCCCGGTTCCCCTTCTTTTTTCCGCGCGGGCCGCTCTGCTCCCGCATATTCCCGTCTGCCGGGGCAGAAAGTCCGGCATCCAAAGCAGCGGGGGAATTTCCGGATCTGCTCCGTCCTCGCTTCTCATCCTGTCCGTACACAGTCACCGCTCTTTGGCTCCTCTCTTTCTTCACCGGATCCGGCGTACGCACATAGATTGCATCCAGTTCCTCCTGTGTCAGCTCGATCCTGCTGCCTGAGCCGCGCACCACAGGAATATCGGGCAGTTCATCCTCTTCCCCTCCGTCGGTATTCAGACTGCTTTCCATATGCATATAGTCCTCCACCTGATACCAGGGGACTACAAAGCCTGCTCCGTGGGCGCAGAAGACTGATCCTGTAGGATTTTCCACATCTGCTTCCGAATCATATCCGCACTCAGCGATGACCTCCTCCGCATTATGACAGACGTCATACCCTTTCAGGCTGCACGTCATCCTTCCTCTTCCGCCTGTGTATCCCGCGAACTCTTTCTGATATCCCCGCATCGTGGAGACCGGAGCTGTCCCCGTGAGTACCGAAACAGTCCCATCCGTCTCCGGAGGATCAAACCTTCCGTACATCCTCTGGATATCTGTCATGGCCCGTCCGACGTTCTCAGACGGCATCTCCAGGCGGAATTCATAATACGGCTCCAGCAGGACACTCTTTGCCTTCTTCAGCCCCTGCCGGACAGCGCGGTAAGTTGCCTGACGGAAATCGCCGCCCTCCGTATGTTTCTGATGAGCCCTTCCGGATGTCAGTACGATCTTCATATCCGTGACCGGAGAACCGGTCAGCACACCTGCGTGTTCCTTTTCTTCCAGATGGGTGAGCACCAGTCTCTGCCAGTTCCGGTCCAGCACATCCTCGCTGCATTCCGAAGCAAAATGCATCCCGGAGCCTCTCTCCCCGGGTTCCAGCCGCAGATGCACTTCCGCATAATGGCGCAGAGGCTCAAAATGCCCCACGCCCTCCACCGGTTCTTCAATGGTCTCTTTATAAACGATATTCCCCTCGCCGAACATCACCAGCACATGGAACCGTTCTTTGATCAGGCTCTGGAGGATCTCGGTCTGGACGTCTCCCATGATCTGGACATGGATTTCCCCCAGCCTCTCATTCCATACTACGTGCATCTCCGGGATTTCCTCTTCCAGTTGTTTCAGATTCCTCAACATAGTGTGGACATCACAGTCATCCGGAAGGATCACAGTGCAGGTCAGCACCGGCTCCAGGACCGGAAGTTCCGACTCCCGCTCCATTCCCAGCCCCTGCCCGGGATACGTCTGCTCCGGACCGGTCAGGGCACACACCTGTCCCGTCTGCACTTCCTGCGCCATCTCGTATTTCGCCCCGGAGTAGATCCGGATCTGATTCACTTTCTCCCCGATTCCCGGAATCACTTCCTTTACTTTCAGCGTTCCGCCGGTCAACTTGATATAGGTAAGGCGGTTTCCCTGATCGTCCCTTGCAATCTTGTAAACCTTTGCCCCGAACTCCTCCGGATATTCTTTCTTCGCCGTAAATCTGTCCAGCCCGTCCAATAATTCCTCTACCCCCTGCACACGGAGAGCAGATCCGAAATAACAGGGAAACACCTTCCGCGCCGCAACCGCCTTCCTTATGGTATCGTCGGACACATTCCCTGTCTCGAGATACTCCTCCAGCATCTCCTCATCGCAGACGGCAAGATCCTCCGGCGCCCCGCCGGATCCCTGATCTGAATTTCTGAAATTATCCCGGAAATCCACGCAGCCTTCACCGAACTTCTCCCGCAGTTCCTTCAGAAGTGCTTCCCGGTCCGTCCCTTCCTGGTCCATCTTGTTGACAAAGATAAAAGTCGGGATCTCATACCGCTTCAGAAGTCTCCACAATGTCTCCGTATGTCCCTGTATACCGTCAGCCGCGCTCACCACCAGCACTGCGCAGTCCAGCACCTGAAGAGTCCGCTCCATCTCTGCCGAGAAATCCACATGCCCCGGAGTATCGAGAAGGATGATCTCCTTCTCTCCCCAGGGGAAGACCGCCTGCTTCGAAAAGATCGTGATTCCTCTCTCCCGCTCCAGTTCATATGTATCAAGAAATGCATCCCTGTGGTCCACTCTTCCCAGTTTCCGGATGCTTCCGCTTAAGTAGAGCATGCTCTCCGAGAGGGTCGTCTTCCCTGCGTCAACGTGGGCGAGGATACCCGTGCAGAGATATCTCCTCCTGTTTTTAACCTGTTTCCCGTTTTTATCTCCAGACGTATTTCCCATAGAAAATACCCCTTTCTGTGTTCTATAATCCGAAAATTATAATATCACAGAAAGGGGTATAAGTCGATAAATCATTATTCTGTCTTCAGTTATTCGTCTGATGATGGAAGATCAGGCTGTTCCGGTCAATCCCCCGGAATTCATATCCTTTGTCCTGATAATATTTCAAAATGTCCGGCAGTGCCTCCACGGTCGTGTCCTTTGTCGCCGCGTCGTGAAACAGGATCATAATATGATTATAGGCATCCGTCTCTGACTGTTTGATGATCTCATCCTTTGTCGCATCCTCACCGTCTCCGCTGCTCACATTCCAGTCATAATACTGATATCCTTTTTCCACTACCTTCTCCGTAAGTTCCGACATAATTCCAGGAGTATATTTCTTTGACACAGTATTTGATGCCCCGCCGGGGAAACGAATATAGCACGGTACAAATCCAATATATTCCTTTGCCAGATTTCCTATTTTTTCCAGGTCCTCAAAATAGGCATCCACTGACGCGTATACCTTATTATAATCATGGACATAAGAATGCAGCCCAATTGTATGTCCGGCATCGTACACTGTCTTGATCATGGGAAAATACTCCGGCTGCTGCCCTGTTATAAAAAACGTCGCCTTCGCATCATATTCTTCAAGTATATCCAGCACCTTTTGGGTATTCTTGGAAGGTCCGTCGTCAAATGTCAGATACACTACCTTTTCATCATCGGATGCTTCCGTCGTCCCCACCGGCACTCCCGGCTGAAGAGAATCCGACTTTTTCCTCGCTTCTGCTGCAGCTTCCGCCTCTTCCTGCGCTTTCTTTTCTGCTGCTTCCTGTTCTGCCGCCGCCTGCTGTTCTGCCGCTATACGCCGTTCTTCCCTGGCGGCCTCCCTGCCATTCGCAACCATGCAAAAGATCGTTGCCACAATAACAAAAAAGACAAGCCCGCACAGGATCAGAGCATTGACGTTATAGCGGGTTCCCCTCCTCCTGTCCATTACTACATCTCCTCATTAGTATTTCAATCTACATCAAGTATACAATATCCTGTAAAAGAAAGATATCGGTTTAAGAAAGAATTAATAAAGTTTTTTATCGTAAAAATAATAAATTATCGTTCATTATAGGATATAAATTTTAAAAAAGAAATTCTCTTTTCTTAAATTTTATTAACATTTCGTAACATTAATAAAATATTCTTCTCACACAGCTAGAGACCTTCCAGCTGCTGACTTTCCTCCGTCCCGAAAGCATGATACAATATAAAAAAATATTCTGTTCCTGCAGCCACCGGAACATGCAGAGAACAGAAAGCGACAGGAGGATAAAAAATTGGAAAGACATGCTATGGCAATGAAGGTTAACAGCGGAAAAATGAACGAATACCGCAGAAATCTCGGCGAGATTTGGAACAACCTCACAGATTTTCTTGACCGGAATAACATCCGGAATTTCAGCATCTGGAATGCCGAGGATCTGATCTTTATCTACTGCGAATCAGATGACGGACTGAAACTTTCCGAAATAGAAACAGAAGCAGTAAAAGAAATGGCTGGAAAATTTGACGGAACATTTACCTGGATCTCCACCCCGGGGGAAAACATGCGGCTGATGTACGAAGACTTCGGCATTGTCCGGGAAAACAAGGAACTGATCCGGCACCGGATGTTCATGACAAAGCTCAAACCCGGATGTGAGGAAGAATACAAGGCCCGACATGATGTTCTCGCAGCTCAGAGGGGAGGCGTGCCGGATCCCGGTCCGGACAGCAATTTCAGTATCTGGAGCGCCGGCGGATATATCTTTGGTTATGACGAGATCGACACCACCATGGAGGTGGAGGAGACTCCGGAAGCCCGGGAAGAAACCATCGCCTGGGAAACCCGACAGCTTGGGATCATGGACTGGATTACAAACGACGTGGACTGGATGACCGGAGAGCATCATGCAGCCAGTATAAGGCTTGCATGGCATCAGGGAAATTAGAGTACTGATATCAGACACTTTTCTTTCTATCTCCGAAATCACCGGAAGCAAAAAGGCGTAATCCTTGATTGTAAGCGGCCGCCAGATCACCGGACGGTCCGGACTTTTGTTCTTCTCAGTTGCGAAAAAAGTGCGAGCCCGGGCAGCAGATACATATCTGTCGCCCGGGCTCGCGCTTTTTTGCAGATTCTGTGTTCTTTGTCATGTTCCGTCACCGGCATCTGCTTTAATCTGTCAGAATTCTTTCCTGACTTTTCAGTTCAAGATTCCCGATCAGACATGCCGCTGCTGCCGCCACAATATGACTCACCAGCACCGCCGTCCATATCCCGTTCAGTCCGAATCCCAGAAATGAAAGCAGCCATGCCAGAGGCATCCGCACGATCAGATAGTAAAGGATCATGCAGCACAGGCTTTTTACCGGTTTCCCCATTCCGTTCACAGCGCCCAGGAAACAGTTTGTCACCGTATTCAGAATATATCCGATCCCAATGATCAGAAAATACGTCCTTACAATCTCCGCTGCCGCCTCACTGTCCACGAACAGGCCGGAAAGAGGTCTTGCGAAAAGAACGACCACCGCTGACAGGACAGCCAGAAGTCCGCATCCATAGATCAGCGAAACTTTTATGTAATCCTTTGCCCTGTCGCACCGCCTTCCTCCGATGCACTGTCCTGTCACCGTGGTCAGCACCATGTTCAGCGCCATCGCCGGATAAAACAGGATGGTCTCCAGTTTTCCCGTGATCCCGTAGGCCGCGATCGCGCTGATCCCGTAGCTGCTCACCAGAGAAGTCAGAAAGCTGGTGCTGACCGCCGGTATACTCTGCTGAAACGCCGCCGGTATCCCCTTGGCAAAGAGCGGTATGATCCACTTTTTACTGAATGCTGAAATATGGAATGCAAACAGCTTTTTCTTCCACAGATAGATCAGCATAAACACAAGACAGAGTCCCTGAGAAAGGAGGGTGGCTTCCGCCGCTCCCTGAAATCCCATCCAACGGATAAAGAGCGGATCCAGGATCGCGTTTAATATAGTACAGATCAGCATGGCGATCACCTGAAAGAACGTATTTCCAAAGCTTCGGAGCACTGCAGTAAAATAACAGTAAAGGTACACTGCCAGATAACCGATAAGATAGATCGAGAGATACTCATACGCCATCTGATATGTCTCCTTCGGCGTCTGCAGAAATGTAAGGATCGGCTTCAGCAGCAGTTCCAGCAGAAGCGTCATGCCTCCGGAAAGCAGAACAGCTATGACCAGCGACGTGGCGACAATGCTTTCTATACTCTTTTTATCTCTGGCTCCCACAGCCCGGGACAGCAGGATCGAGATCCCGTTTGTCCCTCCCATCGCGATCGAATTCAGGATCAGAATCAGCGGAGTCGCCCCCGTAAGCGCCGCATATGCGGTTTCTCCCATCAGGTTGCCGATCCACAGGCTGTCTACCAGATTGTATGCCATGTTCAGGAACATGGCTGCCAGCATAGGCAGCGATACCGCCAGCAGACATTTCTTTGTGTCTCCGGAAATAAAATCCATTTCAAAGTTCATAATGATCTCCTCCTTAAGTGAATGAATATTATTCATTTAGTATCTATAAAGAAACCCTGCATAAAAAGCAGGGATTTCTTCCCTTATAAAGTTGTCAGCACATGAATCAAAAACGCCTTGATCCGCTGTACACGCTCCTCGCGTGGGATTTCGTTGTCCAGAAGGATGCCAAGCTGTCCGTACACACAGAAAGAAGCAGCGGCAGCAGTATCCTGTATCTGTGTCTCTCCCCGTTCGTTGGCTTCCTCCAGCAGCTTCTGCACGATCGGCTGCATCTTAGCGCAGATACTCATGGACAGGCGCAGATGGATCTCTCTGCTCCCGGGACCGTGGAACACTTTTTTCATATAACTGTTTTCCTGCTCTGCTTCGATAAAAGTCGGCATCTGCTCCACGATCTCGATCAAAGTCATTCCCTGTTTTTTAAGGATAGACGTCATCTGATCGACCTGGAGCTGCGCATACTGTTCAACCGCTGTATCAAACAGCGCCTCCTTGGAAGGGAAATACCGATAGCACAGCCCCTGCGCCACATTCATCTCTCTCGCGATATCCGAAATGGACGTCTTCTCATACCCTTTTTCGTAGAACAGGCGCATCGCCGTCTCGATGATCTCCTGTTTTCTCTCCGCGGGATCTTTTGAAATACGCATCTTCCTGACCTCCTCTTACAGGAGAAAGTATATCACTGTCATTTAAAGATGTCAATGAATAACGTTCATTCATTTTATAATACGATTCCTTCTATACTTTTAAGGATCTGTCTTTTATTCTTATCATGCAGATAAGCTTTATTTAAATGAGCTTTCCTGTATTTCAAATAAGTTTCTTCTGTCATATTGACAAGTAATTTTGTAAAGTATCTCTCCCAACTGAAGAACTCTCCACTGTCAATATATTTCTCCGGTTCTTCTAATATTTTCTGAAGATCTTTTCCTTCAATCAATCCTGATTTCAGGATGATCCATTCAAAAGATTCCGGCAGATAAAGTGTTATATTTTTTGCCTTCTCTGCCTGCTGCTTCAAAAAACTCGTATCCGGCATTAGAATCTTCCGTAATAATTCGCGCAGGCTTTACAGGTACATCCTGAATATTTGAATAAATCTGATACATCTGCTGGTATACCCTTTTTGTGTTTTGATACTTTCCGGAAGATCTAAGCCCATATATCTCTTCAACGCTATATGGCAGATTGTAGAGATTTTCTCTGGTGATCAAAACAAAATAGTTATCTGATCCACGTACCGCCTCAGCAAATTCTTCAGTATTGATAAATTCATTATCTTCATCAATAAAAATGATATTTCCAGACATATTCTCCAAAAGGATTTTCCAGTTTCTTCCTTCCAATATCCTGCATGGCACATCGGAAATCACATCAATCCCGCTCGAATCTCCAAGGTTTTCCACCTGTCTCAGCATATTGATCAGTGTAGTCTTTCCGGTCGCACTGTCTCCCTGTATGATCGTAATATTCCTCTTTATTTCAAACTCATAATGCAACCTGTTATTTTGTATTATAATCCTGTGCTTTCCTCTCATCCGCACCACCTATACATATTGCCCGGCAATCTCTATAAACTCCGCCATATTATGAACTGTATTGCCCGTATTTAGAATCTTTGCTTCAAACCTTTCTGTCCCGAAGTCCATAATGTGCCTCAAATTTATCGTCAGATCCTTTAACTCTCCGATCTTTAAAATCCAGCCGGCACAATTATCACCACACGCCGACGCATTAAATACCTTTCCTGAACTGTCAAATGCCATAAGGATCAGAGTTTTAACGCCGCCGGATAACTCTTTTACTGAAATTGGTCCCAGGACAGGGCTCTCTATCAGGTGACTTCCTATCACAGTGGAATGATCCACATCCTTAATCATATCAACTGCCAGCGGTTCCGTGATCCATTCGTCCTCGTATCTGTTGTCGAAATATGTCGGGGGATAGTAAATTGCCTCATCCATTTTTCCCAGATAAATACTCAGCATCTCGGCCTCCTCGATCATTTTATATTTTCTTAACGTCTCCAGTATAGCACAATTTTTCCTGCCGTTATACAAGTTTCTCAGTGCCCCCGGATATCCGTCGCCTCCAGCAGATCCGGTCCATCTCCCCAGGAATATACAATATAAAAATCATCACCGTCTGCTTCTTCTGAAAAGAGGACTTCCCCATTTTCTATACCCTTCACGGTCTTCCCCTCCTGATGTTCTACTACACAGGTCCATTCCTGCTCCCGATAATCGGAATAATAATCTTCCAGCTCATTCAGTGACAATTCACTCTTTATCAGGATCGCGCCGAAATACTGCATTCCGTTTCCGTTCCCGGTCAGTTTTCCGGCCTTATATACAGAATCAACTATTTCCGTTCTGTCCGGAAGCGGGATCTCACATAATTCTGCTTTCGTCCTGTACGCATAGTAATCATTTATAAACGGGATCAAAATGATCCCTCCAATCAACAGTATCAATACTGCAATTCCGACTTTCCCCAGTTTTCTCATACTACATTTCCCTTTTATGCCCCACAGATAAACACTCCTTTAAAGCGGGCTGAAATTATGCCCGCGATAAAATATTACATTTGTAGTATTTTATTGTCAAGTTTCTGAAAGGTAAAATCTGAAGATATTTTACAAGCCCTCCCGCCTCTCCTGTGATACAATAAGTGTCTGCAGGAGGTGCAATGATGAAAAAAGTGATAAAAACGGCGGTCTACGACGATGAGCTCCGCCTGGAAGCCTACCGCTTCGACGGAATCATGCAGCCCTTCCCCAATCATTTCCACGAATACTATGTGATCGGTCTGGTGGAAAAAGGGGAACGGTGTCTGTCATGCCGTGATCAGGAATATACGATCCGCGCCGGGGATCTGTTCCTATTTAATCCCGGCGACAATCACGCATGTTCACAGACTGACGGAGGTACCTTTTCCTACCGGAGTATCAATATCTCAAAAGAAATCATATCGGAACTGTCGATGGAAATCACCGGCAGGAAAAAACTCCCCGGATTTTCGCCAACAGTAATCCGTGACAGAGAGGCTGTCTGCTGTTTTCGCACTCTCCACGGTCTGATCATGGAGAATTCCAGGGAATTTAGAAAAGAAGAAAATCTTCTCCTTCTGCTCGCTCTTCTGATCCGTCGCTACGGACAGCCCTTTGACGAATATGTGCCGGAGTGCCGTGAAGAGATTGAAAGCGCCTGCGCCTTTATGGAAACGCACTATTCTGAGCATATTTCTCTGGAGCAGATCTGCCGTCATTCTGGTTTGAGCAGATCCACACTGCTGCGCGCATTTACAAGGTCAAAGGGAGTCACTCCCTATTGCTATCTTGAAAACATACGCATCGGCGCGGCAAAAAAACTGTTGGAGCAGGGCACCGCTCCTGTGGATGCCGCGCTGATGACCGGCTTCTCCGACCAGAGCCATTTCACCAATTATTTCAGCCGGTTCATCGGGATCGCTCCCGGCGTTTACCGGGATATTTTTACCATGAAAGAAAAAACGGGAGGAAGATTACATGAATAGAGATACGACCAAAGGACATCTTGCCGCATTGCTTACAATTCTGATCTGGGGGACTACGTTTATTTCCACCAAAGTGCTCCTGACAGACTTTCAGCCGGTGGAGATTCTGTTTTTCCGCTTTGTGGCTGGAACTCTCGCCCTCTTTCTCGTCTGTCCGCGCCTGTTGAAGGGGACGACATGGAAGCAGGAGCTGGTCTTCATGGGCGCAGGACTGTGCGGGGTCTGCCTGTACTATCTGCTGGAAAATATCGCTCTGACCTTTACAATGGCGTCCAACGTAGGTGTCATTATCTCCGTTGCTCCGTTTTTTACCGCACTTCTCTCCCGCCTGTTCCTTAAGCAGGAGGAACGGCTGAACATAGGATTTTTTATCGGATTTCTCGTTGCAATGGCAGGGATCGCCCTGATCAGTTTTAACGGATCTGCCCTGCAGCTTAATCCAGCCGGAGATCTGCTGGCGCTGCTCGCCGCGTTTATATGGGCATGCTATTCCATCCTGACCCGGAAGATCAGTTCCTACGGATACAATACCATCCTGACTACCAGGAGAGTGTTTCTCTACGGACTCCTCTTCATGATACCGGTGCTGCTCCTGTCGGATCCCGTCATAGATTTCCCGCGCTTTGCCGACAGAACCAACCTGCTGAATCTTCTGTTTCTCGGACTGGGTGCTTCCGCACTCTGCTTTGTCACGTGGAATTCCGCTGTCCGGCTGTTGGGAGCGGTCAGGACCAGCGTCTATATCTACCTGACCCCTGTGATCACTATCGTGGCTTCTGTCCTGATCCTGCACGAGCCGTTCACGTGGATGACCGGGATTGGAACTGTTCTGACACTGACCGGGCTGGTTCTCTCGGAGGGGAGGGTATTTAAATGCAAGAATCAAAAATGATACATTTTCCATGCCTTTTTGGGCAGTTCACTCCCTCTCCTTCAGCACCTCCGCCGGCGTCATCGCCTTCACCCTTCTCATCAGCGCGGTCCGGATGAGAAAATATCCTGCGGCAATCCCGGCGAACACGGCCGGGTACATCCACATCTGCCACGACAGGTCCACCCCCGCCGCCACATTGGATACGAGATACGGATAAACAGCGTCGATCAGAAACTTGCTCACCGGAAGGAGTACTGCCGTCCCAGCCATGATCAGTACAAAACTCCCGTCCAGATACAGCTTCCTGATCTCCTTGTTCCGATAGCCGAAGATCTTCATCAGCGCAATGTTCCGGGCTGAGCGGTCGATCATAACCTTCATCATCTGATACAGGACCACCAGAAAGATCACTGCCGCAACCGAGATCAGTGTAAACATCATTTCCCTCATGACGTCCATGAAGACTCCCGCTCCTGTCACGGCATCCTCCCGCATCGACACCGAGTATAGCTGTTCCGGATCCACATCCAGTTCGTGATCTGCATAGACCACATTATAGTAATCTTCCTTCTGCCCCCACAGTTCCCGCATACTGTCAATATCCATAAACACACAGAGCCCTGCCGAGTACGGGACCACTTCCTTCACCTCAAACCCGTATGACATTTCATCCAGCCTGTTGTTTAAGACCAGGTCGTCTCCCACTGACAGACCGTATTTTTCTGCCACTGAATCAGAGATGCTGATCTGATTCTTCTGCCGGCTGCTGATCTCTGGGAAAAACGGATTCTCCCCGGTCAGCCCTATGACCGTCACCTCCATGTCATATCCCATGACTTCTTTATTCAGCGTTTCCACATAAGCCTCATAGCCGCCTTCCGGCACGGTCTCAGAGGGATATTTGAAAAGGTACATCGCCTCATACCGGATATCCGCCGCGGTGTCAGTCCGTATGTTACTGCAGAGCGCATAGCAGGTAAGCCCCAGCATCAGGATCAGCATGGACACAAACATTCCGCCCAGCACTGCAAAGCTGCTTCGCTTCTCCCGGGTGAACTGACGGATCTGAAACGTCCGGATATATCCCGGGTCCTGACGGCACGCTCTTCGCCCTGCTCTCCGGCGTACTCCTCCGCATACGCTCCTGCCCGTCCCTCTTTCATGCTCCTTCCCTCTCTTTTCTTCTCCGCCCCTTTTCTTCTCCGCATCCTGTTCTCTCCGCAGCAGAGAAAGGGCGGTCCGGTTCAGCCGTTTCCGGATGATCAGTGTATTGACGATCCAGGCAGTCAAGGGCGGCACAATGATCCCGTAGGCGAGAAGCGGAGGATTCCAGACCATCTCCGGCTGAGGAGTGGAATAATAGGAAAACGACTCTCCGGCAAACAGGCTGATCCCCAGCCGGGAATATCCGATTGCAGTACCGATTACGCCGCCTGCCAGACAGAGAAAGGTCGGAAGCATGGTGTAGTGGAGCATGAGCTGTCCCCGTTTTACCCCCAGGGCATACAAAGCGCCGATGACCGAACTTTCACTGTCAATAGAATGCACGATAAAGACAGAGATCACATAGGTGATCAGGACGAGAACGATCACTCCTGCCAGCAGTCCCACGCTCTGGTTGATCACAACGTCGTCATTCGCCGCCTTGATCCTGGGATTGGCGTCCGCCGTCATAAGATCAGTCAGATTCCCCGCCTGATCCGCAGAGATTTTTATGGATGAGAGCATTTCCTTCAACTCTGCGTCTGTCAGCCTATCCCGGAGGATATAGCTGTAGCGATATTCTTCGCTGTGCTCCGCCATACCGCTCTTCAGCAACCCTTCATATGCCTCCGGGGTGACAAAGGCCGTGCCGAACGTCTTCCCGTCGGCAGACATATCCGACACATTCCGCAGACAGTACTCATAATCGGCAGTCGTGACGATCCCGCTGACCGTAAACTCTTTTCCGGCGATCGTCACTGTATCTCCCGTCTCTATCCCGTGGGCGTCCGCATAGATCCGTTCCACCGCCGTTTCATCCGGAGCAGCGGCATCACTCCCGTCATACAGATCCAGAAGATCGATCTTCTTCCTGTTTTCCATCACCCTCAGAGTGGAACCGTCGTCCATCTGGAAATCCAGATAGAAATGCGCCTCAAGAACGGCGCCGGCGTCTTCCAGTTTCCTCTTTTCCTGCTCAGTCAAAGGCCGGAAAACTCCAAACTGTCCGTCCTCAAGATGGTTCTCTTCCGCATGGGTATTCACGGTACCTATAACGCTCTGCGCCGCTCCCACGATTCCCACTACCATAAACATACAAAGGATGACCAGCAGGAACAGCGCAAGATACCGGAACAGATTTTCCCTCAGATCCCGTATCGTCCTCTTCAAAAATATTTTCTGCATACGCTCCTCCTCTCAGAGTTCCAGTTCCGACGCCGGAACCCTCGTTGTGTTTTCATATTCTCTGCTGATCTGACCATCCCGTATCCGGATCACCTTATGCGCCATATCCCTGATCGCATCATTGTGCGTCACGATCAGCATGGTAGTCCCGTATCTGCGGTTGATCTTCTCAAGGAGGATAAGGATCTCCTTTGCGGTTCCGGTATCCAGCGCTCCCGTGGGTTCGTCACAGAGCAGAAGGGGCGGGTTCTTAACCAGCGCCCGGGCAATGGCGCACCTCTGCTGCTGTCCACCGGAGAGCTGAGACGGAAATTTGTCCTGGTGCTCCATAAGACCCAGAATCTCCAACAGTTCCCCGGATTCAAGCGGTTCCGCCGAAAGATAACGGCAGACCTCTATATTTTCCCGGACAGTCAGGTTGGGGATCAGGTTGTAGAACTGAAAGACGAATCCCAACGTCTCCCTTCGGTAGTCGGACAGTTCCTCCGGTTTCATCCCGGTGATCTCCTCTCCGCCGATACGGATCCTTCCGCTGTCTGTCGTCTCCAGTCCTCCGATCACATTCAGAAATGTAGATTTTCCGGAACCGGATGGACCGAGGATGACACAGATCTCACCTTTTTCAATCTGCGTGCTGACGCCGTTCAACACATGCACCAGCGCTCCGCCCTCTCCGTAACTCTTTCTGATCTTTTCCACTTCAATATACATATCTGTCCCTCCTTATAAAATAACAGTGTTATGTTTTTGTTATTTTTTTAGGACCCTGATCAGGTCCCAAAAATTCACTGCCCGCTCTCGGCAAATGTCTGAAAACCGCCCCGCAGAAAACGGATCGCGATCTTCAACTGCCCCTTCGCCTCTTCTTCTCCCAGCCCGTGGGATATGACGTTGAGCATGGCGTCGATCTGCAGATGCGAGAACCAGTGGATCGCATATTTATTCTGAACGGAAATACTGTTTTCGTCCGCAAGCTTCAGCAGATGCACCGTCTGCATATCCATGATCTCGATCATGCGGTCAAAAAATGCTGTGACCACAGGAAGGTTCCGGCTGCTGAGGATAATATCCGTGACTTTTTTATTCCCGTAACAGATATCCAGGATTGCAAAAGAAGCCCTGATGTCTTCTTCCTCGCCCCTGGCGTCCCCCAGCTCTTTCCAGTTGCACTCCCTCTCCTTTTCATAGTGCGACTCCATCATCTGCAGGATCGGCTCCGTGACCGGAGCGATCACACTCTGAAACAGGTCTTCCTTGTCCTGAAAGAAAAAGTAGAGCGCTCCTGTGGTCACTTCCGCGTTTTTGCAGATCCTCCGCAGAGAGGATCTCTCGTAGCCATATTCCGCGAATTCCTCCGTTGCGGCCTGGAGCAGGCGGGTCTTTGTCTCCTCCGAGATCGTCCCGGCTTTTCTTGACATAGATCTCCACCTCCGTAAATAACACCGTTACTTTACCATGCATCTGTGAAAATGTCAACCACAATCACAGGATAGCCGCGATCCCTTTCCGGATGATATCTGCCCTGGTAAAGCGCTGCTTTCTCCCGACACCTCGATCACTTCCGTATTCGTGAGCACAGTAATCTTTTCATGGTTCAGCGCCGGCTCCGCGGCAGACGGCGCACAACTGAATCCGTTTCCCCGGATCAGAATCGTCACATGGTGCGCATATTTCGTCAGAAATACGCCCTCCTCGGCAGCTGCGAATCCGCCGCCGATCACAAAGACGTCTCTTCCGGTAAAAAATTCCCCGTCGCAGGTAGCACAGTAGGCGATCCCTCTTCCACGGAATTCCTCTTCTCCCTGAAAGCCTACCTTGCGGGGATGGGCTCCGGCTGCCAACAGCACGCCGAAACAGGAGAGTTCACCGCGACTGGTCTTTACTTTTTTAATATCGCCGGACATATCAAGTCCTGTCACTTCCGCAAGCAGAAATTCCGCCCCGAAATTCTGAGCCTGCCTGCGCATGCTCTCAGTCAGCGCTCTTCCTGAAGCGCGCTCCACTCCCGGATGGTTCACTACCTCTTCTGTGATCACGATCTGTCCTCCGAACTGCTCCTTTTCCACAACAACCACGCGATAGCGTGCCCGCGCCAGATAGAGAGCGGCAGTCAGCCCGGCAGGTCCTCCTCC
>DWVT01000031.1 GCA_019120075.1 Candidatus Mediterraneibacter excrementigallinarum
TGTGTTCTGCAAGCATGACTTTCATATCCTGAGCATTGATGATTGTTTCCTTTTTGCACTTTGGACAATACAGAGGAAAGTTTCTTAATTCTGTATCTTCCCGTATCATTGTCCGAGTTTTATTGCCGCAGATAGGACACAGTATCCATTGTTGCCTACTCATTTCTATTATCCTTCGCTTGAGACAATTTCTCATTCATTTTTCTTACATTATATCTGCCTATACCAAACTGTATTATCCATATAACTACAAAAATTAAAGCGAAAATCCCAAAATAAATTAGAAATCCAACTACACTATGTTCCATCCAATATGCAAAATAAGCGATTGGCAGCATTATTACTGAAATAATTGAAAAGTAAATTCCTGTCTGCTTTACAATACTCCAACTATCCATTTCCCATATTACTGAACTTGCCGCAAATCCCACACCTAATATTCCACAAAGAATTGTTTGAAAAATGACAGCATTGATTTCATTTCCCATAAGTGATATGAGTTCGGGGACACAAGGCGAGTAATATCCATTTGCCCAACCAAGAGAAATCAAGATAGTAATCAAATAGCCCATTGTAATTCCGAGTGGAAAACCCAAAAGACTACGCTTAATAATTTTCTTTTTCATAACATTCACCTCATATTCCTAATATCTTTTTTAGTTTTGGAACATAGCGTCTGGATACATATGTTGTTATTCCATTTGATAATTTAACGCAAATTGTACCTGTAAAACTCAAGTCAAAATTATTGACTTTTTTTAAGTTAATAATTTCCGAATTTGATATACGAATAAATTGATTAGAGGGTAATCGATTTTCTATCTCATATAACCTAAGCCGAAGAATATATTCCCCTTTGTTAGTAACTGCAAAGACTTTTCCAGAATTTGCATAAATACGAATCAAATCTGTCTGTTCCAATATTTCAATTTTTTCATCTTTATGTCCAGAAATTATTTGTGAGGCATCTTCTGAAAGTTTTTTTACAATGTTGCTCACATCTTCTGTCATTGAAGCAGTCAGTATGATTACTTTGGGGTCGATATATGAACTGTCAATTTTAATTTCGACCTGCATGATAATCACCTCTTTCTTTTTCCTTACAATGCCATTATAAGGAAAGCAGATAATAGTTTCAATGAATTTGCGATAGTTGGTTGATTTCAAAACACAACTGGTCAAAAATCCGTTCTGAGTTCTTAATCGGAATAGCGGCAAAGATTTTTCTCTGCCGCCTTTCTGTAATTATGCAAAGATGATTTCCTTTTCTATAATCTCCTTTGCACACGCCCGTATGTTATTCATTCTCTGTACCCATTCTAAGGCATTTTCCGCCTTTAGCTGTTCCGTGATACCCTACGCCCGTTTCATCTGCTCTGTGAGCCTTTCCATGCGCTCCTGTGCTTGTTTATCTATATCGGCAAGGTAAGTGTTCAGTCTGCCGCTTGTAAGTAGCGTTGTGTATGTATTTCTGCGATGTTCTTTCAGATACCGCAAATGCCGCTGCCCCCACAAACCGATAGGTTGTTCTTTTTCGGCTGGTAAGATAAGACAAGGAATATAATAATCTCCTTGCAGTTCATACCACAGACCATTTTTATCATCGTAAATATACTTGTCCATTGAAAAATCCTCCGTTATAATATATTCGCACATACATCACAGTTCTCCGATTGCCACACTCTGTTATATCTTGTTATGAGATTTTCTTGCCCTTGCATTTGCCCTTATGAGCAAGGAGGGAAAGAGTAAACTTGTGTGTAACCGTATAAAGAGATAAGGAGAACACATTGCGATAAATCCTTTATTTTCAAGGCTTTTGGAGGATTTTATTAAAACACTGTAACCTCTGTTGAGAGGTCATAATTTACTGATATTCAAATTTCCATTTTGAGGTTGCGGCGGATCTTCTGAATGAGGAGGAGATCCGTCTGATCCGGAGCATGCGTCCCGGGCTGATCCAGCTTGAGATCGGTGTGCAGTCTGTCAATGAGCGGACGATCCGTGAGATACGCAGGAAGATGGATATTGAAAAAGTCAGGCAGAATGTCAGCCGGATCAAAGAGAGGAAGAACGTCCACCAGCATCTGGATCTGATCGCAGGGCTTCCCTATGAGGATTACGCCAGTTTTTCAGTTTCTTTCAACGAGGTGTACAGTATGCGCCCGGAACAGCTCCAACTGGGATTCCTGAAGGTGCTCAAAGGATCTCTGATGCAGGAAAAAACAGGCGAGTATGAACTTTTTAATCAGGACAGGCCTCCGTATGAAGTACTGTCTACCAGGTGGCTTTCCTACGGGGAGATCATCCGCCTCAAGAAAGTGGAGGAGATGGTGGAGGTATATTACAACAGTGCTCAGTTTTCGAATACAATGCGGGAGCTGGAAAAGGAATTCTCTTCGCCTTTCGCCATGTATGAGGCTCTGGCGTCCTGGTATGAGTCCGGAGGTCTGTTCGGCGTGAGCCACTCACGGATCGCCAGATACGAGATCCTGTACCGTTTCATCAGCGGGAGCGGTGTGAAAAATCCGGAAGAATATCAGGGGTGGTTGACATTGGACCTGTATTTGAGAGATAATGTGAGAAACCGTCCGGAATTTCTGGGAGAAGATAAGGTGAGCAAAGAGGAAGCGGCGGCTTTTTACAGGAGGGAAGCGCAGGAACATGCGTATCTCCGGGAGTACGACGGATATGACGGCAGACAGATGCGCAAGATGACCCATCTGGAACGATTCCGCGGCAGGTTTCTTCTCTTTGACTACAGGCACAGAGATCCTCTGAACGGGGATGCACAGGTACTGGATATCACCGGATGGCAGGATGCAGGTGTATGAGCAGACAGAAAAAGGAAGGGCGGAGATTCATGAATTTCTATGATAAAAAAATAAGAAGGATCATATCTATTATCATTATGGTCGTGATCGTGGCGATGGTCGCTACGATGGTGATACCGTATCTTATGTAGCAGTATGACAGAAGTGCAGGGAAAACGGACCGGAGCAGAGAGGAAAGTTCCGGAGGCGGATCCTGACAGGTTGGGAGCGGGTGGATTTTGGCAGAAAGAAAAAGAAGAAAACAGACCCGAAAAGATGCGCAGAAGAGGACACTGGCAGGAGTGGCGATTCTTCTGGTCTGTTCGATGGCGGTTATATTTGCAGTTCAGATCATGATCCTGAGGACCATAGGCAGTTACGATAAGGATATCATCATTGACGGTGTCTCCATCGGGGAGACAGATGTCTCCGGCATGACAGCAGAGGAAGCAAAAAGCGCAGTTGAGAGCGCGGCGCAGGCTTATGCAGGGGTGGAGCTGGTTCTTTCTCTTGATGACGGCAGACAGGGAACAGTGACATTGGGAGACCTGGGACTCTCTGTGAAGGATCTGGACAGTATTGTTCAGGAAGCGGCGGATTACGGGAAAAAAGGAAACTCTGTTGAAAATTATAAGATACTGAAAAGTTCCGAGGCGGGAACCAACAGCAAGGTATTTCAGATTGAATACCAGGTGACGGAAAAATCGGCGGAAGATGGGCTGAATGCCTGCCTGGGAAGCCAGTTGAAGAAGCCGGTCAATGCACGTCTGACACAGGCGGAGGGAAAGACACAGCTGATCGAAGATGAGCCCGGAGAAGTGCTGGATCTGAAGAAGACTGTGGCTTCCATCAATGAACTGATCGGCGGAGACTGGGATAAAAAGGGCGGCACCGTAAAGGCGGAAGTGAGCTATGAGGATGCTCAGATCGTCTCAGAAGATCTGAGCGGGATCACCGATGTCCTGGGATCATACAGCACCTATTACGGAGACGGCGATGAAGGACGGACTATGAATGTTGAGTCCGGAGCGCAGCATGTGGGCGGAACACTGGTCCAGCCGGGGGAGGAAGTTTCAGTGAACGCGCTGATGGAGCCCTATACAGAAGAAAACGGCTATGCAATGGCAGCCTCCTTTGAGAACGGGGAGGTGGTGGATTCCATGGGCGGCGGGATCTGTCAGGTGTCCACGACCCTGTACAATGCGCTGCTCCTCTCGGAGGTTGAGATCACGGAACGGTATGCCCATTCCATGCTGGTATCCTATGTGGAGCCTTCTATGGACGCTGCCATCGCTGATGATGTGAAGGACCTGAAGTTCCGGAACAACAAGGAGGATCCGATCTATATCGAGTCGGTCCTTTCCGATGGAAATGTTGGTTTCAATATCTACGGAAAGGAGACGAGACCGGAGAACCGTTCCATTGAATTTGAAAGTGAGACCATTGAGACCACAGAATCCGATGAGATCCGTTACGTGGCGACAGATGATTATATCGGAGCGATGTATACAAGCAGTTCCGCCCAGGAAGGGCTGACAGCCCAGCTCTGGAAGATCGTATACGAGGACGGGGAAGAAGTAAGCCGGGATACAGTCAACTACAGTCAGTATAACGGATCCGCGGAGACGATCTCTGTAGGGACAGCTTCTGATAATGAGGAAGATACAGAAAAGATGAACGCGGCGATCGAGACACAGGATGAGGATCAGATCCTTGCCGCGATCGAAGAAATCACAGAAGGAAGTTCGGAAGAATGACAATGAAGACCGGAAAGATATCCCAGACTGCGTGGCGCAGATCTGTCGGGAAACAGTTTCATATGAGAAGACCTGGAGAAGTCTCTCAGCTCACAAAAGAGAGCGCGGGCGGCGCCCTCGTGTCTCCGGATAAAGAAGGCATGGTCTGGGCGGAAGCGTCGGCATACGGAAGAGCCGGCAGGACCGGTTTCTATGCGGTGCTGGAAGCGGCGGGAAATGTGGCGGCAAAAGGCGCTGACCCGGCCGGGATCTCCGCAAGGATCCTTCTTCCGCTGGGAGCGGAGGAGGAGACGCTTCGGGAGCTGGCGGCAGGCCTTGAGGAGGCGTGCTGCGAAATGGATCTTCAGGCGGCCTGTATCCAGGGAGAAGTCTCACCGACTGTCCGGTGCCCTGTCATCACGGTGACGGCGGCGGGCAGAATGCCGTCCGATGTGCGTGACGGCGGCGGAAACTTTGGAAAAAGCAGGATGTATCCCGGTCAGGAGATCCTGCTCTGCGGATATGCGGGACTGGAGGGGACGATCCGGATCCTGGATGAAGCGGAGGAGGAACTGAAGAACCGGTTTGTCCCCTCTTTTCTTGCAAAGGCGAAAGAGTTAAAGAAGGATCTTGTCCTTCCTTCTGCCATAGAAACAGTCTGCAGGATGAAAGGAGAGGGGGAGGAAGGAGAGAAAAAACCCCTTGTCTCTGCTGTGCGGCAGGTCGGGAGCGGAGGGATACTGGCTGCTCTGTGGGATCTGGCTGAAATGTCCGGAACCGGCCTGGAAGCGGACATGCGAAGCATTCGTCTCAGACAGGAGACGGTGGAGATCTGTGAGTATTTCCAGCTGAACCCCTATCAGATGACATCGGCGGGATGTTTCCTGCTGGCGGCGGATCACGCGGAAAAAGTGATCGAAGTTCTGGAGGGGGCCGGCGCGCGAGCCGGAAGGCTTGGGGTTGCCAGAGCGCAGAATGCGCGGGTGATCACAAGCGGAGAAGAGGTAAGATATCTTGACCGCCCTGCACCGGATGAACTTGCCGTCTGGTGGGAAGGGCGTCTGTCAGGTGAAAGGATATAAAAAGAAGGAACGGAACGCAGATTCCGGGATCCTATGATCAGGAGGTAGATAATATGAATGAGAAAAAAGAAGCGCTGCGTCTGGAAATCTTAAAAGATATCGAGAAGAACAGCCGGGTGGATCTGGGAGAACTTGCAGTACGTCTCGGAGCAGAGGAAACGGACGTTGCAAATGAGATGGCCGAGATGGAGAAAGAGAAGATCATCTGCGGATACCACACACTGATCGACTGGGACAGAGCCGGCGTGGAAATGGTGACCGCGCTTATCGAGGTTCGCGTCACTCCCCAGAGAGACCGCGGGTTTGACCGTATTGCAGAGAGGATCTACAACTATCCGGAGGTGTACGCTGTATACCTGATCTCCGGAAGCTATGACCTTCTCGTGACGCTGGAGGGGAAGACACTTAAGGAAGTGTCCAGGTTCGTATCTGAGAAGCTTTCTCCCATTGACGAGGTCCTCAGTACTGCCACCCATTTCATCCTTAAGAAATACAAAGACCACGGCACGATCATGGTGCCTAAAAAAGGGTCGGAAAGGATGCTGGTGACGCCGTAATGAGAAATCCATTATCAAAGAAGATCGTAGATATTCAGCCTTCCGGCATCCGGAAGTTCTTTGACGTGGCAAACGAGATGGAAGACGCAATCTCGCTGGGAGTCGGAGAGCCGGATTTTGATACTCCGTGGAGGATCCGCGAGGAAGGGATCTTTTCTCTGGAGAGAGGAAGGACATTTTATACATCCAATGCAGGACTGCAGGAACTGAGAAATGAGATCTGCAGGTATCTGCAAAGAAAGATAGGAGTCTCTTATGATCCGAAAAAGGAGACTCTGGTGACAGTAGGAGGAAGCGAGGCAATCGATATCGGACTGCGCTGTATGCTGGATCCGGGAGATGAAGTGTTGATCCCCCAGCCCAGCTACGTGTCCTATCTTCCCTGTACCCTTATGGCAGACGGAGTTCCGGTGGTGATCCCTCTGCAGTACAAAAACGAGTTCAAACTGACCGTGGAGGATCTGGAAAAATATACAACGCCGAAGACAAAGGTTCTTGTAATGCCGTTCCCCAATAATCCCACCGGTTCGATCATGACCGGGGCGGATCTGGCTCCGGTGGCGGAGTTTGTGAAGGAACACGATCTGTATGTGATCTCAGATGAAATCTATTCTGAACTGACCTATAGCGGAGAACATGTCTCCATTGCTTCCCTGCCGGGAATGCGTGAGCGGACGATCGTTATCAACGGCTTTTCCAAGGGGTTTGCCATGACGGGATGGCGTCTCGGTTACTGCTGCGGACCGGCGAATATCATAGAACAGATGACAAAGCTCCATCAGTATGCCATCATGTGCGCACCCACGACCAGCCAGTATGCGGCTGTGGAAGGTTTAAGAAACTGTGAGGACGAGGTGGAGGAGATGAGGCGTTCCTACAACGAGAGAAGACGGTTCCTCATGAACGAGTTCAAGCGGATGGGGCTGGAGTGCTTCGAACCCTACGGAGCTTTTTATGTGTTCCCGAGCATTAAAGAATTCGGCATGACATCGGAAGAGTTTGCCACTAAACTGCTGCAGGAAGAAAAAGTGGCCGTCGTGCCAGGAACTGCGTTCGGAGAGTGCGGAGAGGGATTCCTCCGGATTTCCTATGCCTATTCCATAGAGGATCTGAAGGAGGCTCTGGGACGTGTGGAACGCTTTATCCAGCGCCTGCGTTCAAAAGAGCAGTGAAAAAAGACAAGGAGACAGAGAGAAATGCTCAATATCGTGCTGCTTGAGCCGGAGATCCCGGCGAACACGGGAAATATAGGACGGACATGCGTTGCGACAGGAACCCGGCTTCATCTGATCGAACCTCTCGGCTTCAGCCTCAGCGAGAAAGCGCTTAAGCGGGCGGGAATGGATTACTGGAAAGACCTTGATGTGACCACGTATATAGACTATGGAGAGTTCCTGGAGAAGAATCCCGGGGCGAAGATCTACATGGCGACCACAAAGGCGCGGAAGGTCTACACGGAAGTCTCCTACGAGGATGACTGCTATATCATGTTCGGAAAGGAGAGCGCGGGGATTCCGGAGGAGATTCTTGTGGAGAATCAGGAAAACTGTGTGAGGATTCCCATGATCGGGGATATCCGTTCCCTGAATCTGGGAAATTCCGTTGCAATCGTACTCTATGAAGCGTTGCGGCAGAACGGGTTTGCAGGGATGAATCTGGAAGGAAATCTTCACAGACTAAGCTGGGATCAGTCCTGAGAAGAAAAGATGCGACGTGTCTGAAAACAGAAAAAAGCCGGCAGAGTCCGTGCGGAGAACAGACATCTTGTTCTGTTCACGCGCGGACTCTGCCGGCTTTGACTTTAAGGGCATCCGGTATCGATCAGATTGGCGGTCTAAATGGAAAGGCGGAGGCCCCGAAGTTTATTATTTCTCTTTAAAAAACTGCGGCAGATACTCTTTGTGAGCCTCAAGAAGCTCATCCACCACGATGTTCGCAAGCTCATCGCTGGGGCACAGCGGGTTTAAGTTCAGCGCTGCGACGGCAAGGTTCCTGTCGCCGGTCACTGCCGCCTCGATGGTCATCCGCTCGAAGGACTTCATCAGATGTACATAGCCGCTGATCGGAAGTTTCAGCTCTCCGGTGGCGATAGGTTTCGGACCGTCCGCTGTGATGCGGCAGGCCACTTCCACGGCGCTGTCTGCCGGAAGATCGGAGACAGCTCCGTTGTTTCTTACATCCACATACTGGATATCACCGGTGTTGTTGTAGATTGACTGGATCAGGTTGCAGGCGGCGTCAGAGTATTTTGCTCCTCCGCGCATTGCGAGCTGCGGCGGCTTCTCCGCCAGTTCTTCATGGCTGTAGAGCTCAAACAGCTCTTTCTCGGTCTTGCTGACGACTTCGCCTCGAACTGTTCCGGTCTTAAACTGCTCCAGTTCTTCCTCAAGCTGCTCTTTCGTGAAGAAATAGTAATTATGGTAGGGGCAGGGAATCGCGTGGATCCCTTCTATAAATGACGGAGAGTAGGGAAGAGATACGAAGTTCTTCATCTGGATCGTATCTTCGGCTTTCAGGTGCGCGTATTTATCTACCAGTTCCTCAAAGCGGGATACTCCGTTTACAAATACATTTGTGGCGAAGATAAAATGGTTCACACCCTGGATCTCCATAGTCACTTCGCTTTCGTCCGCATTCAGCATTTTCGCAAATCCGGCTACCATGTTTACCGGAACATTGCAGAGACCGATGGCCTTTTTGAAAGTGCTGTGGCGATAGATCGCTTCTGTCACCATACCTGCAGGGTTGGTGAAGTTGATCATCCATGCATCCGGGCAGAGTTCCTGGATATCCTTTACAATGTCAAGGATTACCGGGATCGTGCGGAACGCCTTGAACATACCGCCGGCTCCGTTGGTCTCCTGGCCGATCATACCGTGGCTTAACGGAATCCTCTCGTCAAGGACACGGGCCGGAAGACGTCCGATCCTCATCTGTGTTGTGACGAAATCAGCTCCGGGAAGGGCTTCCCTGCGGTCATAGCTTAAGATGATCTTCATGGGGACTCCGGCTTTCTTTACCATACGTTTTGCCAGAGCGCCCACCGTCTCAAGCTTCTCGCGTCCTTCCTCGATATCTACGAGCCAGAGCTCGCGTACCGGAAGAGTATCATATCTTTTAATGAAACCTTCGATCAGTTCGGGAGTATAGCTGCTCCCGCCTCCGATCGTGACGATCTTAACAGAATCTTTTTTCATTTTTAAAACCTCCTGTCTATAGTTCAAGAACGAGTGGATATATACCATAGCAGGCAATGGTTTGCTTAAGGTCTATACCATAATAGCACTATTGCCCTGAAAGTGTCCATATGGATTTTGAAAACTTTTGTTAATTGTGCGAAATACACAAGAAATCAACAAAAAACCACGCGGAAACGTGTGAAATACATTGTGGTTATGAGCATAATAGACAGAAATTTGTTAAAATCCCAAAAACCATTGAAAAAACATACGGTGTGGTATGATAATAGGCACGAGTTGGTATATACCATGGAAAATGATGAAAAGGAGGAACAGTTATGGTTAGGATTTTACTCGTATGCTCAGCAGGAATGTCCACCAGCTTCATGGTGAACAAGATGAAAGATTCCGCGAAAGAGAAAGGGATCGAAGCAGAAATCTGGGCGGTAGCAGAGGCAGAAGCAGCAGATAACATCGGGAAAGCGGACATTATGATGTTAGGGCCACAGGTCCGTTTCCTCGAAGGAAAAATGAAGGCGCTGGCGGGAGATAAACCGGTGACTGTGATTGACATGATGGCTTATGGTTCCATGAATGGTGCAAAAGTCCTTGATCAGGCGCTGGGGCTGCTTGGCATGGAGTGATCCGCGGCACGCCAGGGGGAAAGAGAAAAGGGTAATCTATTAGTAAGAGAGGGAAACTGGTATGAATGGTTTTATGAACTGGATGGAGATGCATTTCATGCCGGTTGCCGCAAAAGTCGGAAACCAGAGGCATCTCATCGCGATCCGTGACGGCTTTATCGCCATCATGCCGATCACGATGGTGGGAAGTATCGCAGTGCTTCTCAATGTATTTTTCCGTGATCTGCCGAATGAGTGGTTCGGCGAAGGAAACTCGTTTGTAGCGGCAATGGAACCGCTCATCAACATTAACGGCAACGTATATTTTGGTTCGATCACCGTGCTGGGTATCGCGTTTACGATATCGCTGGGGTATCATCTGGCGAAATCCTATGACGTCAACCCGATTGCGGGCGCGGTCATCGCGTTCTCCGCGGTCGTGACCTGCATGAACCAGAATGCTGTGTTCAACTACATACTTCCGGGCGTATCGGAGTCTTCCGTTGACGCGTTGACACAGGCAGGTCTTGACGTGGCTGTTGATTCCGGAAATGTAGTGCTCCAGAATGTATCGGAATGGGGATACATGGGCCAGGCGTTCACAGGCTCAAGCGGTCTGTTCACCTGTCTGATCGTGGGACTTCTTTCCACCATGATCTATGTGAAACTGATGCAGAAGAAAGTGACGATCAAACTTCCGGATTCTGTGCCGCCGGCAGTGAGCAACGCGTTTGCGGCTATCATTCCCGGTATCGTTGCGATCTATGTATTCGGTATCGTGACACAGATCTGCGTTATGGCCACAGGCCTGTATCCGAATGACCTGATCGTAGAGTGGATCCAGAAACCGCTTCTCGGACTGTCTCAGGGTCTGTTCAGCGTTATCCTCGTCATGTTCCTGATCCAGCTGTTCTGGTTCTTCGGACTTCATGGCGACAACATCCTGGCTCCGATCACAGAGGGCGTTTATACACCGGCGCTCCTGGAGAACCTGGATGTATGGAACGCGACACAGTCCACAGCAGATATGCCGTATATCTGGACAAGAGGATCCATCAACGCGTATGCCATGGCAGGAGGATCCGGTATGACACTGGCGCTGCTGATCGCGATCTTCATCTTCTCGAAGAGAGACGACCAGAGAGCGATCGCAAAACTGGCTGCTCCGATGGGTGTGTTTGAAATTAACGAGCCGGTTATCTTCGGTGTGCCGATCGTGCTGAACCCGGTATACCTGATCCCGTGGCTTCTTGTTGCTCCGATCTGCTCTGTGATCGCGTATCTGTTCACGGCAGCGGGCATCATCCCGCCTGTATTCATCCAGGTTCCATGGGTAATGCCGGTTGGATTCTACGCATTCTTTGCTACAGGAGGAAATATAGGAGCCGCACTGGTTTCGCTGCTCTGCCTGGCGGTTGCGGTTGTGATATGGGCGCCCTTTGTCATACTGGCAAACCGGATGCAGAACAAGGAGATGCAGTAGAGGCGCAGATGATAAAAGGCAGGAAAAACCTGCCTTTTATTACTTTAAAATACGAAAGAATTATTATATAATTATGGAGGTGCCTGACGTATGGAAGGAATCGAAATGACATGTTTTGAGATCATCTCAAACGTAGGTATGGCAAGAGGAAGCTATATTGAAGCAATTGATCTTGCCACCGAGGGAAAATTTGACGAGGCAGAGGCGAAGATCGAGGAAGGAAATAAATTCTTCGCGAACGGCCACGATGCTCACACGGATCTGATCCAGAAAGAGGCAGCAGGCGAGAGAACAGAGATCATCCTGATCCTCGTACATGCGGAAGACCAGCTTATGAGCGCTGAGAGCTTCAAGATCCTTGCGGAGAAGTTTATCGCCATGAGCAGAAAGCTCTACGAGAAATAAGAGAAACGGATATGCGCGATATTCAGAATAGGAAGTGGGCATTATGAAAAAAGTGAATTCCTGGCCGGTGTTCCTGCTCGGGATCGGATGTCTGATCATCATGACTGCTCCAAAAGCACCGGATCCACCGGTCATGATCTTGGGGGGACTGATGGTGGTGCTGATCGCTGTTATGCTGATCATAAGATCCGGAAAGAACCGGCATGACTCCGAGGATTAGAAAGCGAGAGGACGAAAAACATGATCAAAGTAAAAGAAACACTCCATGTGTCTGCAGAATCCTTCTTTTATCAGCTGACAAAATCCGCAGCCTTTGACGTGAGGATGGCGACGGGGAAAAAAGTGACCGAAAAGCAGCTGTATGAGGGATATCAGTATAAAAAGACAATGAAAAATAAGATGGGACGCTCGGGCGAAGTCAGGGTCAGGATCACGGAACTTAAGCCGCCGGTAAGATACAGTGCGGAGTTTAAGAGTGCAGCCGGTACGAAAGAGATATCATATGATATCGAAAAGCTGGGAGAGGATAAGATCTCTGTTACTTACACGGAAGGATTCGCCGGGGATACAAAGTCACAGGATATAAATTATAAGATCATCGGCGCGCTCTACAAACGGCGTGCGAAGAAAAAAACTGCCCGCAAACTGCACGATATCGAAGCATACATCCAGAAGGGATAGACGAGGAGGGAGAAAGAGATGGAATTCGGAATTTCGATCTACCCGGAACATTCCACACTGGAGCGCGACAGGGAATATATAGAGACGGCGGCGCGGTACGGCTGCCGCCGGATCTTTACCTGCCTTCTGAGTGCAAAGAAGGACCGGGACGAGATCATAAGAAATTATCGGGACAGGATCGACATTGCACATCAGTACGGGATGGAAGTCATCCTGGATACGGCGCCTGCCGTGTTTAAGGCGCTGGGGATTACGTTCCAGGATCTCTCGTTCTTTAAAGAACTTCACGCGGACGGGATCAGGCTGGATGAGGCGTTTGACTCTCTGGAGGAGTCACTTATGACGTATAATCCTCAGAATCTGAAGATCGAAGTGAACGCCAGCTTCGGGAACAGATATCTGGATAATATCGTAAGCCATCATCCGAAAATGGGAAATCTGATCTCCTGTTTTAATTTTTACCCTCAGAGGTATACGGGGATCAGCTACGGGCATTTTGAAAAATGCTGTACGGATATCAGAAAGCTGGGAATCCCCATCTCGGTGTTCATCGGTTCTCAGCAGCCGGATACGTTCGGCCCCTGGGAGGTCAACGACGGGATGTGCACATTGGAGATGCACAGGGATCTGCCTGCTGATGTGGCGGCGAGACACCTGTTCGCGACGGGACTCGTGGATACGGTCATCTTTGCGGACTGCTATGCATCGGAGGAAGAGATGCGGAAGGTGACGGAGTCGGATCCGTCTGTCCTGACCTTCCGGATTGAGGAAGAGATCGAACTGACGAAGACAGAACAGGAGATCCTTTATCGTTTTCCTCATTTTGTGCGGGGAGATATGAGCGAATATATGGCGCGAAGCACCCAGCCGAGGGTAGTGTTCGCGGAACACAGTATTGCTCCGCGGAATACGAGAGACCTGAAGCGCGGGGACGTGGTGATCTTAAATGACAGATATGGCCGGTACAAGGGAGAGCTGCATGTTGTTCTGAAAGATATGCCGAATGACGGCAGAAAAAATGTGGCAGGACATGTGCCGGAAAATGAAATGATACTGCTGGACTACATCTGCCCATGGCGCAGATTCGGCTTTATACATTAACTACAGCGAGGAGGCGATGGGGTTGGGAACTCCGTTATACCTGGAAATTAAGCAGCAGATTCTGAAACAGATCGAAGACAAAGCGGTCAATTCGCCAATCCCGTCAGAGAGGGAGCTGGCCTCACTTTTTCACGCCAGCCGCATGACGGTCAGAAATGCAGTGAACGAACTTGTGAAGGAGGGCTTCCTATATAGAAATAAAAATAAAGGGACTTTTGTCGCGGACCGGAGTCTTCTGAAGAAAAATACTGCGCAGGAAAGTCTCATGACACAGGACAATCAGGATTATAAACTGATCTACTTCAATATCAAGGAGATCCCGGAGGTGGCGCCGGAGCTGAACCTGCTCCCCCACAATCCGATCCTGCGGGTGGTCAGGGTGATGCTCGAGGAAGGAAGCCCTGTCACTGTGGAGGAGATTTATTTCCCGTTTGAGAAGGTGCAGTCCGTTGCTATGCAGGAACTCAGCGAGCTGCTGAACATGGAGCGCTACGCCGCTGAGGGAACGACCACGCAGAAGTTCATACCGATGCTGATACCGGAAAAATATTCCAATCAGCTCAATGTAAAGATGGGGACGCCCATCATCATGGTGGAGACGGTGATCCACGACAAGGAAGGGACGCCGCTGGTGCTGATCAAGGCGTTTCACAATCCATATAAAAAATCACTGGAGATCACATCATAAGGGGTGCTGTAAATCTGCTTTTACAGCATCCCTTTTATCAAATGGAGGAAAGACTCGCGAGCGAGTCTTCAAAAAGAAAGAAAATGCCCGCGGAAGGGGATCAGCGGGCAAGGAGGAGAATAGAATGAAAAATGTACTGGTATGTATCGATCTGGGAGGCACAGCCATGAAAGCGGGAGTCTTCCGAAAGGATGAAGGGCTTTCGGAGAAGTGTGTCCTTCCCGTCCATCAGGACTTTGAGGAGCTTTCCGGGGAAATCATGGGATTCGTAGACCGGATGAAAGAAAAATATACAGTCTGCGGCGTGGCGTTCAGCGCGCCCGGAGCAGTGGACGTCCATACAGGGATCATCGGGGGAAAGAGCGCACTGCCCTGTATCCACGGCCCGGCCTGGATCGAGGTGTTCAGTGAGCGGACCGGGGTGCCGGCAGCCATCGAGAACGACGCCAACTGCGCTGCGCTTGCCGAGGTGGCATACGGTAACGCAAAGGAGTATCGTGACGTCGCCTTTGTCGTGTGCGGGACCGGCATCGGCGGCGCCGTTGTCATTGACAAAAAGATCCACTACGGGGCAAATCTTTACGGGGGAGAGTTCGGCTGCATGGTCATGCGGGATGAGAACGGAAATCTGAGCACATTTTCCGCACAGGCGTCAACCATGTCGTTCGTCAGAAAGTTACAGGAGAAATATCCGGAGAAGGAATGGAACGGGAAAAAAGTCTTTGAGGAAGCAGAGAAAGGAAATAAAGAGTGCGTCTGGTTTATTGATAGATTTTATCATAATCTTGCTGAAGGGATTTATAACATCCAGCATGTCTATGACCCTGAGATCATCCTCCTGGGAGGCGGGATCAGCAGCAGGGAAGAGTTTATCCCCCGGTTGGAGGAAGAGCTTGGAGAGATCGTGAGGCAGGTGGAAGCAGCCGTGGGAACCCGTGTCATTACGCCGCATATCAATGTCTGCGCTTTCCGAAATGACGCCAATCTGATCGGCGCCGCCGCCAACTGGACACAGCGCACCGGGAAAGAAATATGAAAAAATAAGATACAGCTGGTTGGTTGTCGGAACATAAAAGTTTTGAAAAATATACCAGTGTGTTATATAATAGCCCTATACTCTCTATAAAAAATGCACAAAATATTATCAGTATGAACACAGAATTATTGGAAAAAATAACTTGGTAATATGTATCATAGTGCAGAAAGAACATCCGGATGACTGTGCATTGCGGCAGAGACAGCGGAAAAAGACAGGAAAGGTGGTGGAATGATATGGTCGAGGAGACGATCCGGGAGATCCGGGAGACGGAAAAAAAGGCCGATGAAATCGTGCGAAGCGCTGAGGAAGAAAGCAGAAAGATCATAGAAGAAGCCGGGCAAAAAGCCGGGATACTCAAAGATGAGATACTGAGCAAAGCGCGGGAAAATGCTCTGAAAGTTGCAGAGGATGCAGAGAAGAAGGCGGAAGAAGCCGGAAAAGAGGACACGCGGGCGCTTGACGATGAGATACGGCAGCTTAAAGCGGCTGCCCTTGAGAGAGAAGAGGAGGCAGTCGGGCTTGTGATCTCACAGGCAGTGTGAGCAGCATAACGGAAAGGAGGGGATAAGACTATGGCAGTACTTGAGATGCAGCGGATCAGCATCTGTGCCATGAAGAAAGACAGGAAAGCGATTCTTGAGAAACTGCAGAGTTTTGGCGCCCTGGAAGTAAACCATGTGATCGGGGAGGACCCGGATTTCGTCCGGATGGATACTGCAGGGCAGAAGCTGGGATTTGAAAAGGCGGCATCATCTGCGGATCAGGCTCTGGAGATCCTGGAGAAATATGCCCCGGAGAAGAAAAGCATATTTTCATCTCTGGAGGGAAAAGAACTGATCGAGCCGGAGACAGAGAAGGAGGTTCAGGCTGAGCGGAGAGAACTTCTGAAAACGGCGAAGGCGCTCTATGACCTGGACCGGGAGAGAGCGGAACAGCTTGCCTCCATCACGAAACTGGAGAACAGCATTGAGAGCCTGACTCCATGGCTTCCCCTGGATGTGCCGATGAAGCAGAAGGGAACGAGAAGGACGGCCATGCTCCTGGGATCCATGCCCGGGGAGATGACGATGGAGAGGATCTGCGAGGTGATCGCGGAAAAAGTACCGGATGCGGTGGGGACCGACGTCCATATCGTCTCATCGGAGCAGAGCGCCGTTTATCTTGCCGTGGTCTGCATGAGGGAGGACGCGGCACAGGTGGAGGAAGCGCTGAGGAGTGAAGGCTTTGCCAGACCGGCTCAGATATGGGACGACGTTCCTGCGTATCAGAAGGAGGAGCTGGAAGGACAGATCGCCGACTGCAGACAGCGGATCGCCCAGATCGAAGAGGAGATCCGGGGATATGCGGATCAGAGGGAAAAACTGAAGATTGTGGCGGACTATTACCGGGTGAGGGCGGACAAATACGCCGTGCTCGGGCAGCTGCCCCAGTCCCGAAGGACATTTGTCATAAGCGGATATATCCCGCGCAGCTGTGCACAGAAAGTGGCGGAGTATCTGGCCGGAAAATACGAGTGCGCGGTGGATATCGAAGATCTGAAAGAAGACGAGGAGGCACCGGTGATCCTGAAGAACAATCCATTCTCCGCGAATATGGAAGGTGTTGTGGAGTCCTATGGGCTGCCGGCGAAAGGGGAGATCGATCCTACAACGATCATGTCCTTCTTCTATGTGTTCTTTTTCGGGATGATGCTCTCGGACGCGGCATACGGGCTTATCGTCACGGTGGTGTGCGGAATTCTGGTATGGAGATTCCCCAGGATGTCAGCGGGGATGAAAAAATCACTGAAACTGTTTTTCTACTGCGGGATCTCCACTGTTGTGTGGGGAGTCCTGTTCGGAGGATATTTCGGAAATATCGTGGATATCGTGTCGGCAAAGTTTTTCGGGAGGACGATCACGCCCCCGGCGCTCTGGTTCGTTCCGCTGAATGAACCGATGAAACTCCTGCTGTACTCACTCCTTTTCGGGGTGATCCACCTGTTTACCGGGCTGGCGATCAAGGGATATCTCTGCATCAGAGACAGAAAATATATGGATTTCTTCTGTGATGTGGTGCTCTGGTTCATGCTCCTGATCGGACTGATTCTGATGCTCCTTCCAAGCAGTCTGTTCGCCTCGATCTCACAGATGGAGATCGTATTCCCGGTGGCGCTGAATACGCTGGCAAAGGTGCTGGCGGCGGCAGGAGCCATCGGCATCGTACTCATGTCCGGACGCAGCAATAAAAATCCGGCGCTGAGGATCGCACTCGGCGCATATGACCTGTACAATATTACCGGATGGCTCAGCGACGTGCTCTCTTACTCCAGGCTTCTGGCGCTGGGACTGGCGACAGGCGTTATCGCGTCGGTCATCAACCAGATGGGAAGCATGCTCCCCAACAATGTGATCGGAGTCATCTTTTTTATCATTATCTTTCTCGTGGGACATTCCATGAACCTGGCGATCAATCTTCTGGGCGCATATGTGCACACGAACCGTCTTCAGTTTGTGGAGTTTTTCGGGAAATTTTACGAGGGCGGCGGCCGGCCGTTCCATCCTTTTAAGGAAAATACAAAATATGCAGATGTTAAGGAGGAAACTTTATCATGAGTGAATTAGGAATCGTTTATGCATTACTTGGGGCGGCTGTGGCTGTTCTCCTTTCAGGTACCGGCTCAGCCATCGGCGTAGGCATTGCGGGTCAGGCGGCGTCAGGCGTCGTCACGGAGGACCCGGGCAAATTCGCAAAAGTTCTGATCATCCAGCTCCTTCCCGGTACGCAGGGACTTTACGGACTGCTGATCGGATTCATCACCCTGTCAAAAATCGGGGTGCTGGGCGGAGGCCTTGCAGATCTGTCCGTTCAGACCGGGCTTCTCATCCTTGCGGCGTGTCTTCCCATCGGCGTGGTGGGACTGCTCTCCGCCATCGCACAGGGCAAAACGGCGGCGGCAGCCATCGGAATCGTGGCAAAAAAACCGGATCAGTTCGGTAAGGCGATGCTGTTTCCGGCCATGGTTGAGACCTACGCTATTCTTGCTCTGCTGATTTCCTTCCTTGCAGTGAGCGGAATTCAGGTATAGGAGGCGCTGGCAATGAGTGGACTGGACAAGATGAAAGCCCAGATCCTGAAGGAGGCGGAAACATCTGCGCAGGAGATCCTCGCGAAGGCGCAGGAGGAGGCGCAGAAGATCCTGAAGAATGCGCAGGAAGAGGCAGAGGCGCAGGCTCTGAAGATCGCCTCACAGGCGGAAAAAGATGCGCTGAATTATGCTTCCCGGGCGGCATCGGCTCAGGATATGCAGAAAAAGCAGGCATATCTTGCAGCGAAGCAGGATGTGATCCGGGAGATCCTTCAGAAGGCGTACCGGAGAATTCTGGATCTGGATGACAGGGAATATTTTGAATTTATGGAAAAACTGCTGGAAAAGTATGTGCTTCCGGAGAACGGAGAAATCCGTTTTACAGAAAAAGATCTGAAAAGGATGCCGGAAGGGTTCTCCGGCAGAGTGAAGACCATCGCAGCGGCGAAAGGCGGGAGCCTGGAGATCTCCGCACAGCCCTGTACGGCAGAAGGCGGATTCCTTCTCGTATACGGCGGTGTGGAAGAAAACTGTACGATAAAGGCAGTGTTTGA
>DWVT01000032.1 GCA_019120075.1 Candidatus Mediterraneibacter excrementigallinarum
GGTCAGCTTTAGCTGACATAATACATCTCCGAATCCCTGCGCTCTTCGTTCCACTACGTTCAGCGCCCTAGCGGAGCGTATATCAGATGGGAGTCATCTCCCATCTGATATACAGACTATCACCATATTTGCATACAATCAATCATTTTTTCCCGGTCAGCTGCACTTCCCGCACTCCGAACATCCGTTGCAGGTCAGTCTGCTTCCGCACTCCCTGCACGTGACCGGATGATAGCGGGGAACATAAAGATTTTTCTCCGGAATGTCATATCCCCATTCATCTGTCAGATGAAACCGGATCTCTCTTCCCTGAAAGCTCAATCCGGAGCGGTACGCCTGGACGGACTGGGTACGCTTGTCAGGGATCCGGTATGTCTTTCCGTCTTTCACAAAATATGTGCCTGTCTCGATAAAGTCAAAGGTGACGTCATATGCCCGGCACTGATCGCTTAAGAGTTTTACCCACTCATATCTGCACGGACGGGAGCCGTCATAATTCTCCCCGCCGCAGAGTACTTGCTCGATCTGTCCCTCGGGAAGGTACTTTTCAAGGTCCACCGGTCCCACCAGCGGCGCCGTCATGATCCCCTTGTGCTGGAACGGAAGTTCAAACAGGATCGGGATCCTCTCATCCGCTCGCCTCTGGTTCTCGCATGTCACATTAAAAAAGATATGATCCCAGCCTTCGCCCCAGTCATAGGGCAGACAGGAAGCGACCCGCTCCGGCCGCTTTGTCAGGAGAAAGAATTTCACGTCCCGCCTCCGGCGCATGACTGCCCACGCCTCGTCCCGCCAGGCGTCCGCCTCCTCCAGAAAAAAATCCGAGGTCATACAGACCCGGATCATTTCTCCGCTCTTCACCTTATATCTTCCCTGCCGGTCTTTGGACAGGGGATAGCGGAAGCCGCCCTTTGTGCGATAGATCCGGCTTCCATCCTGATCCCGCATCCGGTCCAGGAAATACATATAACAGTTTTCTCACCCCTCGGAGCATTTTCTGCACCCGTGCCAGGGATTCCAGATATCATGCATTGTTTTCGGCTCCTTTTTCAAAAATCAGGAAACTGCCGCTTTCATTCCCGTAAAAACCCGCAGCATGTCTCCCCGGTCTGCTCATTATTACAGTACCACAGATCCTCCGGCTCTGTCACCCGAAACATACCGAACAATTCCTTCCGGTCCGGGCAGATGTCAGGGAAAATGTTCTCCAGTCCGGCAAACAGTTCTTCACTCATCATCCTCCTCCATACTGCATCGTCCCCTCCTCTGCCGGGATTCCCCGGTGTTCGACTGACGTGGAAAAGACGATCAGCGTCTTTGTCCTCCCGAATCTCTGCAGTTCTCCGATAAACTGATCCAGTTCCACCGTGCTCGGGAAAAGCACCTCCAGCACCATGGAATAGTCCCCTGTCACACAGTTGCATTCGATCACATTGCCGCACTCTTTGACAAAAGGATAGAAATCCTTCTTATCCTCCGGCGGGACCTCAAGGTTGATCAGTGCCTTGATGTGATAACCCAGCGCTGACGGGTCTATCTGGGCGTGATACCCCGTGATAACTCCCTCCCGCTCCATCTTTTCTATCCTCGCCGACACAGCCGGTGTGGAAAGATAAACTTTATTTGCAATTTCTTTTAAAGGTATCTTGGCATTTTCCTGCAGAATATCCAGTATGATCCTGTCCACTGTATCCAGCTTTTCATGTTTCATGATCCTTTTCTCCTTTTTCTCAGTCAATATGGCTTTTTCTGATAAATCAGGACAGAAAAAAAAAGCGCATCCATTTCTGAATACGCCTTTGTAATCTTTCTATATAGTACAAATATTTTTTAATACCATATCATTCAATATTGTTTTTGTCAATCATACTTAAATTTTTTAAGTGAACCCCCTGAATTTCTTCCAATTTTAAGAGTGTTTGCTGAAAAAAATAAATATTTCTCGTTCTTAACCGGTCATATTGACTTAGATCATGCAAAGTCATACCATTGCATTCAGTTGATGCGCAGCAACAAAACATGCAGCAAAGGAGAATCAGAAAATGTCACATTCTTACAATCCATATACCAACGTGATCGATACAATGACAAAAGCAATGGAGCTTGGTCATATCGATCAGTCCATGTTCGAGATACTGAAAAATCCCCAGCGGGAGACAAAAGTATATCTTCCTGTTGAGATGGATGACGGTACTGTCAGAGTTTTCGAAGGGTATCGTGTCCAGCACTCCAACATCCGCGGCCCCTTCAAGGGCGGGATCCGTTATCATCAGAACTGCGATCTGGACGAGGTAAAGGCACTTGCCACATGGATGACCCTGAAATGTGCTGTCGCCGACATTCCATACGGCGGAGCAAAGGGCGGGATCCAGGTGGATCCTCACACTCTTTCCCCAAGAGAACTCCGTAATCTGACACGCCGTTACACCTTTGCCATCGCCCCGATCATCGGTGCCGATACTGATATCCCTGCGCCGGATGTTAATACCAATGCACAGACCATGGCATGGGTGCTTGATACCTACAGCCAGCTGAAAGGACATCCCTGCCCCGGCGTAGTGACCGGAAAACCGGTTGAGCTGGGAGGTTCCAGAGGAAGAAATTCCGCAACAGGCCGGGGTGTCGTGATCAGCACAAAACTTCTGCTCGCTCTGAGCGGGAAAAAACTTGCAGGCACTACCGTTGCCATTCAGGGCATGGGGAATGTGGGCACCAACGCTGCACGGGTCTTCTATCACAGAGGGGTAAAAGTCCTGGCTATAAGCGACGTTTCCGGAGGGCTGTTCTGCAAAGACGGCCTTGATATCGATACGATCTCCGTCTTCCTGGAAAAGGATGGCGCTCTGTTGAAGGACTATGACGCGCCGGGTGTGGAGCATATTTCCAATGCAGAAGTCCTCACCTGCAAATGCGACGTGCTCGTTCCTGCTGCTCTGGAGAATCAGATCACAGCCGAGAATGCAGGAGATCTGAACTGTTCCTGTATCGTAGAGGCCGCCAACGGACCGACCACCGAGGAGGCTGACGCTATCCTGGAAAAAAGAGGAATCACGCTGATCCCGGATATCTTCGCCAACAGCGGCGGGGTCATCGTCTCTTACTTCGAATGGGTACAGAACATTCAGGAGCTGACCTGGGATCGGGATCAGGTTAATGAAATGCTGGAGAAACTGATGAGCAGATCTTTCCAGAGCATCCTTGACGTAACAGAAGAATGTCACTGTACCTTCAGGATGGCGGCTTATATCGTCGCACTCCGGAAACTGGTGACAGCAGAAAAAATGAAGGGGATCTTCCCGTAAAACATACTGTTCTCCGCTCCTTCTTCTTTCTCTGTCCATTATCCGTTCAGTTACCTTTGCTTTTTCACGCCTCCCGGGCCCGCGCCTGAAGCTGCAGGATGCACTTCTTCCTCACAAACCAGAAGCAGACCGCCTGCATGATGATGGTCGCGATCCAGGATCCCGGGTAGGAAATAAACAGGAAATACAATGACCTGTGATGCGGGAAGAACACATAGATCCACAGGACTCTGGTTCCCACCGTACCGATCACGGACAGCACCATCGGTACCGCTGAATGCCCCATTCCCCGCAGAGCGCCGGGAATCAGATCCATGATCCCGCAGAGGAAATAGGGAACCGTTGTGATTGACAGGATCTCCAGTCCGCATCGGATCACTTCCTTATCCGAAGTATATATTCCAAGAAGCTGTGTTCCGAACACATAGGCGCCCACTCCTAGAACGGCCGCCGCTCCTGCCGAAAGGATCACACAGTCCAGAAGCACACGGTCCATACGCTTCTGTTTTCCAACACTGTAGTTCTGACTGGTAAAACTCATGCATGCCTGGGTGACCGCGTTCACCGACACATAGAGAAATCCCAGGATATTGTTCGCCGCCGTATAACCGGCCATCGCCGTAGATCCGAAGGAGTTGACAGAGGACTGGAGCAGTGCGTTTGAAAAATTGATCACCGTGCTCTGGATCCCTGCCGGGATTCCCACCTGGAAAATCCGCTTCATGTAGACCCATTTCAAGGTCAGCTTCGAAAACCGGAGCTGATAGCTTCCCTCCGACTTATAAAGACAGCGGAGGACCAGGATGCAGGAAATGAACTGGGAACTGACCGTACCGATGGCAACGCCGGCTACACCCAGCGGGATCACGATCACCAGCAGCAGGTCCAGCGCCACATTTGCCATTCCCGCGGCAGCAAGGAACATCAGCGGACGTTTTGTATCTCCCACCGCCCGAAGGATCGCGGCGCCATAGTTATAAAGCATGAAGAAAGGCATCCCGCCGAAATAGATCCGCATATATGTCACAGAAAGATCGATCACATCTGCAGGCGTGTCCATCAGTTCCAGAGCGAACCTGGACATGCCGATCCCCACAAAGATCATAATGATCCCGCTGACCAGCGCAAGCGCGATCGAGGTATGTACCGATTCCGACATTTCTCTGTCCCGCCCCGCCGCGAAATATCTTGCCGCCAGGACATTTGCCCCCAGAGATATCCCGATAAAAAGATTTGTGAAAATGCTGATCAGCGCTGTTGTCGATCCCACCGCCGCAAGAGCCTGGCTGCTGTCAAACCGTCCTACCACGATGATGTCCACTGCGTTGAACATCAGCTGCAGGATGCTGGAGATCATCAGCGGCAGAGAAAACGAGATCAGCTTGTCCATGATGGATCCGTTGCACATATCAATCTCATATTTACTGTGTTTCACTTTCAGTCACCCCTGTATTTCTTGTATAAGATAACGTCGGTGTCAAAGGAAACAGGATCTCTGTTTCCTTTGACACCGACGTTATCTTAGCTCTTTCTACTGCGTTCGTCAATAGCTGACCGCGTCAAATGCCGACTCCAGCGCGGCGATCAGATCCTCTGCTTTTTCGATCCCGATGGAAAGGCGGATCGTGTTCGGCCGAATTCCCTGTTCTCTCAGTTCTTCCGGGGTGCACTGACTGTGTGTTGTGGTCGCCGGGTGGATCACCAGAGACTTTACATCCGCCACATTTGCAAGCAGAGAAAAGATCGGAAGATGATCGATAAATTTCTTCGCCGTATCTCCATCCCCTTTGATCTCGAATGTGAAAATAGATCCTCCTCCGTTCGGAAAGTATTTTTCATACAGCGCATGGGTCGGTTCGCTCTCAAGAGACGGGTGATGAACCGCCTCCACCAGTGGATGCGCTGCCAGATATTCCACTATCTTCAGTGCGTTTTCCACATGCCGCTCCACGCGCAGAGACAGTGTCTCCAGGCCCTGAAGGAGAAGAAATGCATGGAAGGGCGACAGCACAGCCCCCGTATCGCGGAGAAGCACAGCCCTCACATATGTGACAAAAGCGCTTCCCGGAGCCGCATCCACAAATGAGACTCCGTGGTAGCTGGGATTGGGCTCAGAAATCCAGGGATATTTTCCGGAATCTTTCCAGTCAAAATTTCCTCCCTCAATGATCACTCCGCCCAGAGTCGTTCCGTGTCCGCCGATAAATTTTGTGGCGGAATGGATCACAATATCCGCACCGTATTCAACAGGCCGGATCAGATAAGGGGTGGCAAAGGTAGAGTCCACCACCAGCGGGATCCCGTGCCTGTGCGCGATTCCGGCAAGTTCCTCCAGATCCGCCACATTGGAATTGGGATTTCCCAGCGTTTCCACAAAAATCGCCTTTGTATTCTCCCGGATCGCTGCCTCAAACGCTCCCTTTTCCTCCGGATCCACAAACGTGGCTGTGATGCCGCTGGTCAGGGGCAGAGTATGTGCCAGAAGATTATAGGTTCCCCCATAGATAGTCTTAGACGCCACAATATGCTCTCCTGCCTTTGCCAGCGCCTGAAAAGTGTAGGTGATCGCCGCCGCGCCTGACGCAGTCGCGAGCGCTGCTGTCCCGTTCTCCAATGCTGCGATCCGCCGCTCGAACACTTCCTCCGTCGGATTGGTCATCCTGCCGTAAATATTTCCCGACTGCTTCAGAGCGAACAGATCCTCCGCATGACGGCAGTCCTCAAACACGAAGGATGTGGATGCATAGATCGGGACTGCCCTGGCGCCTGTCGCCGGATCTGCCTGCTCCTGTCCGATATGAATCTGCTTTGTCTCAAAACCCCAGTTTTCTGATTTCCTGATGTCTGCCATGATGAATTCCTCCTTAACTCTGCAGTTCTGCTTCCTGCCGGACTGCCGCTCCTGATATCTTCTTAATTTCTTTCCTGGTTTCTGCGACTATCCTATCATACCGGTTCTATTTTCCGCCAATACATATAAAAAATATCCGGCTATAGTTTAAAACTATAGCCGGACGTTTTATTCTACATACACTGATCTAATTCAAATATCTTACACGAATCTATCAATATTTCTCCATTTTCTGCATAAAGTTTTAGTTCATAACTTGCTTCAGGAAATACGAGATTGGTCATCACCAAATCTCCTTCGTTCACGAAAAGTTCTATCTGTGATACATCTAAAATTACTTTTAAAGAAAATTTTTCTTTACCAAAATCCACTTTTCCCCAATACACACCCGGAAAATTTTCATGAGCATTTACTCCGGAATCTCTCCGATCAACGAGACATGTCTGGTTTTTAACATCAAACTCTATCTGGAATTTTTTCCCTTTTCCAGTTCCCACACAGATGCCAAATTTTTCTGCTTCTATGCTCTTTACATTGCATATAAGATCTAACTCCAGGCATTCTTTATTTGTACCTAAAATCCATTCTTCCCCGGAACCGATATGTATTTTTTTATACTCTTTTTTGTTTCTGCGTAGCATGTCCATTTCTCTTACAGGCATCTGCTTTATATAATATCCATCTTCCTTTTTGCATAAAGTCAATTCCCTCACACACGACATCTGTCCCTTGAAAGGTATTGTCGGAAGATAATCGCGATATTGCCAGTTATCTGCCCACGCAATCATCAGGCGTCTTCCATCTGGGACGTGATTCCATGTAACCCCTGCATAAAAGTCCTTCCCAAAATCCAACCACCTTCCATTTGGCTGTTCCTGATCTGTTTTAAATTCGGCACCATCAAATGTTCCCGTAAAATACTGCATACCAGTTCCACCTGCTGGGGATCCGTTATTTATACTTACAGTCAATATCCATTTTTCTTCATCCGCCATCTTCATGGGAAACAGATCCGGGCACTCCCAGACTCCACAATGACTTTCTTCTGTACCGGAAAATGAAGACAGATATTTCCAGTTTATGAGATCTTCTGATTGATACAATAAAACGCAGTCGCCTCCTGATAATACCATAACCCATTTATCAAAACAGCGTATCACCTTAGGATCCCGAAAATCTTTGCGTGAACTTGTAAGTACCGGATTTCCAGGATATTTTTCCCAGGTCATACCATCGTCATAACTAAAAGCAATCCCCTGACTCTGCTTTTTTGTTTCATGTTCACTGTATGTAAACACAGCTATCATCCTGTCTTTTTCTTCATCTACAACTATACTTCCGGACCAGATCTGACCAATCTCATCCGGGAATAACGCAATTTGCACTCTTTTCCAGTGTACAAGATCTCTGCTCACAGCATGTCCCCAATGTATCTGCTCTTCAATATTATATTGATGAAAGAGATGGTAAATTCCCTTATTGTAAACCAAACCATTCGGGTCATTAATAATATAATTTTCTGCTGAGAAATGTATTTTAGGTCTGTATCTCTCCATCTTATCACCTTATGCGCGCAGGCATTCCCCGCACATCGGTGTGCTCTGGAATGCCCGCCCTTTCCATTTTTATTCTAATTTTCGCTCTTGAGCTCCGCAAAATCAGCTTTCAGATGATCAACCATCTGATCAAATGTATATTGTCCGCTGAAGTATCCCTGGATATCTGCTGCCGCCAGAGGTTCATATCCTGATGGGAATCCACCCATTACCCAAGGCATTGTCTTCCCTTCGTCAATATATCTCTTCACTTCTTTTGACAGCGGATCTGTAATCTCTATACCATCATAGTTTGAAAAAGCAGGAACAAATCCCAGATCATCAACTACAATCTGTTTTCCTTCATCAGACTGGAATAGCCAATTCAGAAATTCTTTGGAAGCTTCTTTTACTTTGTCATCAGACTTACTGTTTATACACCAATATATCGAAATTCCCGTAGCAATGCAATCCTCTTTTACTCCTTTTAACGGTATCGGAAGCATTCCCATTTTGTTTGCTACTTCTTCAGATATATTTTTTAATTCGGGTCCGATCCAGTTTCCCTGCTGTGTTACAGCAACACGCTCAATTGCGAGTCCTCCACCGACTGCCGTAGAAAAGTCTACAGCATTCAACTTTGACAGATCATCTTTTGACGACGTATATTTTGTCAAAAGATCAAGCAGGTCTTTAAATCCATCTGTATATTTTAATCCCAATTCATCTGAGTTTCTCAACTCAGTTGCGCTGGAGTATTCATTTGCAAGCGGCACATTTAATGTATGAAGTCCCGGAATATATGTATCCTTTGCGGCATATTCTTCAACTGCTTCAAGCTGAGGGTATTTGTCTTTTAATTTTCCTGAATCAATCTGATCCTGCAGATTTGCAAACGCCTGATCTATCGCATCATAACTTGTTAGAGTTGACGCATCTATTCCTGCTGCTTCAAATATTTCTTTATTGTAGACAAGACCATATCCCTCTACACTGACCGGCATTCCATATACCTTTCCATCCAGTGTCACATCTTCCAAACTTCCGTCAACAGCATACTCGACCCATGGCTCATCACTTAAATCTTCTACGTAATCCGTCATATTTGTCACATTGTCACCCAACGCATAAATGTCGACTGAATTATCACTGATCAATTTTGCTTTCAAATTCGTATTGTAGTCATTTCCAGAAATCGTTTCCAGATTAATCTTCACATTTGGGTTTTCCTCCATGTATTTATCCACAGCTCCCTGAAGCTGCGTGGATATTTCCGCTTTATTCTGGTACAGGTTGATCGTTACCTGATCGGAAGATGAGCTACTCCCGCTCCCACAACCTGCCAGCATTCCCGCCGTCATTGCCACAACCATCAGAATACTCACTACTTTCTTTTTCATTATTGTTCCTCCTTGTCCTTTTATAGGTATTCATATAAGATTACTTTTGCTTCATATGGTTCCAGTACAGTTCTTTCAGATAACTGACATTGATCCATATTCATATTAGTTTCACCGGTCATATTCGTAATAAGAATTTTCCCCCTCCTTCCCTGATATCGTACCGGTACGCTGATTTCCTGAAGGCTCTCTGAAAAGCTACATAAAATCAAAAGTTCTTCCCTCTCATATTTTCTTATGTAGCAAAAATTTTTTTCACTGTCCGCAAATAGAGATTCATAATCACCATAAACTATTATTGGATACTTCTTTCTCAGTTGTATTAATTTCTTATAATAATTTAGTATGGAATCTTTATCTTCCACCTGGCTTCCGACATTAATTTGCTTATAGTTGGGATTAAGTGCGAACCATACCCCATTAGTTCCAAATCCGCCGAACGGTCCAGCATCCCACTGCATTACTGTCCGGGCATTGTCTCTGCTTTTCTTTCGGATACACCTCATCATATAATTTGGATCTTCCCCCATCAGTTCTGTATGCTGCCTGAATGCTGTCACAGATTCTACGTCTTCATACTGTTGTATATTTTCAAAGCTACAATTTGTCATACCAATCTCTTCACCCTGATAAATATAAGGTGTTCCCTGCATCATATGAAGACATGTCCCCAGCATTTTTGCTGATCTGGACCAGAAGTCACGGTCATTTCCAAAGCGTGACACGACTCTTGGCTGATCATGATTATTCCAGTACAGACTATTCCAAGCAATTCCCTGAAGTTCTGTCTGCCAGCGATTCATAATCTCTTTTAGCTTTGTTAATCGAAATCGCTCATCCGACCATTTTGAATTTTCACCATTGTCAACATTCATATGCTCAAAAGTAAATATCATATTCAGTTCATGTTCGTTAAACCCAGCGTATTTTTTTCCATCTTCCGCTGTTGTCTCCAAAGTTTCTCCGACTGTCACAATTGGATACTTTGAAAAAACATCCCTGTTCAGTTCCTTTAGAAATTTATGTACTTTTGGCACGTTATGTGTGTATGGAATCATATTTCCAAAAGGTGCACCCGGTTTTTTTTCTCCGTCCGGAAATCTCTGATCTTTCGCAATTAAATTGATCACATCCAGGCGAAACCCGTCCACTCCTTTCTCCAGCCACCAGATCATCATCTTCTTCACTTCTTCACGTACTTTAGGATTTTCCCAGTTCAGATCTGGCTGTTTTTTCGCATACATATGTAAATAATAGGCATCTCGCGATTCACAATATTCCCATGCCGATCCTCCAAAATAAGAGCCCCAGTTATTCGGTGGTCCTCCATTTTTTCCTTTTTTCCATATATAATAATCTGTATATGGTTCTTCTCCCCGGCAGCTTCTTTTAAACCATTCATGTTCATCGGATGTATGATTGATGACAATATCCATCATCAGTTTTAATCCTTTTTTATGCATCTGGTAAATCAATTCATCCATATCTTCCATTGTCCCAAATTCTTCCATGATATCCTTATAATCACTGATATCATATCCATTATCCACATTGGGAGAACGATATACCGGAGAAAGCCATATGATATCGACGCCCAGTTCTTTTATATAATCCAGTTTTTCTATAATACCTGGGATATCTCCTATTCCATCCCCATTACTGTCTTTAAAACTGCGCGGATAAATCTGATATACCACCGCCTCTTTCCACCAATCCCGTTTCATTTCAATTCCTCGCATATTTTTATTTTCCTGCACCGGCAGTGATACCTTTCACTATATATTTCTGACAACTCAGATAGAAAATGATAATTGGTATCATGCAAAGCACCAGTGCTGCCGTTGCTAAATCCCATTTTTTCGAATACTGTCCGAAAAATAGATATGTCCGTAACGGCAACGTCTGCATACCGTTTTTGTTGATCACAAGAGAAGGTAGCAGGAAATCATTCCAAATCCACATCACATTAATAACCGCAACCGTAGCCATAATTCCTTTGAGTAGTGGTATCACTATCGTAAAAAAAGTCTGAAACATATTACATCCGTCAATCGTCGCGGCCTCTTCCAGCTCTGCCGGAATATTTTTGATAAAACCATGAAAAAGTACGATCGACATACTACATCCAAATCCAACATACATAAATATGAGACCTGGTCGATTCATCAGGTTAAGTTTACTCATAACATCCACAAGTGGTAGCATCACACACTGAAAAGGAATAAGCAAAGCAGATGAGAAAACGAGAAACAACACCTTGCTGGATCTCGTCTTATATCGCACAAGCACCCATGCTGCCATGGATGAAACAAGCAGAATCAAAACCGTTGACAACACTGTGATCAAAAGCGAATTTACGAGGGATGGCAGGAAATCCATCTGTTCAAAAGCCTGTATGTAATTATTCAATGTAAACTTCTGTGGTAAAGCCAGAATGTCAATGTAAATTTCCTGAAGCGACTTAAAGGAACTGTTTATCAGGAGCAAAACAGGAGCCACAAATATAAGTGCCAGAACAATACCAATGACAATAAGAATTCCTTTTTTCATGTAACTTCTTTTCTTCATTACGCTTCAACCTCCCGTTTCTTTGTAACCGTAAGCTGAATAATCGAAATAGCCATAACTACGATCATAAAAATAACAGCCTTCGACTGAGCCAACCCAAATCTGTTTTCGCCAAATGCTGTATTATAAATATTAAGGGCTAACATCTGTGTGCTGTTTACCGGTCCTCCACCCGTTAAAGAAAGGTTCTGGTCAAACAGTTTAAATGAATTAGAAATAGAAAGGAATAATCCAATCGTAAATGCCGGCATCATCAAAGGGAAAATGATTGACTTCAGCCGCTTCCAGCCAGTAGCTCCATCTATCTTAGCCGCTTCAAGAACCGAATCCGGTATATTCTGAATCTGTGCAATATAGATCATCATCATATAACCTGACAGTTGCCAGGTAACTACTATAAGAAGACCGATAAAACCTGTATTTTGATCTGTCAGCCAGCCTTGCAGCCATGAAATATTAAAAGTTTCTCCAACCGCTTCAAAAACCTGTACGAAAATGAACTGCCAGGTAAATCCAAGCAGGATTCCACCAATCAGATTCGGCATAAAGAAAATTCCTCTCAGAAGGTTTGCCCCTTTTATCTTCTGTGTCACCAAAAGCGCCAAAGCAAATCCGATTACATTTACTGAAATAACTGCACATATTGAGAATAAGAATGTAAAAACAAACGCCTGTCGAAATAGTGCATCATCCGTCAAAGTTGTAATATAATTTTTCAAACCGACAAAATTCTTTGTAGTTCCTATGCCATTCCAGTCAGTAAATGAATATCCTATTCCCATAAGCGTAGGAATTACCTGGACAACCGTAAATGCAAATAACGCCGGGAAAATGAATATCCAAAATCCTTTTTTAGATCTGTTCATTAACAATAACCTCCTTGTCCTTTTTCTGCTTTCTTTGTGTTTCCTACTATATCATTGTCTGTTGTATATATCAAAGGTTTTATATAAAACCTACTTTTTATACAAGTTTTTTCATTGTTTTTGTGTAAATTTTATATACAACTTATCGGCATACAAAAAAATACAGGAATTATTTTAATCTAATTCCTGTACATGATATTTTTAAATTATTTTTTTTACAGAATCACCTTTCACCAGCTTTACCGGCTGTCTGACCTCTGCCTTTCCCTCCATTCGCCCCTCCAGAACAGCTATCAACATATCTACTGCGCACTTTCCTTTTTCGCTTATATCTTGTCTCACCGTAGTCAAGCGAGGGTAACAATATTTTGCAAGAGGGCTGTCATCAAAACCGGCTATTCCAAGTTCATTTGGAATGTCCACTCCATGGCTTTGAAAATAGTGCATCGCTTCTACAGCAAACATATCAGACAAAAAAAATAATGCAATATTTCTGTTAATAAATTTCAACATTCTATTATAATTCTTATTTCTCTCATTTTCTGTATCATATAATGAAATAAAATCGTTTTCTTTCAAAGCTCTTCCGCTCTCTGCCCAGGCCTTTCTAAATCCATTCCACCGATCATGATCAACACCGACATTTTTCCTAGAGCATACAAAGATGTCCTGATACCCACACTCTAAAAGATACTTTGTCATCATATATCCGCCATTTTCATCTTGCAGTCCGACATTAAAATAATCTCCGCTCTCCTTGTCAATCAGGTCAATCGCAACTATGGGTTTGTTCGTCAGCACTTTCAGTTTCATATATTCCTGATATCGAAATGTTATAACAATCAATCCATCTACATTCCATGCAAGTGCCATATGAAATATATCTTCCAGTTCACTCGCCGAATAAAGCATCATATAGTACCCGGCCGTCCGTAATGACTCTTCAAGCGCGCCAATCACATGGCTGTAAAACATATCCGAAATTACCGTATCCTCATAATATCTTGAAGTATGGATTACCACCCCGATAATTTTAGAACTATTATTTTTTAACGCACTTAATCCCATTTTAGGTACATAATGATACTCTTTCAGTAATGATTGTATTTTTTCCATTTTAGCTTTCGATACCTTTTTGGCATTACCGTGTATCACATTATATACTGTTGTCATACTTACGCCTGCCATCTCGGCAATTTCTTTAACTGCGATCATTTTCCCACCAGCCATAATTATCATAAAATCTTGAAGTAATTGTAATACATTCTCCCGCAGGGTTCAACAAAATTTGCTGTGTGATTATAATACAAAAAAGCAGAATGGATACGCTGAACTGTCTTTAAGATACCCATTCTGCTCTTATTTTTTTATTATTTTTTCAGGCTTTCCACCCATTTTTTCAGTTCATTCACCGATAGGTTTCCATTGAGAAGCTTGCCTTCCCTTATCTCCGCTCCCGGGCAGCTCGGCGCAAGTGCCTGGACTGTCTTACCAAGCCCGCTGCCTCCTGACGTCGCGAAAAGGATGATCTCCTTTCCCGCAAAATCGTAGTTCTCCAGAAATGTATTGATGATGGTGGGAGCCACATACCACCAGATCGGAAATCCCAGGAAGATTCTGTCATAAGATGCAATATCCGCATCTCTGTCAGCGAGTTCCGGACGGAATGCCCTGTCGTTCATCTCCACAGAACTTCGGGACTTCTTGTCCATCCAGTTCAGATCCGCCGATGTATAGGGAACTGCAGGTTTTATCTCATAGAGGTCTGCTCCGGCCGCTTCCGCAAGCCGTTTTGCCGTCTGCTCTGTCGTTCCGCTCGCTGAAAAATATGCCACAAGTGTCTTGCTCATAATATCGTCTCCTCTTTTATTTTTTGTCGATATCATTATAAATCTTCCCCGAGCAGCTGTCTAATGCTTATCTTTCATTCGAAGTCATGCCTGTTGTGCATAATTCAGCCATTTTCTTTTCCTGTCTCATTCCCGTCCCATTCACTGGCTACTTCCCGAATATCTCTTTTGCCTGTTTCATATTTTCCATAATGGGTACTCCGAAGGGGCATCTCGTCTCACAGGCTCCGCACCGGATGCACTCTCCCCCGTGGTGAGGGAGCACCTCGTAGTGTTCCCTTACTGTCTCGGGCACAGTCCCCTGAGCTTTCGCCAGATTCAGAAATTTCGTGACAGATGCCACGTCGATCTTTTTCGGACAGGGGGCGCAGTGACTGCAGTACATACAGTGCCCTTCCCAACTGATCTTCGGGAAAGAAGCAAACGCCATGGCATAATCACGCTCCGCCTCCGTTGCATCTTCATAGGCTGTACTGGTCCGCAGCTGCTCCACGCTGTGTGCTCCCGCAAGGACGGTTGCCACAGCCGGACGGGTCAGGGCATAGTGGATACACTGGTTTACCGTCAGGGCCTTTCCTGCCGGAGAAAGTTTCTCATCCAGAAGGTCGCCTCCTCCGAAAGCCTTCATGACTGTGATTCCCACGCCCAGCCGCTGGCATGTCTCATAGAGTTCCTGTCTTTCAGGATCCATATTGACCAGATGGTCTTCATAGTTTTTCTCCGCCCACAATTCTTCCACATCCTCGCTTGCAGGCTGCAGGTCATAGCACGGATTCACGCTGAACATCAGCACCTCAACGACTCCGCTCTTTACTGCCTCCAGGGCGACTTCCGGATTATGACTGCTCAATCCGATATGACGGATCGTCCCCTTTTCTTTCAGTTCCTTCACATAAGCAAGCACCGGGCCGTCCGCGATCTCGCGCCAGTCTTTCATGGAATCCACATAATGGATCATCCCGACGTCGATATGATCTGTCTGGAGCAGCGACAGCATCTCCTCCATCCCTGCTTTGACCTCATCAATCTTTCTGGACCTCTTATACTGCCCGTTCTTCCATATAGAACAGACATGAGACTGAATGATAAATTTCTCTCTCCTGCCCTTCAGAGCTTCTCCCACACTCGCTCTCACCTTCGGATCGGAAGCATAGAGGTCAAAATAATTGATTCCCTGTTTTTCCGCCTCATCAAACAACCTCATCGTATTACGGCAATCATCCTCCGCAAAACCCTCGCATCCCATTCCGATCTCGCTGACCAGAAGTCCTGTATTTCCCAATTCCCTGTATTTCATGATCTTATCTCTCCTGCATTATATTAATTGCATCATGCTTATGCCTGCTTCTCCTCATGCAGCAACTTTTTCAGAAGCTCTGCAAACTCTTCTATATAATAGTTCGTCTGTTCTTTCACCCAGAAAACGCAATAATTTCTTCGGAGCTGCTGCCCGTTCTGCATGATCGGGAGACGTCGTGTGGAAGTTCCCGCCGGCGGAAGGGTTCCTACACTCTCGATGGGCAGGAACCCTCTGTTTCCCGCCACCCTCAGGCGTCCCTCCTCCAGACTCTCTGCAAACAGGAACCTTCCCCCGAACCCCAGTGTATTCCTGAAATAATCCTCCTCCGTATTCTGCTGTTCTCTGGACGAGATCAGGATACACGCGCTGTGCTTCAGATCTTCCAATTCAACAGAATCCTGTGACGAAAGCCGGTTCCGGACAGACAGTTCTGCATAACATCCGCACTGCAGCAGCTGATAATTTGCATATTTATCTGAAAACGCTCTCCTCTGATCATTCAGCACCAGATCTACTCCTCCGAAGCGGAGAAGATCATAGAGTTCTTCGTGGGTCCCGTTGACAATGCTGATAGATACCTCCGGATACATCTGAGAGAATTCCGCCACGGCCTGGTGAAGCTCCTGTCCGCTGTAGCACCTTGAATATCCGATCCGAAGCTGCAGTTCCTCATCCTGCCCCATCCGGATCGTCTCCCTGCGTATATCCTCCACTTCCTCAAGCAGACCTTTGCTCTGATTGTAAAAATACTCTCCCGCCGGCGTCAGAGAAAACCTGCGGTTCTCCCGGTGGATCAGCTCCACTCCCAGGTCCTTTTCCAGCGCCCGGATCTGCTGAGAGATGGCAGACTGCGAGATATAGCACTGTTCCGCCGCTTCTGTAAAGCTGTTGCAGTCCACGACCGCGGTAAAATATTTCATCTGCCTGAAAAGCAAAAAATCACCTTCTCTTTCCCGTATTTTGAACTCCTCTTATCTGAGCAGTTCATGAACCTGCTCAACAGGCACTCCACATTCTTCTGCAATTTTTTCTTCTGATACCCCTTTCGCTGAAAGTTGAAAAATTCGCTTTGCACGTTCCATACCTTTTTTATCCGCCTCTTTCAGTTCTTCGGCAAATAATTCCTTTAACGCTTCACACATTTTCTTTTCCTCCTTCATCTGCTCCCAGTTGGCTCTTGTGATCAGATCCATCACTGCTTCATAATCTTTTGTTTTTCTATGTTTTTCATAATGTTTCATCACATCACGTATTTCTTTTCCAGCTTTCAGATCCGTCCTCAGTTTTTGGAGCCAGTAGTTTTCTTTCTCCTCAAGCTTCGGAGTGATCAGAAGCTGCATTGGTATCGCATCCCCTGTCAGGAGATAAATCCCTTTTCCCTGTTGCTCTGCCCTCATTCCGCGGACTTCAAAAAGATGTTTCAACAGCTCTCTCGGATAGTGACTACAGACAAAAGTAATCGTCAACTCTTCCGGATCTATCTTCTTCACTGTATCTGTATCTGCCTGATAAATACAGGCATATCCGTACACCTTATAAAAATCATTAATATTCAATGAATCTTTCGGAGACTTATATTCGATAATATTATACTTTCGGAATATCCTTCCGATTTCTTTTCTGATTTCGATATTATCGTGCTTTTTTATAATAAGGATATCCATCTGTAAAGGTTTGCGGCTCAACAAATATTCTTCCTGCATTTCCAGACACTCCATCTCATCCCCGAGCGTGATCCGAAGGGCTGCGCTAAATCCGGAATGCCACTGTATTCTCTTTTTCCCCATAAATTTCTCCTTCAAGTATAATACACTTTATTTCTCCTGTGCAACCATCTCCCGGTCTACCGGGTTTACTTTTCTAAAACACATTTCTTACAGTCAAAGACATCCCTCCTTAACTTTCTGTGACACGGACTTTTCTGTTCCGCAACTGTACTCTGAATTGGAAATCTGCTCGGAAAATATTGAGCATGAAATTTTGTTATCCCGCGGTAAGATATCGGCAGGAACGCCGACCGCTTGAGATAATGACAGAATAACATATCGGATATCGAAAGACAAGATAATCGGGGCTTTTTCTACAGCCCCGCTCATTCCCCTATCGCACCGGAGTATAATCAATCTCTGACTCTTCCTCCGTCGCCTCGATCTTGAAGATCACCGGACGCAGCCCGTCGTTGCAGCTGCAGATCGCAACCCCCGGTTTTCTGATCCAGTCTCCATAGTAAAACAGCCCGTCTCCCGCACCATGCGAGAGCGCGAACACATACTGATAGATCGCTTTCCACGCCTCATCGCAGAATCCCTCCGGCTTCGCGTAATCCGCGTAAAAGACCTGACCTTCTTTCATCATCGGACAGGCTCCCAGACCGGGAACACCATATTCCTCTGCAAGTTCCTTATCCAGTGTTGTCTTCAGCACCGTGATCTTACATTTTTTCATACATCCGCCATTCCTTTCTGTTAATTGTAGTCACTCATTTTCTGTGTTATGATGAAAACATTCCGATGAACATTTATTGAATGAAGGTGACAGACATGCTGATACCACGCTATTATTTTTCTAACGATTTCAGAGATTTCCAGAAATATTTTTTCTCACAGCCCCACACAGTAAGGACATTTCGAAAAAATGAATATCTGTGGAATTACGGAGAACCCGTAACACATATCTTTTACATCATGTCCGGCGTTGCCCGGACCACGCTGGAACACGAGAACGGTTCCCGTAAGATTTCCTCTTTTCACAGCGAGGGGACAGTCTTTCCCGGCTGTCATCGTTCTGTTTTCAAAATAGAGCAGTCGATTGCCACCGCAGCGGTCACCGATATGGAAACGCTCTGCTTTTCCAATGATGATTTTCTCAAAATGCTGACAGAGAATCCGCAGCTCATGCTCAGCACAGTGGACTGGTATGCGTCCTATATCAATCTGCTCCTTTATGAGAGCGCGCATCAGGATTACAACAGTTCCTTTGTCAAGCTCTGTAATCTGCTTTACCTTTTCTCCCGCAACTCTCCCACAGGAGAAAGAGGGCGTATCGATCTGACGCAGGAAAGCATCGCAGAGATCCTTGCGGTAACCCGGATAAGTGCTGCCCGCTGCCTCGGACGCCTCCGCGATGAAAAGATCATCATCCCGCACCGAAGCTGGATCCAGATCATTGACCAGAAAGCGCTGGAAGCTTACTGCTCCTCTGAAACACTGCAGTCCTGACTATGCCGGCAGAGAATCGGCACTGTTCTGCCGGCAGTTTTCTCTTTATTTTCCTGTCAATATTATCATGCCCTCTCATTTTTTTCTGTAACATTGTTTACAGTTTTCACAATCAGTTTTTCAACTTTGTGCAAAATTGCCTTTGATACCTGAATGGGAATCGTATAAAATAATATTTGACGTGTGGCATTCTACTGCGTAAATCCAGTTGAATTCCACACGTCTTTTTTAACCGAAATACGAAAGGAGCAGATACAAATACCAAAAAGCAAAACACAGGGAATCATTTTCGGGATCATCATGTCCTATGCCATGGCATACGGCATGGAGGTCTACAATATCGCCATCAGGGAAGGGATAAATCTGACAGCCGGCGGATTCAGCAATATGACAAATATCATATTCCGGGATGCACTAGTCGAAACGCTCTACATGGGTGTTCTTGTCATTTTGTTTTCCAGTCTCTGGGGGAACCGGGTCGGCGCTGCGTTCGCCGCAAGACACTGTGATCCGGAAAGTGACAACCCTTATATATGCCGGCTCCTGCGTCAGGCCGGCACAGTCGCCATCATGTGCCCTACAATGAGTCTTGCGGCGTCCATACTTTTCAACATTATTATGGCGGGAGCACCGCTTTCGCAGCTTCCCGCCATCTGGGTCGGAACCCTTCTGAAGAACTTCCCGATGGCGTTTTTCTGGAACATGTTCGCCGCAGCGCCGTTTACGCACTGGATCTTCGGAAAGATCTTCCCTGATCACAAATAAATGAGTTTCTTCAGACTGACCGATCTTTTCTCAAATGATCATAAACATTTACTCCATCCGCAGCACTTGCAGATATTGCATCCTTCTTCAAAAACAAGCGGTTCCCCGCATTCCGGACAGTACATCTTGTCTGTCTCCGCCTCCGAATTCACAGCCTTCGGCTTCGGCGCTTTCTGGATCTTGCGCGCGGTCTTCACTGTTCCTTCTTCGTTTTTCGCCCCAAGTTCCTCCTGCATCTCATTGTACATATCCATCAGGGCATTTCCTACTGCCATCGGGCAGCATGCCCCCTTACTGGTATCTTTTCTTGATACGCGCCGCGCCGTGTAGGACGGGCAGGATCCGCTGGAATTCAGCTGATCGACGATCGTCTCGATCGGGATTCCTCCTCTGGCGCTGATGGAGATCATACGTGAAAGTCCCACCATGAAGTTGTTGCATCCACCGGTAGAACCTTTGCTCAGATAAGTCTCAAGGAGTGCTCCGGTATGGGGATCGAACAGCGCGATACAGTGGAGGCTTCCGCAGCCTGTGGTCAGTTTCCGTTTCTTTCCTACCACATCATCTGTGACAAGAAGGATCTCGCCCCGCCTGAGTCCTTCTCCCGCAACTACCTGCCTGCTCTCCTTTTCCTTCTTCTCGCTGGTATTCAGGATTCCGATCCTCTTGCAGCCGTCGCGGAAGATGGTGATACCCTTGAGTCCTTTCTCATAAGCGTACATGTAAAGGTTCTCCGTCTCCTCCACCGTAAACCGGTTCGGCACGTTCACTGTAGAGCTGATCGACGCGTCAATATGGTTCTGCCACACTGACTGCATGTCGATCCTCTGTCGGTAATCCAGAGTCATCGCTGTCACGAAATAGTCCGGCAGCTCCGCATCATTCTTAAGACCGTGCTGTTTCATATAGTTCTCCACGATCTTTGTATATACTTTATAGTAGACGTCTGTCCCGTGGAGAGACTCGGTCTTGCGCTCATAATAGTTTGCATACACCGGCTCGATCCCTCCGGAGATTCCCAGCATCGTGGAAAGCGTTCCGGTGGGAGCGATCGTAAGCAGCTGAGAGTTTCTCAGACCGTATTTGCGCACCAGCTCCCTCGTCTTTTCCGTGGTGTTCGCGATGAAATACGGCGTGGTCATGATTTCCTCTGTATTGCATGCCGCAAAAGGTCCTTTTTCCTTCGCCAGCAATGCGGAAGCGGCGATAGCGGAATCTGCCATGGCGAAACCGATGTTATCGCACATCTCCACAGCATCCTCTTCTCCGTAGGTCAGTCCCAGCTTGATCAGACAGTCTGCAAGACCCATGATCCCCAGACCGATCTGTCTCCACTGTCCCACACTGTCCTGCTGCTCTTTCAGGGGATGGAGGGGAAGACCTTCCTCCAGCACCTCGTTGAGCGCCCTCACAGATACCTGAACACAGTGTTTCAGACCTTCAAAATCGAACTGAGCATGATCTGTGAACGGATCCATAACAAACTCTGACAGGTTGATGCTTCCCAGCAGACAGCTTCCACCGGCGGGAAGGGGCTCCTCCGCGCAGGGGTTCACTCCTGCATAGGAGAACTCTTTTGTATTGCTCAGAAGGTTCCAGCCTTCGATCCGATCCCAGAAAAGCGCCCCCGGTTCTGCGTAATCCCAGTTCGTCTCTGCGATCCTGTGGAACAGATCCCTCGCGTTTACAGAGCGTTCGATGATCTCTCCGGTCGCCTCCCTCTTATAATGAAGGAGATACTCTTCATTCTTTTTCACCGCTTCCATGAAATCCTCATGGATCCTCACAGAGATATTTGCCTTTGTCACTTTCTCAAGATCTGTCTTGAGATCGATAAACTCCTCCACATCCGGATGGGAGCAGTCAATGGAGATCATCAGAGCTCCCCTTCTCCCGTTCTGTCCGATGAGAGCAGTCACCAGCGAATACAGTTCCATAAATGAAACAGAGCCGCTGGTCTCTTTTGCCGCGTTGTTGATCTTTGCACCTCTCGGACTCAGTTTTGAGATATCTACCCCGCAGCCTCCTCCGTAACTGTATGTCCTTGCCAGTTTTTTTGCACAGTCAAAGATACTTTCGATATTGTCCTCCGGCGGGTCGACCACATAGCAGTTGGAGTATGTTACCTTTCTCCCCTGCTGATCCAGCCCTCTGTTGGAAAGGATCCTTCCTCCGAACAGGAACTTTTTCTTCCGTATATACTCTGCGATCTCCTCGTTCCCTCCGCTGATACGCGCAAGCCACTCATCAAAGGACTCTCCTTCATTGCAGTATTTTTTTGTCCAGATATCTGTCCCCAGCTGATTCTCTTCGCCCAGCCATTCTTCTACTGTCATTTTCCTATCCCTCTTTCTGCCTTTTTTCCTGTTGTTTTCCGCGCCGATGATGCAGGCTGTGCATATATATTCTCATCATAAAACCTGATTTTCATGTGCCCTCTTCTCCCATTCGGCGTCCGACATATAAAATGTTATCATCCCATCCCGATAATATCAAGGCTTGACATCTGGAAAAGAATTGTTCCAAACACAAAATATGGTGTTTTTTCACCCTCTTTTCATACGATATATGCACACATAACCTGTATCTGCCGGACTTTGGCCCGGCGCGGGCGCGCATCCCGGGGAGCGTTTTGTTTAATAGGGGACAAAGTTTCCTGCTAAACAAAAGGGGCAGTGTCTGCCACTGTCCCCGGTAATTTCTCTGTTCTTTATGAATTTTTCATGACTACGCTTCCTACCACATCCGCCGCATGCTCGCATGCGTCCGCGCACTTCTCCATATAGTCATAGATTTCTCTCCATGCGATGATCTGCAGCGGATCCTTCTCCTCCATATGAAGGTTTCTCATACTGTCAATGTAAAGTTTATCCGCTTTCTCCTCCAGCGTATTGATCGCGATGATCTTCTCTCCAAGTTTCTTTGACTTCCTGAAATTGGGAAACTCCTGCATAAGCTCATGAAGTGCGTCACAGCATTCTATTACTGTGTCCAGGAGACGCAGCGCCTCCGGACGGATCTGCTGTACATTATTGATATAAACACGGATCAGGACATCCTCGATCTTGTCCGTAACCTCATCGATATCATGGCTCAGCGCCGCGATATCCTCTCTCTCGATCGGTGTGATAAAGGCTTTCACCAGCATATCGCTGAGCTGATGCTTCGCCTCGTCTGCCTGACGCTCGATTTCATGGAGTTCATCAAAGTTTTTTGAAATCTCCTCCGGTCTAAAGTCTGTCAAAATCTCTTTCAGACGGTGTGCCGCCTTGCAGGAAAACCCCGCACAAGCGGCAAAATTATCAAAATAAAACGCATCCTGTTTATTTGCCATTGTTTTTCCTCCTCATTATCCGAAAACAAACATAAATATCTTCGCCATCACAAAACTGATCAGCCCGCAGCCCGGAAATGTAAAGATCCAGGTGAGCATCATGTCTTTTACCACGCCGAAATTAATGGCCGAGAGTCTCTTTACCGCACCCACGCCCATGATCGCGCTGGTCTTCGTATGCGTCGTCGAAACCGGAATTCCGAAAAGACTGGAAAACAGCAGGCAGAGCGCGCCCGCCAGATCCGCAGAGAATCCCTGATACCGCTCCAGCTTCACCATGTCCATTCCAACAGACTTGATGATCTTCTCACCGCCCACACTGGTTCCGACGCCCATCACGATACTGCAGATCATCATCAGCCAGACCGGGATCTCCATCCCTGTGACGGATCCCTGCCCGTTGGCAAACGCGATTCCCAGGAACAGGACTCCGATGAACTTCTGCCCGTCCTGAGCCCCGTGCATGAAACTCATTGCCGCGGCGCCGGCAATCTGAGCGCCCGCAAAAAAACCATTTGTCTTTCTCCGGTCCATTTCCCGGCAGAGGATCGTGATGATCTTGCACACCACCCATCCGGTGAAAAAGCCGAGAGCCAGGCTGAGCACGAGACCGTACAGCACCTTGACCCACTCGCTGCCGTTGATTCCTCCGATCCCGCCCTGGATCGCGATCGCAGCGCCGGAAAGTCCCGCGATCAGACTGTGGCTTTCACTGGTCGGTATCCCGAACACCGACGCTGCCACACTGTACACCACGATCGACACAAGCGCCGCACAGAGTGCGATCAGCGCCTCGTGGGTGCTGTTTCCGAAATCCACCATGTTGCTGATCGTCGACGCCACTGAGCTGTTGATCTGAGTCATGATAAAAACGCCCAGGAAATTAAACGCCGCACTCATCAGAATCGCCCTGCGGGGGCTCATGCACCGCGTTGTCACACAGGTGGCGATCGCATTCGGGGCATCCGTCCATCCGTTTACAAAGATCACGCCCAAAGTCAGAAGCACCGTGATCAGGAGGATCGGATTTCCCGCAATATTATTCAGAAAATAGTCAAGTGATACATCCATAGTAACTCCTTCTGCGCAGATTTTGCGCGCAACATTCCTCTCCATGCATTCTTTTCACTTTTAGCATGGACCATCTGCTGTATTTTATCCCTCGAAGGAGCATCTGCGTTTTTTCCCGTCTTTTTTCAGCCGGATCAGCAGTTCATGCAGAAACCGGGAGGACGGAGCTTCCATTCTCCGTACCCATACACTGCCTGCCCGTTTCTTTCTCACACAAAAAACAAACGCCATGGCCGCCATTGCAAATGTCAGGAGCCGCTGTACATTTCCCGTTGTCCTTCCCGACCAGGATACCAGTACCGGCAGCCCGGTCTCAAACCCTGCCTTATTTCCCCGAAGATTTTCGGAGCCGGCATCCTCAAAACTCAGCGTCCCCGCGCAGTCTGCCTGCGGCTGAACGTCTGTCCCGTTTATGTGAACACTGAAAGAAAGAAAAAAACTGACGAACCCTATCATCAGCGCCGCAGATACTGTTTTTATCTTCTGCCGCATTTTCCTTTCCTCCTTTGTTAATATTAATTTAAATCCTTGTTAAATCCATTTTAAAAGATATCATCTCAGGCAGAATGTGTCAATTACTGTTTTTATGGTATACTAGGTAACAGAAAGGCATCGCGCGGAGCTCTCCGCGCATGAAGAAGAAAGGAGAATCACCATGAATCCGGTTGAAAGATTATTAAAATATGTTACGATCCGCACTCCCAGCGACGAATACAGCGACACAGTTCCTTCAAGCGCCTGCCAGTTTGAGCTTGCCCAGCATCTCTGCCGCGAACTCTTTACCATGGGGATCACGGACGTAAAAGTTGATACACAGTGTTATCTCTATGCTCATATCCCTCCATCGCCCGGCTGTGAAGGCAGGCCGGCTTTGGGATTCATTGCCCACCTGGACACAGTGTCTGACTTCTGCAGCCAGCGCATCTGCCCTGAGCTCCACGAGGATTATAATGGAAGAGAGCTCCCGCTCGGATCGTCCGGACGGGTCCTTTCCCCAGAAATGTTCCCCCATCTGAAGGATCTGAAAGGGCGCACCCTTATCACCAGCGACGGCACTACGATTCTTGGCGCCGATGACAAAGCAGGGATCGCGGAGATCATGACCATGGCAGAGCGTATTCTTACGGAGGAGATTCCTCACGGGCCAATCTCCATCGCTTTTACTCCGGATGAGGAAATCGGAATGGGTGCGGAACATTTTGATCTGGAAGCCTTCGGAGCGGACTTCGCCTATACCCTGGACGGAGATACGGAAGGCGAGATCCAGTATGAGAATTTCAACGCCGCGAAAGCGGTCTTTGACATCCGGGGCGTTAATGTCCACCCCGGATCCGCAAAAGACGTTATGGTCAATGCCTCCCTGGTCGCTATGGAGATCAATGCCCTTCTCCCTGAACATGAAACGCCACGGGACACAGACGGCTATGAGGGGTTCTACCACCTGATCGATATGAAAGGAGACGTGGCACAGGCACAGCTCCGGTATATCATCCGTGACCATGACGGAACCCGGTTTGAAGAGCGCAAAGGCCGCCTCAGGGAGATCGCGGATATCATAAACCAGAAATGGGGACAGGATACCGTCACCCTCACTGTCACCGATCAATACCGTAACATGTCCGAAATCATTGCCGGATGCATGCACCTGATCGAAAACGCGAAAAAGGCCTGCGAAAACGCAGGCGTAAAGCCATTGATCCTCCCGATCCGCGGAGGGACCGACGGAGCACAGCTCAGCTTCAAAGGACTCCCCTGTCCGAATCTCGGGACCGGCGGCCACGGATACCACGGCCCTTATGAGCATATTACAGCCGAGGGGATGGAAGCCACCTGCCGGATCGCACTGGAACTGGTAAAGATCTATGCCTCTGAATGATCACCTGAAGTGCCATAAGGCACATTCCGGGATTGTAAGCGGTCGTCAAGTTCTCGGGCACGCCCGGACTTTGGCTCGTCGCCGTTACACAAAGAGAGGGACGGAGCCAAACTGAATCTGACTCCGTCCCTCTCTGACGTTTTACAGCCTTTCGCTGCTCTCATTCATGAATTTGTATTCCGCCACCGAACGGTCAAAGCCCTTGATGTGCCTGTAGAGCCATTCGATCACGTTTTTATTGACCTGCTCCACGAACGCATCGGAAGGACCTTCTTCTTCCTCAAGCATCTCATACAGATCTTTCACGACCTGGCGGAGCTTGTCGTGTTCTTTCTTATGTTCATTGATCCCCGGGTAGCCGATGGATTCCTGAAGTTTCTCCTCTTCTCCGAAGTGGAACTCCGTATAATCCGCAAGATAGTCCAGTGTCTTCACCGCCACCAGCTTGTCCTTGCTCGTCTCGCAGCTGTCAAGAAGATTGTTGATCTTCCCGATCAGTTCTTTATGCTGTCCGTCGATCATCTCATTTCCTGTCACAAGGCTGTCGTCAAATTCTGCTCTCATAAGTCTGTTACCTCCTATACTTCTCCGTTCTTAAATCTCATGATCATCTCATTCGTCAGACTTTCGTGTGAGGTCACCTCGGGAATCTCCTCACGCTCAAACCACTCTGCCAGCGCCAGTTCTTCCCGGTCCAGCGTGATGCTCCCGCTGCCGTCGAGGTCGCAGTAAAATCCCATCAGGAGCGTATCGCTGAAAGACCATGGCTGAGATTTGTAATATCGGATATTCTTCACCTTAAGTCCGACCTCTTCCATGACTTCCCGGGCAACGGTCTCCTCCACCGTCTCACCGATCTCGGTAAATCCTGCCAGCAGGGCATATTTTTTATAGGTCCGCCCCGCATACTTTGACATCAGGATCCTGCTGCCGTCCGTAACTCCGATGATCACTGCCGGACAGATCTTCGGATACACCATGTTCCCGCATTTCTCACAGCGCAGCATCCTCTCTTTCTCATCCAGTTTCAGCATCCGGCCGCACCGGCCGCAGAACTTGTGATCCCGATACCAGTTATGAAGCTGATATCCGGTGATCCCGGCAAAAGACTGATACCTGGGCTTTGAACTCCGGAAGATCTCCGTATTCTCCATCGTAAATTCCGACAGCGGCTCCCGGTTGATCTCATGTACAAGATAATAGCGCTTCCCGTCGATCATAAAAAGGTAGATACAGTCGCTGTATATATCCTCGTTCAGACGTTCCAGATCCCGGAACCTCGGGAACTCGATCCCGTCTTCCGTCCGCTTCACAAGCGCCGTCCGCCCCTCATAATACATCGCATAGCTTTCTCTGTCCGGCGGGACCGGCCTGTACTGATTGTCATAATGATGCGGCTGTATATCCTGTATCATCTTTCGTCTCTCCTGTCTGACTTAAGTTCCCGTATATCATACCACACTTTAGGTGCAGTGTAAAACCAAGTTTCATCTCCGGATCCGATATATATACTCCGGAAGGGTCTCCTTCCTTGCGCCTTCCTCCACTTTATTGGAGAGATATCTCACATTTCCCGCCTCGTCTGTCCGGATGACGAGACAGTGCGTGAGGAATGAGTCATCCGCCATGCTCTCGCACACCGCATCCACAGTAAGCGTCATGGTCCCGTCATCGTTTTTTTCTGCTGCGGTGACCTCCGGTATACATGAGACAATTGCTCCAAGCGTCCGGTTCCCTACTCCGAGATCAATCCACTCATACATTCCAGAGTCACTGTCATAGGCTGCATATTCTCTCAGTTCTTCCCGTGTGACCGGCAGACAGGAAGTCATCAGCTCTTCAAATTCCTGTCCCGGTATTCCATTTGTATACCGTGCCTGGTCAAACGTCCCGTCCCCCCTTACTTCACAGAGATATTCAAACAGGCCGTTGTAATCAATCCCCTCCATATGTTCCTCGTCCCAGTCCGTCCAGAACAGGTTGTTCCCGTTGTAGGCGATCGTCTTTAAATACTGCTCTGTGATCTGTGCACATTCTTTCTCCAGAGGCTTCACCCGTATCATGGCGCTGGAGTAGACAGGCTCCGTCACTTCCGGATATTCCGGTACGCAGAGTTCATAGAAAAACCAGCCTTTCTCCGTGTAACTCCAGGCTCTTACCTTTGAATATGAAATATCCCCCAGCACCACATTGTCCCCGTTCCAGTAAGAAGATATGGCCAGAAGATACATTGTCTCTCCGTCAAAACTGAATTTTTTCCGCCCGATCCGGCCGTCACTATACAATTCATATTCCGTGATCTCGCCCCTCTCTCCATTCTCACAGCCTTCCAGAAACCGCTCCATATCTTTACTGTTTTCCATCCCACTGTAGACATCCGTTCCCGACACAGGGGCCCCGGAGGTTCCCATGGCTTTCACGGCTTCCTCTGCTGCTTCCCCGGGCAACTCCGAAGCATCCGCCTGTCGGATCTCCGGACAGACCTCCGCCGCAAGTTCAAACATCCTTGTACAGTCTTCCCTTGCCGCTTTCTTATCCGCTTCTTCTACCGGAAGATCATAGTCTCTTCCCTTCCCGTTTTCCGCTCCTCCTTTTTCTCCTGCTTCATCCTGCTCCAGCCTCCCGCCCGGCACACCTTCAGGCTCGGTAACTCTCCCGTCCTTTCCGGCGCATCCGGAGAGGAACACTGTCATTATCACAAAGACCATATAGCATGCTATAATGCTTTTCCCTTTTCTGTTCCTTCTACACATGTTCCGCTCCCTCTGTACTTTTAACATTTCTTACATTTGTAAGATATAATGTATCTCAGAACACACCGGCTGTCAACCCCGAATCGCCGGAATCACAAAGCCCCTCCCGGGATTACAGCCAGCCGCAGGGATTTCCAGGCAAGGCAGAGTCTGTCCTGCTCCGGACGCAAAGGGACCGGCAGGCCTTTTCGGTCTGCCGGTCTCCTATTCTTTCTTCGGTATCTCGCTCTCGCACTCTCCTCTGTCCTTTTTCCCCTTTGTTCCGTCCTTTCTGAACAAAGACGCGAGAAGCGCTGCCATGCCCCCTGCCGCGAGAAAGAAATCTCCCAGATTGTATGTAACATCAGAGACTTTTTTATTCTCACAGCGAAATCCTATATAATCTACAACATGTCCGCGGACGCACCGGTCAAATGTATTGCTCCAGGCGCCCGCCGCCATGAATGCCAGCCCGCTTTTTCTCCAGAATCCCCTGCGCCGCGCCAGGCTTACCCCATAGACAAGGGTCAGAACAGACGCTGAAAATACAGAAAGATATTTTACCAGATCCGGTTCGCGGTCCAGCAGGTTCAGGCACATGCCTTTGTTATGCACTCTGCGGAGCAGGACCCGGTCTGTCAGCTTTTTTTCCTCACCTTTGTCAAGGTTCTGCTCAACATATGTCTTCATAAGCTGGTCTGCCCCGAACAGCACCACGCTTTCCCCGAGAAACCATCGTCTTTTCATCACTTTGTCCGCCTTATCCGGTATTATTCTATTTCTCCTGCTCTGCATCATCCGGCGTATTCTTAATCTTTTCCGCCGCTTCGCTCAGTTTATCCGCTGCCTTCCCTGCAGCTTCTCCGAACTTCTGTGCTGCCTTATCCGCCATATCTCCGGTCTTCTGCGCTGCTTTCTCCGCCATGTCTCCGGCCTTCTGTGCCACCTCGTCTGCCTTTTCCGCCACTGTCTCCGCCGCGGAAGCAGCTTTCTCTCTTACAATATCAGCGTAATCTTCTTCTTCGAACTCAGCCTCTGTCTCGTCCGCATCATATACAGCCGCATCGATCTTCTCTCCACAGTAAGGACAGAACGACATGTCTCTTGCAACCATCTTTCCGCAGTTTCCGCATTCAGACGCGCCTTTGATCCTGGCGATCTTCTTCTCATAGTTTTCCATGCTCGCCTCACGGTTCTGGATTGCCTCGCAGAGTCCCTTTGCCGACTCCTCAACCTCTTCTCCTGCTTTGAAGCGGTCGTAGATCGTCTTTCCAAGTTCCATCAGATCTACTGCGTTTCCGCGAGCAAGGCTTCTCACCTGGCTTTTCAGTTTCTGGATCTCGATCGCGTCCCCCGCCTTGCTTGTCATCGTCTCCGCAGTCTCACCAAGGCGTTTCCCTAAATCTTCAAAAAAGTCTTTCATCTTTCCGTTCTCCCTTCTTCCGGCAGTCCTGCTGCCGTATCCGAAATTGCATTTTTAACCTATTCCCATTATACCCCATTATCCGGTATCTTCAACCGATTCCCGGATTAATTTATACTTTTTTAAGCAGCTCTTTCTCTGTTCTTCAGGTATATTTTCCCCGGACCAGGCATATGTTCTGATAACACTTTTTTCTACGGGCGGACCTTCTATGACCGATCTTGAAACATGCCGGCAGCAGATTTTATCTGAAGACTACCGGGACTTTATCGGCGATCACGTGAGAACGCCATTTTTTGACAGTATCATGCGGGACGGACTGTGTGAACAGGATGCCGGCTTCGATTATAAATGCATTTATATTCCAAAAGAGGAGGCCGGGCCTGTGACACTCACCCGTTTTTCCTACAATTCAATTCCCAAATGCTATGCGCCTCTCAGTATGGAAACACTGAACCAGGCGGGCATCCTTCCCATCCAGAATTATCCCACCCTGCAGCTTAAGGGTGAAGGAGTGCTCATCGGATTTCTGGACAGCGGGATTGATTATGAAAATGAAGTATTCCGGAACATAGACGGGACTACCCGGATCGAGGCGATCTGGGACCAGACTGTGCAGAGCGGAACTCCGCCGGATGGATTTGCATACGGGAGCGAATATTCCCGTGAAATGATCGACGCGGCTCTCACATCCGAAGATCCGCTCTCTCTGGTTCCTTCTGCAGACGAAAGCGGACACGGTACCTACGCCGCAAGCATTGCTGCCGGCGGAGCCAATGCCGAAGAACAGTTTCTCGGCGCCGCCCCGGAAGCCTCCATCGCCATGGTCAAGCTGAAGCAGGCAAAGGAGTACCTGAGAGATTACTACTTTATCCCGCGCAGCGCTGTCTGCTACCAGGAGACTGATCTGATGCTGGGGTTGAAATATCTGAACGACCTTGCCGACAGACTCGGGCTTCCGCTTGTGGTCTGCATCACTACCGGCACGAACATGGGCGGTCATATCGGCACACTTCCTTTCCCTTATCTGATTGAAGGATACAGCACCCGGGCCAACCGGATCACCGTGATCGGCACCGGCAACGAGGCGGACAAACGGCATCATTACTATAATGTCATCGCCGGGAGCACGGATTCGCGTACGGTAGAGCTGAGGGTCGGCGAAAATGTTTCCGGTTTCTCCCTGGAACTCTGGAGCGATATTCCCAACGTGTTTTCCATTTCCATGATCTCTCCCTCCGGCGAAAGCACTTCCAGGATCCCATTCCGGGTGGGGGCCGGCGCGGAGATCGACTTTCTTTTTGAGAAGACAAAAGTCTCCGTGGATTACCGTCTTCTCGTGGAAAAAAGCACCTCTGAACTGGTCTTCTTCCGTTTTCAGGCACCCGCACCGGGTATCTGGAAGATCCTCGTGGAGCCGCTTTCTTCCATCGACGGAAATTTCCACATGTGGCTGCCATTGACAGAATTTCTGAGCGGAGAGGTATATTTCCTCGAATCCGATCCCTACTATACCCTCACCGCTCCCGCCAATACAAACAGTCCGGTCATAGTATCCTGGTACAACGGAAATACCGGCGCTGTATCCCAGGCATCCGGAAGAGGATATACCCGGACCCGGGACATAAATCCGGATATCACCGCCCCCGGAGCAGATGTCCGGGGCGCTCTCCCGGGAGGACGTTTTTCCGCCCGCTCCGGCTCCTGCGTCTCCGCCGCTGTCACCGCTGGCGCTGTGGCGCTGATGCTGGAATGGCTGATCTATGACCAGAATGTCCCCGGCATCGACTCCTATCAGATCAAAAGCCTTCTGATCCTCGGTGCCGTACGGCCTGGTATCATGGAATATCCGAACCGGGAGTGGGGGTATGGACAGCTCAATCTGTATAATACGTTTGAGACAATGAGACAGTTATAAGTTAAAATTTTAACAGGTGCCGTGTACTTTGTACAAAGTACACGGCACCTGTTATTTTGTTAACAATCCTCTATCCCAGCCGGGGAACCTCCTGCCCTCTCAGCTGTATGATCGGCCCGCCCGTTCCTTCAATATATTCCCGGGTGATCGTTACCTGGCCGATGCTGTCATCCTTCGGGATCTCATACATGATATCCAGCATGAACTCCTCGATGATAGCCCGAAGAGCACGGGCTCCTGTATCCTTCTCCATCGCCTTCTCCGCGATCGCCTCCAGCGCCCCGTCGTCGAATTCCAGCTTCACCTCGTCGAGGGCGAGCAGCTTCTGATACTGTTTCAGGATCGCATTCTTAGGCTCCTTCAGGATCTTCACAAGCATGTCCTTATCCAGCCCTTTCAGAGTAAAGATGATGGGAAGACGTCCCAGGAACTCCGGGATCATCCCGAATTTTCTCAGATCCTCCACCGTCACCTTGGACAGCAGATCCTTATCATTCTCATATTTATCCTTCAGCTCTGCATTGAATCCCATTGAGGTTTTCTTCTGCAGACGTTCCTTTATGATCTCCTCCAGATCCGGGAACGCCCCTCCGCAGATGAAGAGGATATTCTTCGTATTCACTGTAGTCAGAGGCACCATGGCGTTCTTGCTGTTCGCTCCCACCGGAACCTCAACCTCGCTTCCCTCCAGAAGCTTGAGCATCCCCTGCTGAACGGATTCTCCGCTCACATCCCGCTGGTTGGAGTTTCTCTTCTTCGCGATCTTGTCGATCTCATCGATAAAAATAATCCCCTGCTCTGCGCGCTCCACATCATTGTCCGCCGCTGCAAGAAGCTTTGATACCACACTCTCGATATCGTCGCCTATGTATCCAGCCTCGGTAAGGGACGTGGCATCTGTGATCGCCAGCGGCACGTCCAGAAGCCGAGCCAGCGTCTTGACCAGATAGGTCTTTCCGCTTCCTGTAGGTCCGATCATGAGCATGTTCGACTTCTCAATCTCAATATCGTCCATCGTATCCGTCGCCACTCTCTTGTAGTGATTATACACCGCGACAGACATGGCTTTCTTCGCGTACTCCTGTCCTACCACATATTCATCAAGTCTGGCCTTGATCTTGTGCGGGGCCGGGATATCCTTGATGTTAAGCTGGTGGAACTCTTTCGGTTTCTCTTTTTTCTTCTTGATCTTCTGCTGCTTCGGCTGCATGTTTTCAAGATCTGACATGTTAAAAAACTGCACCCCCGGCATGTTCATGAGACGGTTCAGATCGATGGAGCCGTTGTTCATTGCATCAAAACTTCTCTGCATGCAGTCCGGACACACCGAGATATTGTTCGGCAGTTCGATCATCTTGCCGGTCACGCTCTCCGGCCGGTGACAGATAAAGCAGATCTTTTCATATCCGTCATCATCCTTCTTCTGTTCTGAAGAAGATACTTCCGCCGTCTCCTTCTTTTCAGTCTCCTGTGCGGACGAAGAATCTTCTTTCTTTTCATCCTCGTCCAGTATGATAAAATCTTGGTCTGACATAATCTATCCCTTTCTGTCAAATGATACCGCGCCAGCACATGCTGACGTTCCTTTCTCATTATAGTACACCGGGTACCGTTATACAAATGAACTTTTTCTAAACCTCATCCGTACCTTGCTCACTGCACTTCCTGAAGCCTCAGCCCTGCCGTATCCGTCACCGGCAGCGAGAAAACCACCGATCTCGCCCTGCTCTCCAGTCCCGCGTTATCCATAATCGATTTCATGATCCTGTTTTTCTGCTCTGACTTTGACACGATAAAGATCATTTCTTTCTCATCCGCAATGGACACGCCCAGGAATTTCTCCGCCTTCTCAAGGCCGGTCCCTTTCGCGTGAATGACCGTTCCTCCTCCGGCTCCCTCTGTCCGGGCCGCATCCATCACCATCTCACTGTATCCATGGTTTGCTATCACAACGATCAGTTCATATTTTGTATCTTTCATCTCGCTCTCCTCTTCTTTTTCATAACTCTGTCCGTCTGTCAGAAACCGTAATACCTTTTTGCCGCCCACGCTGGAAAGAGGCACAAGAAATGCAATCCCCGTTCCCGGGACGTCAATCTGAAACCGGTCTTCCAGTTCTCTTCTGACCCGTTTCCATGTATCATCCGAAACCACTGTCATAGTGACCATCTTCTCTGTCACTTCCAGTCCGAAACAGTCCAGTGTCTCACTGGTCGCCGTTCCCTTTGCCAACATGCAGAGCACAGCCGAGAGACCGTTTTCTTCATAGCATGCGACCAGTTTCTTTCCCATCGATCTTTTTGCGATCGTCATCATCCAATATAATCCACTCATATATCCACCTCATGTCGTCATTAAAGTTCTATGATTTCATCATCCGGAAGCTGTTCGAACTCTGCCACGGCTTTGGCTGCTTCCTGCTTCTCAAGACGTCTGGAGTTAAGTTCATACACAAGTCCCAGGATCTGTATCGTGATCAGCGGCGTCATGGCAACCATGGCAACCACTCCGAAGGCATCTGTTACGATATCTCCTCCCACGCTCACACAGGCTCCCATCGCGAACGGAAGAAGAAACGTGGCCGTCATGGGGCCAGACGCCACACCGCCCGAGTCAAATGCGATCGCCGTAAAAATCTTCGGGACAAAGAACGACAGTGCCAGCGCCAGCGCATATCCTGGAATCACAAACCAGAAAATGGATATTCCCGTGAGCACACGGATCATTGCAAGGCCAAGAGATACCGCAACACCGATGGAGAGGCTCATGCTCATCGCCCCTGATGTGATCGTCCCCGAAGTGATATCCTCTACCTGCCTTGTCAGGACAAACACTGCCGGCTCGGCACGTACGATAAAGTATCCGATGATCATACCGATCGGTACAATGACCCATTTATAAGGATTATCCGCAAGGACCTGCCCCAGATAATTTCCCGCAGGCATAAATCCCACATTGACTCCTGTAAGAAAAAGTACCAGCCCTGCATAGGTATACACCATTCCAACGCCGATTCGAATGAGCATCCTTCGCTGCATTCTCCGGAAGATCAGTTGAAAGATCACAAAGAATACAATGATCGGGAGCAGCGAAACCGTCATCTCTCCCATATAGTCCGGAAGTTCCTCCGCAAAGATCTTCCACATTTCCACGGAGTCGCTGATATCCGGAATGTTATTCGGCGTATACTCCGCGCTCTCAGGATGATAGATCAGGCTCAGCACAAGGACCGAAAGGATCGGTCCCACCGACGAGAGCGCCACCAGACCGAAACTGTCGTCCTCCGCCCTCTCATCGCTTCGGATCGCGGAAATACCAATACCAAGCGACATGATAAAGGGAACGGTCATGGGGCCTGTCGTCACGCCGCCCGCGTCGAATGCCACCGCGATAAAATCTCCCGGCGCCAGAAACGCCAGAGCGAACACGATGATATACAGCACGATCAGCATATGTGCCAGTGTAATGTTAAAAAGCATACGCAGAAGTGATGCCACGAGAAACAGTCCTACGCCTGCTGCCACCGACAGCACAAGGACCATGTTCGGCACCGAAGGTACCTGCTCTGCAAGGACCTGCAGATCCGGTTCAGATATGGTTACGATAAATCCGAGGATGAAGCTCAAAAGAGCCATCAGCCACAGTTTCTTTGTCTGTGTCATGCAGGTTCCCACACTCTCTCCGATGGGAGTCATAGACATGTCCACCCCAAGTGTAAAAAACATCATCCCCACGATCAGGAGCACCGCTCCTAATAGAAATGCCAGCAGTATTCCCGGCTCGATCGGTGCGATCGTAAAGCACAGAACCAGTACGATCGCAATGATCGGGAGTACCGCCTTCAGAGTTTCGTTTAGTTTTTCCTGTAGTTTTTCTTTTAATCTGGCTGTCTTAAAATTCACGCCTTCCCTGCCTTTCCTGTCTTGTCTCTTTCCTGTTTCTTTCCCTTTCCTGCCCGGCATCTTTCTATACACCTGCATCCGGCACGGATACCGGATACCTCGTTCCCGGTTTCCGGTTCCTGATGCACGGATCGTCTCTGTACTCAGCCGAGCATTTTCATAAACTCTTCCTCTGATATGATCGGAATGCCAAGTTCCCTTGCCTTCCGGTTCTTAGATGAAGTCGAATTCACATCATTGTTGATAAGATAATTCGTCTTCGAAGTCACGCTTCCCGTGACCTTGCCGCCCCGTTTCTCGATCTCCTCCTTGACCTCTCCGCGGTTGGCAAAATGTTCCACGCTTCCCGTGATCACAAAGTTGATGCCGGCAAGATTCTGTCCCCCTGCCGGAGTCTCCTCCTCCGGAATCTCCACTTCGTCCAGGAGCCTCCGGAAAATATCCCGGTGTTCCTCATCCGCGAAATATTCCGCAAACGTCTTCGCGATAACTTCCCCTACGCCCTGGATCTCGTCCAGTTCTTCCTCCGTAGCGTTCATCACCCGTTCCGGATCATTCCCCAGTGCCTGACAGATCATCCTGGCATTGGAAATGCCGATATTGGGGATCCCGAGGCTGTAGACCAGCCGCGGAAGCGTTGTCACACGGGCGTTCCGGATGCTTGCCTGAAGATTCTGGTAGGATTTCTCCCCGAATCCTTCCATGTTCTTGATCTCATCCTCATAGCGCTCCAGATGAAAGATATCTGTAAAATCCTTTATGAATCCATTCATGATAAATTTCTCCAGAGTCGCCTCCGACAGGCCTTCGATGTTCATGGCATCCCTGCTTGCAAACAGGGCGAACGCCTTCACATGCTTGGCCTGGCATCTCGGATTGGTACAGTAGAGAGTCTTTGTCTCATTCTCCATCCGGATCTTCGTCGGACCGCCGCACACGGGACAGACCTTCGGAATATCCTTCACACCGCTGCGAGTCAGGTTCTCCGCGATCTGAGGGATGATCATGTTGGCCTTGTAGACCTGGATCGTATCTCCCACGCCCAGTTCCAGTTCTTCCATGATACTGATATTGTGGACGCTGGCGCGGCTCACAGTGGTTCCCTCCAGTTCCACCGGTTCGAAGATCGCCACCGGATTGATCAGCCCGGTCCTTGACGGGCTCCACTCGATCTCCAGAAGAGTCGTCTCACGGATCTCATCCGCCCACTTGAAGGCGAAGGAATCTCTCGGGAATTTTGCCGTCGTCCCCAGCGACTCGCCGTAGGTAATATCATCATAGACCAGGACCAGCCCGTCCGAGGGGACGTCGTTCTCCGAGATATGCTCGGCAAACCATTTCACTTCCCCGTCAATGGTCTCTCTGGTGACCGGATGATGCTCTACCACGTCAAACCCCTGTTCTGTCAGCCAGTCCATCTGGAAGAGTCTGGAATTGTGAAAATCCACTCCGTCGGCCCTCACAAGGGTAAAAGCATAGAACCTGACATTGCGCTTTGCTGTGATCTCGTTATTCAGCTGCCGCACGGAACCGCTGCACAGATTTCTCGGATTCTTATACTTGGCGTCCACATCCTCAATCTCCTCGTTGATCCGCTCAAAATCCTTATATCCGATGACCGCCTCTCCACGGAGCACCAGTTCTCCCTGAAACGGGATACTGAGCGGAACATTTTTAAACACCCGTGCATTGCCGGTGATGACTTCCCCCACTTCCCCGTTCCCGCGGGTCACTGCCTTTTCCAGGCTTCCCCCCCTGTAGGTGAGCACGATGGTCAGCCCGTCCAGTTTCCAGGAGATCATGGCCTTCTGGTCTCCCAGAAACTCCTTCAGCCGCTCCACATCTTTTGTCTTGTCCAGGGAGAGCATGGGACGCTCATGGCGTTCCTTTGGAAGTTCACTTAACACTTCGTACCCCACATTAACAGTAGGGCTGGAAGCAAGAGTCGTATTCAGCTCCTGTTCCAGTCCCTGAAGTTCATCATAAAGTCTGTCATATTCATAGTTGCTCATGATCTCCTGATCTTCCTGTTCATAGGCGCGCCGCGCTCTGTTCAGAAGTTCCACGAGTTCCTTCATCCTTGCCATCTTATCTGCTGCCATAATCTCCTCCTGCCTGTCCTTTTCCGATTTTACTGCCGGCTCCTCCCGGCGTTCCCGGAGAATCCTTGATCAGTTCATATAATCCTTCCAGCTCTTCATCCGTCAGTTTTCTGTACTGACCGTCGCGCAGCCCGTCAAGCCGGATATTCATGACCCGCACTCTCAGAAGATCCTTCACCTCGTACCCCAGAGCACTGCACATCCTGCGGATCTGCCGGTTCAGCCCCTGTGTCAGTATGATGGAAAAGGTATATTTTCCGATCTTCTTTACCTGACACGGCCTGGTCACCGTATCCAGGATCGGCACACCGGAGGACATCTTCTCCAGAAATTCCTCCGTGATCTCATGATCCACCGTCACCTTGTACTCCTTTTCATGGCGGTTTGCCGCGCGCATCATCCGGTTGATGATATCTCCGTTGTTGGTCATGAGCAGAAGTCCGTGGGAATCCTTGTCCAGCCTTCCGATATAAGTCACCCGGATCGGGTAATCCAGGAAGCGGACAATACTGTTCCTCTCCCGGCGTTCCTCCGTACAGACGATCCCTCTTGGTTTGTTTACGGCAAGGACTACCATCTCATCCTGTTTTGATACGACTCTGCGTCCAACCTTCACGACCTGCCCCGGGAGGATCTTCATCCCGGTCCGGGCCCTCTGTCCGTCCACAGTCACCCTGCCGCTCTCGATCAGGCGGTCTGCCTCCCGTCTGGAACAGACCCCCGCCTCGCTCAGATATTTGTTGAGCCTGACCGGCTCCTTTTTCTGCATAAATTCTTCACTGATCCGATTACTCACTGGCAAACACTCCGCTGATACTGTTATCTGTAAAAAATGTATTCCCGCTGTACAGGAACAGCACGTCCGTGATCCGGTACGTGTCCATAAGATCTGTTATCGTCCCACTGTAATATCTGGGATCCACCACCACGATCTCCCGGTAGTAGGGAGCAAGGAACGGCACGAAACAGTTTGCAAAAGAATCCTTGATGACAAGAAGCCTGTCCTGACTGGTGGAAACGGTCCTGATATCCAGGACGGATGTATTTCCTCCAAGGTACACGGAATATTGATCCCTGGTCTCCAGCTTTGAAGAATCATAAAGCGAAGTTGTCCTCTTTGACTCGTCCACATAGCTGACGATCACATCAGGATCCCCCTGTGTCGGTGCATAGATATCAATGGTCTCTTTCTCTCCCAGCCCCACACCGCACTGCGCAGCAAGAAGTCCGTTAAAACTGTCCGATACAGTATAGGAAACATATTTGTCCGATACGTCTTCCCGAATGCCAAGAACCGGAGCCGCCTCCTGAAACACATAGAAAGCTCCCAGCGCAGTCCAGTGTGAATCTGTCTTATAATATATTTTTTCACTTTTATGCTTATTCAATACCGAAACCGCATCGATCCAGTTTACGGAATCTCCGAGATTTCTCTGTACCATGCTGATCATCTGAGTCTGATCCTCCACCGACGCAAGCGCCGGAAGACTGTCGCTGAGCACGCATGCCGCGTCCGGTACAAGAAGCATACTGACCGGGATATCCTGGTATGATTCTGTAAAGCTTCTGATCGAGTCCAGATTGGACGAGAGATGTTCCTGATCCGGAAGTTCGACAGCCTCCAGAAGCTGCCCCTTCTTTCCAAGATAGACACCGTTCTCCATCCTGCTTCCTCCAAGCCTTGACAACGTTGTCTTCACTCCGCGCAAAAGGCCTCTTCCCACAAACTGATCGCTCATCCAGTTTTCAAACTGCTCTGCAAAATCTCCCGCCATGATTGTGGCAGGATTGAATTTCGGACTGGAAGCCAGCACACGATTTTCGCTGTCTGAGCTCTGCCGATCCGGAACGATCAGATTTATGAGCATGACGCACAGAAGGACCAGTATGAATATTTTTCCTGTCAGGCCTTCGATCCGGCCTTTTTTTCTTTTTCTGCCTCTCATCTTATCACCTTAGAACCTGAAATATAAAAACGGATTATAATCACCTGTCACCAGAAAAGCCACCGCCACAAAAAACATCCCGAAATACAGGATCAGTACAGCGGCAGTACGCGCTCTGCTGCCGTTCCAAACTTCCGTCAATCCACGGATCAGTCTGTATCCCAGCGTGGTGGAGCCAAGTACAGCCAGCAGATACAGGAGCCAGTGAGAGAAAAGGATAAACCATGCCCCTTTATCTGCGATCCCGGCGCCGCCGCCAAACATTGCCGCAAGATAGCGGAGCGCATAACCGATACTGGGGCTGAAGAAAAAGACCCAGCCGATCAGGATCAGGACAAGGGAATAGATCCGTCTCACAGGACTTGGGAGCTGATCCACAGAAGCACCCCAGACATATTTTTCCATCACGAGCAGGACTCCATAGTACACGCCCCAGACAATAAAATTCCATGCAGCCCCATGCCACATTCCTGTCAGTGTCCATACAATCATCAGGTTAACCATATTTCTTGCCGCTGAGCATCGGTTTCCGCCAAGAGGGATATATACGTACTCCCTGAACCAGGTGCTGAGAGAAATATGCCATCTTCTCCAGAATTCTGTAATGCTTCTCGAAATATACGGGTAATCAAAATTCTTCCTGAACTCAAACCCGAACATCCTCCCCAGCCCCAGGGCCATGTCGGAATATCCGCTGAAATCAAAATAAATCTGAAAAGCATAGGAAATGCATCCCAGCCATGCCATCAGGACTGTCATCTGACTTGCCTGCATATCTGATATCTGCTGGAAGATTTCCCCGGTCATGTTCGCGATGACTGCCTTTTTTGCCAGGCCTCTGATAAAAAGAGCTGCGCCCTGACCAAGCCTGACAGCTGATGTCTTCCTGTTTGTCAGCTGCTCCTCAATGTCTATATACCGCACGATCGGCCCGGCGATCAGCTGGGGGAACATGGAAATATAGACCGCATACAACAGCAGACTGTTCTGCGGCTTCACTTTTTTCCTGTATACGTCTATGATATAGGACAGGCTCTGAAATGTATAGAAAGAGATTCCTATCGGAAGAGACAGTTCTCTGTATGGGATCTCGCCGGGCAGTATTGAGTTCAGCATGTCCAGCAAAAATCCATAATATTTAAAAAATCCGAGGATCAGAATATTCACGACAACGGCAAAGATCACACTTCTTTTTGCTCTGACCGGATCCTCTGCCTTGCTGCCGATATCAAGACCGCAGAAATAGTTAAGAAGGATCGAAAGGATCATCAAAACAACATAGACTGGCTCTCCCCACGCGTAAAAAATAATACTTGAGATCAGAAGTATTATATTTTTATATTTTTCAGGAGCAATATAGTATACTGCCAGAACGACCGGCAGAAACAGAAACAGAAACGTAATACTGCTGAATACCATTTTTACTTTCCTCTCCCCTATAAACTCGTATCAAATGCATTCCTGTATTCCGTCGCCCGAGATGAGACTGCAAAGAAAACATATCTTCCCCTCACGCTCTGCTGGGCGTCTTCCAGAAGCCTCACCTGATCCGGTGCATACCCTTCAAATGCATCCATTCTCGCATCGATCCGCTCATCGATCGCATCTGAGATCTGCTGGATCTGATCTCTGCTGTCCACCCGGATCAGCAGCACTTCTTCCACAGACATGCTTGATGTAGACGCATAATACATGACACCGTCATAATCTGCGCTGTTCAACCCAAAGTTGCGCTTCAGCATCCGGTCATCCATCCGGGTAAGCGTCTCTGTATCAAGCGAGCCGCTCACTGCCGCCGCAACGTCCTCAAAAGGTTTGCTGCTTCCGCTGGCAAACAGCAGCAGCAAAACAACATAAATAATAATCAGAACAGACACGATATACTTCGCGATTTCCGAAATCCCCGGTCTGTTCTTTCGAATTTCTTCTGTCATAACGCTGCCACCTCCGCCATCCTGTCAGCCCAGACCGGATAGAACTCTGCGGTAAAATGAATCCCGTCTTCCTCATAATACTGTGTCCGCACAAGATCCGTGCTGTCAATAAATCCTATCTGCATATCCGCACACATTGTGCGAAGGACTTCGTTGTAATCGGAGATTTTTCCCAGAGCCGGCTCATCCTCTAAAGCCTGATCCAATACCGGGAAGATCGCATTGACAAAAATATGCGCATCGGGAATCTCTTCCCCGATTTTTCTCACCAGCGCCTCATATTCCGAACGGAACTGATCTGTATCTCCGTCTGTCTCAATAACATCGCTCATCCCGTAAGAGAGGAAAATAATCTGCGGATCCAGTTTCTTCGCCTGTGCTATCTGGTC
>DWVT01000033.1 GCA_019120075.1 Candidatus Mediterraneibacter excrementigallinarum
TTCCATTCAGGTTCTTCCCTGCGAAAACACAAAAAAACGAGTGAATATCATATCCACCCGACAATCAATAAAGCCTTCCCGCTTACAAAAGGAAGCTTCCAAATCAATATCAGACCGTCAGTCACCCGATCGTGCTGCGGTGAGAGTGGATACTCTACTTTGTTTTTTGCTTAACGCAACTATTAATCTACCACATCCACTCTCCCGTGTCAACACTTTTCTTTACCTTTTATTCCCCATGCAGAATACGGCAACAACACCCGGACCTGTATGACTTCCGATCACAGTTCCGATATTATTGATAAGTATGTTGTCGATCCCCATCTTCTCCCGCACGAGTTTCGCCACGTATTCCGCATCCTCGATACAGTCCCCGTGGGTTATCATGATGATATCATTGTCCCATCCCTTTGACTGTTCCACTGCCATATCCACGATCCTGTTCAGAGATTTCTTCCGCCCGCGCTCTTTTCCGATCACCTGAAGTTTTCCTTCATTATCCATATGTATGATCGGTTTGATCTGGACCAGAGTTCCCAGGACCGCCGTTGTCTTGGATATACGTCCGCCTCTGTGGAGATGATTCAGATCATCCACAGTGACGTCATGGCAGACATGAAGTTTGTTCTCCTCCGCCCAGGCTGCGATCTCATCGATCGTCTTTCCCTGCTCTTTCAGCTGGAGAGTTTTATAGAGAAGAAGGCCTTCTCCCAGGCAGGCACAGAGTGTGTCGATAATGATAATCTTCGCCTCAGGATATTTCTCCGACAATTCCTGCCCGGCAAGTCTCATGCTGTTCAGCGTTCCGCTCAATCCCGAAGAAAATCCGAGATGAAGGATGTCCTTTCCTTCCTTTACATAGGGCTCCATCATCTGCACCGCTTCCTCCGGATTGATCTGGGATGTGACCGACATATGCCCCTCTCTCAGCTTGTTGAAGAATTCTTTCGCCGACAGGCCGTACATATCTGTATATGTTTCCCCGTCTATGGTATATTTTAACGGAAATACCGGAACATGACGCTCCTCCAGCCACTCTCTTGGAAGATCCACCGTGCTGTTCACTGTGATCACAAAATCTCTCATTCTCCTGCTTCCTCCTGGTTCTGTATTTGTCCGCTTAGTGCCAGCGAACCTTATCTTTGTCTATCATATCATTTTTTCTTCTGTTAGGCAAAATATTTTCGCAGATTATGCTGATTCTCCAACATATGACAGATAGATCAGTTCAGTTTTACATTCATATAGTTTCTGCCCGAAAGAGTCTTGTTGAATATGAGGAAGCACAGGACGAGAATGCAGCCGATGATAAATCCATACAGGTTGAACGCTGCCGTGAGTACGAGCAGAAGAAGACGCATGAACTTCAGCGCATAGCCGAGCTCAAAATTAGGCTGCGTATAGTTTGCCACTGCAACGAACGCCATGTACAGCATTACCTCACTGTTGAACCATCCCGACTGGACAGAAAACTCTCCCATGACAATACCTGCGATCACACTGAGAGGCGTACTCAGCATGGTAGGCGTATTCATTGCCGCAAGCCTAAGACCGTCAATGGAAAGTTCCAGCAGCAGGAACTGAAAGATCAGCGGGATATTCACGGTATCTCTCACCGCAACGAACGCAAACGCCTCCGGCAGCCATTGCTGATTCTGCATGAAGAGCAGATACAGGGGCGTAAAAAATACGGTTGCGATGGTGATCAGCGTCCGGGTAACCTTCAGATAGACTCCCGTAAGTGTCGGAAAGTAATAGTCGTTGGCTTCTTCGATCATATCCAGTATGGAGGTTGGCAGGATCATGGCAGAGGGCGAGTTGTCCACCAGAATGATCACTTTTCCTTCCAGAACACAGGCTGCCGCCGTATCCGGGCGCTCAGTATATTTGAACTTCGGGAACGGATTAAACCACTTTCTTTTGAAAAGAGCTTCCGCCAGACTCTGCTGGTTCATACGCAGGTCTCCGATGTTCAGGCTCTCGATCCGTTTTTTCAGATTGTTCAGCAGTTCCTGATCCACTCTGTCGCTCATATAACACAGAGCGATATCCGTCCGTGACACCTGCCCCGCCTCGGTCATCTCCATGACAAGATGGGGATCCCTGATCCTGCGCCGGATCAGAGCCGTATTAAACACAATGGTTTCCACAAATCCGTCCCTGGAACCGCGAAGGGATTTGTCTTTGTCCGGCTCATCCACACTTCTTGCCGGATAGGTCCTGCAGTCGATACAGATGCACTCCCCCGGATATCCGTCAATAAAAAGAACTGCCGCACCGGAGAGTACATTTCTCAGCACCTGGTCAAAATCCTCCAGGATGTCCACTTCCACATAGGGCACGTGTTTCTTCGCAAAACCTTCCGCATCCTCCGGCATATTCTCCTCTGTCACCGAAAGAAAGGAATCCATGATCTTGAGCATCGCCTCATCTTTGATAAAACCGTCAATATAATAGAACACAGATTCTTTCCCGCCGATCTCGATCTCCCGCCGGATGATGTCAAAACTTTCCTTGACCGGAAGGACCTGATTCATATATGTGATATTCTCCTCAAAAGAAGCACTGATCTTTTTTTCATTTTTCTGTACCATAGAGCCTGTTCCCCTTTTCCGCCGCAAAAGCATGATGATCTGTCAATACAGTTCTATGGTTATGTTCCCCTTTCGCCCTTGAAAATATGCATTCCGGACACCTGAAATATCCCTGTTTTTTATTTCGACCGTTTTTTCAATCCAGATATCCTGCCCTTTTCATCTTATCCAGCACCTGTGCCTGCCGCTGCCTTGCCAGTTCCGGGCTGGCAAAAGGATTGTAGTTGCTGGGTGCGTTCGGGATCCCTGCAAGAAGAGTGCATTCGTCAAAATCCATCTCTGACGGCTTTTTCCCGAAATATCCCTCCGACGCATCCGCCACACAATAGTATCCGTTTCCGAAGAAAATAGAGTTTACATAGAGTTCCAGGATCTTGTCCTTGTCAAGAACAGACTCGATCTGAAACGCCATAAACATTTCAGAGATCTTCCGGACCAGCTTCTTATCCTGTGTGAAAAACTGGTTTTTCGCAAGCTGCTGCGTGATCGTACTTCCGCCCTCCACATAGGAACCCGCCCGGATATCATTGACCAGCGCTCTCCCTATGGCAATAGGATCAATGCCTGGATGCCGGTAGAACCGCTTGTCTTCCACTGCGAGGACCGCCTCGATATAGGTCTGTGGAAGCTGATCCAGCGTGGTGTAATTGTCAATGGATTCAATTTCCGCCTCCATCTCTTCCACACTTTTTTCCGCTAGCGCCTCCCGATAGCCTCTGTATCCCTGATACATCAGGATTCCTCCTACGATCAGAGCGCATAATAAAATGAAAGAACACAGCCGTTTTATCCATTTCATACTGTATCATCCTGCCTTTCGCATTTTATCTGACAGTCGCTTCCTGGATCCATACCCCTCCGCTCCTGGTTACAGTATAAAAAACGCATCTGTATTCTTCCATATTATTTCCTTACGTTTTTCTTAAATCCTCTTACATTTTTGTAAGGCGCCTATTTTGTTGTACTTCCAAAACCACCGTTGCGGATCTCTGCAGCATCATCATCCACTGTGATCCCGTACTCCACAAAGATTCCCTGCATGAAGCCGGAACCTGCGCTGACCTCCACGGTCTTGCCTTCGTTTGTATCGTTGGTCAGCTTGGCAAAGATATGACCTTCATTGTCAGAATAATAATAATCGCTGTCAATGATCCCTACCGTATTGTTGAGCTGGAGTCTGTATTTGAACCCGAGTCCGCTCCTTGGATAGCATTTCAGTACCCACTCCGGTTCCATCCATACCCGGATGCCGGTCGGGATCTTTACAGTTTCTCCCGGTGCCAGAGTAAAATCTGCCGGAGCAAAGAAATCATACCCAGCGCTTCCCACAGTTGCCCTTCTGGGAAGACGGATCTGTGCATAGATTCCCTCGATCACGCCCTCATCCGCCGGACCAAATGTATCCGTCCATCCTTCCCTGAACTGCTCCAGGCTTACTTTTTCAAACTTTGCGATCCTGTTCATACTGTCTGCTCCTTCCATATCATCTCATCTGTGATCTCATCCACGGAAGACGCCCCGCACATCATCATGGTGTCTTTCAGTTCTGCGCCGATCTTGTCCACATAAGCCGCCACGCCTTCTTCCTGTCCGCCATAGACTGCCGTCACAAAAGGTCTGGCGATAAGGACTGCGTCCGCTCCCAGTGCGAGCGCCTTGAACACATCCGTTCCGGTACGGATCCCGCCGTCCACAAACACCTTTATCTGTCCCTTTGCCACCTTTGCAATGGAAGGGAGTGCTTCCGCCGGCGCCGGGCACTGATCTAGGACACGTCCTCCGTGATTGGACACGACGATCCCCTGCACACCGGCTTCCATCGCTTTCTCCGCTCCCCGCGGGGTCATGATTCCCTTCAGGATAAATGGGATCTCCGCCATCTTCACGATCTCCCTGAGTTCCTCCACGGATTTGCTCCCGGCAGGCGGGTTCAGATTCTGGAGGAAAGGAAGACCTGCCGCGTCAATGTCCATTGCCACCGCGAACGCGCCTGACTTCTTCACCAGTTCCATCTTCTCCCGGATCGTATCCATATCCCAGGGCTTTACTGTGGGGATACCCATTCCTCCCAGCTTCCCGATGGCGTCCGTCGCCTCGATCATCACATTGTAGTCCGTTCCGTCTCCTGTGAACGCAGCGATCCCTTTCTCTGCGCAGCCCCGGAGAAGGATCTCATTGTACTCCTGATCTGTGTACTTCTCACCGTAGTGGAGTTTCACAGCCCCCACCGGTCCGGCGAAGACAGGATAAGAAAAAGTTTTTCCAAACAGTTCTGTCTGTGTGCTGATGGCTTTCTGCTCATAGATCGTATCCATATTGATGCGGATCTCCTGCCACTTCTCATAGTTGCGCATGGCAAGCTTCCCGGTCCCCTTCGCTCCCGGTCCCGGCATGGTACTGCCGCAGGCAGCTCCGTTGCAGACCGGACAGGCCTTGCAGTAAGGTCCGATATTTCCCCTTGCGTTTTTGATCACTTCCTGATAATCCATATGTAAACCCTCTCTTACGATTATTTTCTGCATTATGAAATTCAGACAGACGGTTCACTTCGTCTGCCGCCGGCGGGATTTGCTCACTTCCGGAAGATCCCGGACTCATCCAGCACCTGAAGGATCTCATTGATCATCTCTTCATCCACCACCAGAGCCATCCTGACATAGCCTTCGCCGTTACTTCCGAAAGCACTTCCCGGTGTCACGATCACGCCGGTCCGCTCCATCAGTTTCATACAGAAATCAGCAGATGATTCATATCCTTCCGGGATTTTCGCCCAGACGAACATGGTTCCCTGGCTGTCAGGCACGTTCCATCCGATCCTGCGCAGGCCACCGCACAGCGCCCGGTTGCGGGCCCCATATTCCCGTCTCTGCTCCTCGATAAAATCGTCCGGCCCTGTCAGTGCCGCGATGGCAGCATACTGTACCGGATAAAAAATGCCGTAGTCGATCTGGGACCGGAGAAGCCGGAACTTGCTGATGATCTCCTTATTTCCGACAACAAAAGAAATCCTTGCCCCGGTCAGATTATAAGACTTTGACAGGGAGTAGAATTCCACGCCGACATCTTTTGCTCCCTCAAAGGACAGAAAGGATCTTCCCGGCTTTTCTGTAAAAGTGATATCCGAATAAGCATTGTCGTGAAGGATCACGATATTGTTTTCTTTCGCGAAAAGGATCAGTTTTTCATAAAAATCATCCGGTGCGCAGACACAGACCGGGTTCAGCGGATAGGATACGATCATGTATTTTGCTCTTTTCCGTGTTTCCTCCGGAATACTGTCAAGATCCGGAAGATATCCGTTCTTCTCCTCGATCGTATAATATCCGATCTCGGCATGAGCCATGATCCCGCTCATCTCGAACATGGGATACCCCGGATTCGGCACAAGGATCAGATCTCCGGGATTACAGAGCGTCAGCCCGATATGCGCCATCGCTTCCTGGGATCCGTAGACAGACATGATCTCATCCGTCTCCACATGCACGCCGAACCGTTTCTCGTAACGGTACTGCACTGCTTCCAGAAGCTCCGGAAGGTCCGCAAGAGAATATTTGTAATTCTCCGCCTTGCTGCATGCTTCCTCCATTGCCCTCATCACATGAGGCGCCGGTTTGAAATCCGGCGTTCCCACAGAGAGGTTGTATACTTTTCTGCCCGCCCGGAGCAGTTCCTCTTTCTTCTCATTCAGCGCGCCGAAAATACCGGGCTGAATATTGTTCACCATATCTGAAAACTGTATCTCCATTTCAGATTTCCTCCTTTTTCTATATATAAACAGAGGTGTCCGCTTTCTCCTGCGGACCTCCCTGTCAGAGAAAGGCTCTCTCAAAAAGAAAAAGTCTTTAAACAGCACTATTACAGTACCATAAAAAGACTTTTGATTCAACTCATAACTATTCTTGAGTTTCCGCAGAATTATCCCCACCTGATAAATCTGTCGCATCCGATTCTCCACAACTTTCAAAAAATGCCCAAAATATAAGAAATCCTGTTCCTTTTTGATGTAAAATTAAGCTACCAAACAAAAACCTTACTAAACAAAAAGAAAGGGGATTCCTTATGGCTAATTCTACATCAATCACTTACCGTTTGAAA
>DWVT01000034.1 GCA_019120075.1 Candidatus Mediterraneibacter excrementigallinarum
ATTGATGTATCTGTCAAAGAAAAAGATGATGTGGATTTCCAGAATCTGGATGGAGCTAAGGCTTCGGTTTACTGCAGGGAAGTATCTGATATGATAGCGAGAAAGATCCGGCGGATCGATAGCTGGTCGGACTGGGAACTATATGCCCATATTCATCAGGATACGCCCTATACAGATACCGGCTTTTTGTTTAGCCGGCCTGATGCAGAAGTGAGGGATGGGGTCCTGCAAGGTGCGTTCATAGTAGAGGCAAAACACATATTGACGGAATCTGAGATCAGCATTATCAAGGAATATCTGGACGGAGGCATAACAGACGGCTGGGGCGAATCGATGGAGCCAGCCGGGGTGTCACATGGAAAAACTCTTGCAATTAAGCTAAGGGAGTGCTCTGATGTGCGGCAGCAGATAGATTGTGAGTTAAACGAAATGGAAATGTTTTTCGTGCAATCCCCGCTGCAGGCAAAATATACGGCGACGGCGGACGGATTCACAGCAGATTTTCGGAAATCACGAGAGTATGGCAGGGATTATCCCGTGTGGATTGAACTGAACTATGATCGGAAAACGATACGGGTTCCGCTTCCTGCAACAGAGAAGGATATACAGGATGCGAGGACCATACTCGGCATTATAGATGCGGCGGATGTAAAAACTTTTTTTCGTTCATCTAAACTCAAGATGGTAGACAAACTGCTCTTTGCAAACGTTGATCTGGAGGCATTCAATCGGCTTGCGCAGGAGATCCATGCTACGGATCCGGAAACAATGTACCGTGTACTGGAAAATTTATCGGTTGATCCGCTTACCCCGGAGCAGCGGATCAAATGTATTACCATGACATTGAAAAGTGCCCGGAGAGAGAACAGCAGCAATCCTTCCGTGAAGCAGGAATGATAGCAAAATTGAATTATGAGAAAGGTTAGTATCAGACGGATAGAAAAATTCCGTACTGGTGCTTTTTTTATGGAAAAGGAGGATTTGAACATGGACAGATATACGATCGAGACGCTGTCATGCATTAACGATGACTATATTATAGCGAATCACGAGATCAGACAGCGAGACGTTGATATGGTAAATGCGTATATAGAGCTCATCGAAAGCTCAAGGTCAGTGTCCGAACCAAGACCCGGCGACATTATACGGTATACGGATCCTTATGGAACGTATTATCCTCATACCCATATCGAGTATATTGCAGATGGAAAAGCCAATACATGTGAGAATGCGTATGTACACATCTGTCGGAACGATGAGAATATGCTGGGATTCCGCCTGGTTTCTTCTGGCGGCAGCTGGGCGAATCTGCCGGTTTCTAAGATGAAATATGCCGGACAGGAAGAGAAGCGGTTCTGGGATTTTGGCAGCGGGATATACCGGACGAGGGGCATTGATTTTTATGCAACCGTGAATGTATGGATGTGCGATCTGAATGAGGACCTCTTCTCGACCATGACGCATAATAAGTATTACCTGTATTTCTTAAAGCAGGGGAGAAACGGAGATCATTTCTTTCTGTCTAGCAGAGAGAGTGGAGACAGAGCGTGGAAGACAGAGGAAGAGTTACAGGCGTGGATTCGGACATACCGGGGAATAGTCTCCTGCTTCAAGGGAAAACAGGCAGTTGTGTGGACGTATAGGGAGAGATATCATTTCGTATCTCCAGAACAGTATGAAAATCTGGAGGCACAGGAAGATGTCATGCGGATGAACGGACTGCGGTACTGCAAGCGGATCTATGACGATAAAAATTATACTCTGCACACGTACTTTGTGTGGTACTGGGATGATCCGGTGATAAGTAAATTTGCTGAAGCGGCTGCAAAGCAGAACAAGATTCGTAAAAAGTATGAGATAAACTTGTGGACAGATTACCGGATTAAGGAGAATGCCTGTGCCCTGAGAGAACTTCGGGAGGGGATGGCAGAACCTGTTGACCTTCAGCCGCTTTATCGCCAGTAGTCCGGGTATCATAACAGGTTTTTAAAGATGGTGAAGGAGTAAAGAATATTATAGTAAAGAGAGTCAGACAGGGTGGATGACCGGATTTTCGGTTGTCTGCCCTGTCTCCATTTTATATAGAAAGGAGACAGCTTATGCATTTTATGACATTTGCAGCGGTAGAAATACCGGAAATAAATGAATATGGAGAAAACGCCTGTATAGAGGCGGAAGTAATTAACCATGAGCAGGATCGACAGACCTCCTGTAAAGGAGAGCATGATCACGAGGAAACCGGCGTTCAGGACAAGTTTTATTGTATGGTCCATGATGCTGTAGCTGAAAAGATGCAGAAGTATTGTGAAGGAGATACGGATCCGAAGAATTTGAAATTCTGCGATTGTACAGAGAGAATAGAGGCAGGGTATGAAGGGACAGTGGACTGTCTGAAACTTCCTCAGGGAACGATCGTACCGTATTTTGATAGCCCCTATGGGAATCGGTTTGTAATCCGTGACGGGAAAGTATTCGAAGCGGACGCCGGACCGGTTCATCAACTGCGGCGGACAAAACGCGCGAAGAGTATCAGGGCGCTTACCGGATACCCGCTGAAGAAATTATATCCGGATATCTACAGGTTTGCAGTAGAGTGGTTTGGTATAGAGTATAGCGAAAAAGAAAGTGCTTTCGGCTATTATATGAATCCGAATGGTATCTGGGATTGGTATGAGATAGGCGGACGCTGGCCGTATTTGCTGCTGGTCAAGGATACATGCAGAGAATATTTCTCAGGGCAGATCAGCTGGACGTGGCGTGACGAGACAGTAGAGCCACCCAGGGGATATCGATGGACCAGCGGAGCAAGAATGAGGGACATTGAATGGCAGGCTATGTGGGCCTGGCATCGTGCCAGACAGGAAGAACGTTTCGGAGAGTTGGAAGACTTTTTCCGTACGGGTGAACGTCCAAAAAACATTTACGGGAAACGGATAGAAGATGGAATCTGGGATGGTAATTCTTACTTGTATCACCGAGGTGAGTCACTGGAAGATTATCTGAAAAGGGAAGACTGGCTCCATGAATCCAGATATCCTTTATGCCCCCATGATCTGTTGGATAAGAAAGGGGGCTGGCATGCGTCAGACGATCGTCTGAGTGAGCCAGAAGAAAAGGAGGACTGTAAGGAGCCGTGGAACGCAAGAGTGGAAGAGTTCTTGGATTCTCTGGCAGATGATGACGTACTTGTAATAGTGGATTATCACAGATAAGCGGATTTTAGTAGAATTTATATGAAATAGAAGGAGAAAGTGTAATGGAAAAAATAATTAGGGATGTAATAGAGAAAAACAGAAACACAAAGTTGTTGGATACAGATACGTTTGACTTTCGGTGTACATGCTGCGGTGCGTGCTGCACGAATCGAGAGGATATTGTGATGAGCGGCTATGACGTGATGAGGATCCAGAACCACTTAGGAATTGATTTCACAGAACTGTTGGAGAAATATTGCGAATTATATGTGGGCAGACCAAGCGGAATCCCGCTTCTTAGGATAAAACCAAAAGGGGCAAAGAAGATCTGTCCTTTCCTCTTCAGGAGTAAATGCAAGATACATGAAGTGAAGCCGACGGTCTGTGCACTGTTTCCAGTCGGGCGTGCTACAGCGTTTGACAAGGAATCCGGCAAGCCAGAAGTGATGTATTTTGTGCAGCAGACGAATTGTGGCGCAAAGGATGTCAGTAACAATCTGCAGGAATGGGTAAGTGGCTGCATATCTGAATACGATGAAAAATGCGGTATGCTATGGAACCAGATGCTCCGCGCCGTATTAGCTTTTATATCCGGCATAAAGGGGGAGATTTCAGGTGATACCTACTCTTGTGTAGTACAGATCATGTACTGCGGATATGAAAATGCAGAGGATTTTGCTGAGGAGATCACATCGAGGATCGACCAGATCAAAGAGCTGGAAAAGAAAATGAATGGAGAGCATTAAAAAGGGGCCACAGGATACGGTGCTGAGAAACTGTGATACGACTTAGCATGAAAAGAATAACCTGATAAAATCAGGATGGACTGGTTGGGCAGGCTGAGTGTTTATCATTTAGTCTGCCCTGGAAATCTTTGGAGCAGCAGGCTGAATTTGAAAAGAAAGCCTGCATCATCAGTCAATAATGTATTTGTGATTATTGAGGTGAACAGATGAATGATACAATAGGAGGGTGAAACATATGAAAATGAAGCTTTATAATATAGA
>DWVT01000035.1 GCA_019120075.1 Candidatus Mediterraneibacter excrementigallinarum
TGTGTTCATAGAGCCCCACCTGTTTCAATACTTCATCAATTCTCTCTTTCCTGACTTTCAGGATCTGGGCGAAATACTCCAAATTCTTCCATACGGTCAGATAATCGTATATCCCGCTGGCATCCGTTACAATTCCAATCTGCTCGTAGATCGTCTCGTCAATCTTCTTTGAGTTGATCCCGAGGATATACGCCTCCCCTGATGTCTGTCTGAGCTGGCCGGTCAGAATCTTTATGGTTGTGGTCTTTCCTGCACCGCTGGGGCCCAGAAAGCCAAGGATCTCTCCTCTTTCCAGTCTGGCGTCAATGTCTTTTAGAACCGGCGCTTTCTGAAATCTTTTAGAAATATGATCCAGACGGATCGCTTCTTTCATCATGCTGATGTACCTCCTTTTTCAGTTGATAGAGATAAAATAGCATAAAGACAGCAGTGATTGCTGCATTCTTCCCAAACGGTATGCTGAAGTTCCCAAACAACACTTGCAAAAAGAGGGTCAGTATATCTAAATAAAAAGAAGCCTGTTCCCAGACTCCTTCTCCTACTATTACTGCTCCAGGCGCCGGAGCAGTTCTGATTTTACTTTCCTCGAAACAGGGCATTCATGACCTCCAACTGTTACGGTTCCAGCTTTCAGATTTATATTTTCAATTTTATCTATCGCGACCACATAGGAGCGATGGATCTTAAGGAATCGTTCTCCCAGTTCATCCGCAATGTCTGATAAATTTCCCATAAACTCGATCCACTGCTTCTTTCCCCGCAGGATAACAAAATGAGATCTGCTGGATGTTTCAAAATACAAAATGTCATCCAGAGGGATATGATGTATGACGTCGCCGCTCCGGAATGTGTAACAAGCTGAATTGTCGCTGCTCTCCTCGCACAGACGCTCAGTAACAGCTTTCAGGCATTCCGCAACCGATCGGTCCGTCTTGTCCGCGTCCATTACGATATAGTCAAACGCTTCTATATGGTACTGAAAAGTTTTAAATGCCAGATTGCGAAAACTGGTGATATAGATGATGATCCCCTGGGGATCCATATTCCGAATCTCCTTTCCTAAAAGGAACCCGTCATATTCCGGATGTTTCAATTCTACATCCAACAAATAAATATTTCCCCGATCCCTGGTCTGTCTCAGTGTCTCAAGCAATACAACCGGACTTTCACAGGAACATTTCACCTCCATATCATACTGATTGATCAGGATTTGTTTCTTTACTTGCTCAGTTATATGTTTCAAAATCGGCTTTTCATCATCGCAGATAAATATCTTCAGCATTATACCTTACCTCATTATGGCTAATCTCTGTATGAACGTCCCGTTCTCACATTCGGTCATAAGACTTGCGCCGGGATATTTCTGCAGAATCTTTCGAAGTCCGGGAAGCCCATTGCCTCTTCCGCTGCCTTTGGTGGAATATCCCTCTTCATAAATCCTCGAAAGATCTACTTCCTGTTCGATTGTGTTCTCCACAATAATATGTACAGTATCCTGCTGTTCGGATACCACAAGAGAAATCTTTCCGCCTGTCTTCTCGGTCTCCTCGATGGCATTATCCAACAGGATTCCAAGTGCCCGACTCAGATCCAGAGGCTTCACTTCACTGATCCGAATGTTTGCCATCTGCACAGTCAGGTTCATCTTCCAGTCAATATTTTCGTCAAAATCATCGATCAGACCGTGAATGTTCTTTTCAATTTCCTCTATATTACCTTCCCGGCTCTGGAGATACAGGGACGACATCATATTCTTATAGTCGTGCCGGAAGGATCGCATACTGCTCTGGATGCCCTCCAGTTCCTGAATGTACATTTCCTGCTGACCTAACATTTCGGTCTGCATCAGTGACTTCTGTTCCTGAAGGATATTTGCACGTATGAGATGAATAAACATCATAACGAAAATCACATAAAGAACTGATATAAAACTTAAACTTTGTTCAATAGACAGATTTGCCCGTTCCATAATATCTGGCAGCGATAACAAAACGGCCATTATAATAAAGCAAAATATAATTCTGGGCCAGTAGTGCAGTTTTTCTCCCATTCTCTTAAAAACATCATGAAAGCTATATTTCTGATCAATAAAATTAGCTGCCCAAGCAATAATAAAGCAGGTAACCGCAGCCGGCGCAACCAGCAACAAATTTGCATAAACTGTACGCTCTATAAAACCATCGACAAAACTTTTGATAATATCATTATAAACAATACCAGCTAAAGCGATATAGGCCGCTGCCCAAACAAAAAAAGCTAAAATGATATATGTACAAACTTTTTTTCTTTCTTCCTTCCTTTCAATAAAGAGAAAAATTAAAATATTTAGGAAACAGTTTACAGCCATGGAGGAAATCTGCCCCAATCCCACAAATATAAACTGCAGCTGCAATATGTATGTTGCAGGAATTATAAGCAGATCAATAATAACTGCTACGGGGAGAATCCATCTCCACGAACGCTTTTTCCCAAAAATCAAATAAAAAACATAAATAAATGTCGCTTCTGTACATATTCCCTGAAGAATCAAAATAATAACTCTTAAAAATAAATCTGGCTGCATAGAATTTCTCCATATATCATTGAGTATTTGCTATCAGAATTTTCTGAACAAATCTGCCACTTTTAATCTCTGTCATAAGACTCGCCTCCGGGTATTTCTCTATAATCTTACGTAGACTGGGCAACCCGGTTCCTCTCCCGCTGCCTTTGGTGGAATAACCATCCTCATATATCTTCGAAATATCGACATCTTGATCTGCCGTATTGTCCAAAATGATATGTACTCCATCCTCCTGTG
>DWVT01000036.1 GCA_019120075.1 Candidatus Mediterraneibacter excrementigallinarum
AAGACCGTCATCCCCATAAGAGCCGCCATTGCCCCGAACAGTACGAGCCCGGCCGCCAGTGTCTTCTTCCGGTCGGAAAAGCCTCCCCGGGTTCCCATGAGCGCGCCGCCCGCTGTCATCCCGGCAAATCCTGCAAGCTCGGCAGCGGTCAGATAACCGTAAGTGCCGCTGTAGACCCGGCTGACGAGGAGCCCGGAGAGAAAGCCGGCCGGGACGCACAGGAAGACAAAGAGACCGTAGAGGAGCAGAAGTCTGCGGACAGGGCGATGAGAGAATGCATAGGCGCCCCCTGCTTTCAGCGCGGAAGAAAAATTCTGTCTGCTCCTCCGGTTCCTGTGGCAGAGACGGGAGAAACCGGGGTTTTCGGAAGGACAGGATGAGCCGGAACCTTCGGAAAGCGGGACTGCCGACAGCAGGAGGATCCCGGGAATAGCGGTAAAGATGTCGATCAGCAGTGTGGCCTTAAGCGTTCCCAGAGAGAGGACGGCTCCCGCGGCAGCAGGAGCGGCAAACTGGACCAGCGACTGGAGCCCCGAATTAATCCCGTTAAAGCGAAGGAGAAAGTCCGGTGGAACAAGCTGAGGGATCGCCGCATTTACCGCCGGTGTCTGGATCCCGGCACAAAGAGACCTGAGGACTGACATGATGAGAAGTCCGGCCAGAAGAGCCGGATCGTCCGGAAGAAAAGGCATGAGAACGATCATGGCCAGGGTGATCATGGCAGTGGCCAGGTCCGCCGAAATGATGAGACATTTCCTGGGAATCCGGTCCGCCCACACGCCGCCCGGGATGGAAATGAGAAACTGAGGAAGATAGGAACAGATTGAAAACGCCGCGGTCCAGGCGCCGGAGGAAGTGGAAAGGGTCACATACCAGACCACCGCCATCTGGACCAGTGTGGAACCGAATAAAGTAATACTCTGGCTGGCAAGGAAGAGGATGCACCTTCTTATCAGCCGGTTTTTTTGACCTTTTGTGTACAAGTGATAACCTCCCATCTACGATATGGGGAGGACAAAACGCTGTGTGGGATATCCGAATTCGACCAGCAGTTCCCGCTCCGCAAACCCAAGCCTTTTCAGCTCCGTGCGGTAACCTGTATCCGCCCGGTCTCCCTCCCGGAAGGTTGTGATGCTGATCTCTCTGCACGGTTCAGACTCCACAGATGGATATTTTGCGATCCGCTCAAGAAAGAGCGGGGCAATCTTTCTGCCCCGGTATTGCGGATGAACACAAAGGAAATCCATATGGATGGAAATACGGGCCGGATCAGGACGACCTCGATGAATGGAAAATACGGCGGCCCCGACGGCGCTCTTTTTGTCTTTCAGGATCAGTGCTTCTCTTTTTAAGATCCGTTTTTCCAGATCACGCCGATAATCTTCCTCAATCAGATGAGGGAACCCGTCCACTGTCATGCGGACAAGTTCCATCCATGCGGGAATGTCCGAAGGTCCGGCGATGCAGATGTCATCTGCTGCAAATGTCCTGTCACCAAAGGAAGGATGGAGCGTGAACTTCATCAGAAGAGGATAGAATTCTCCGTCTTTGCGAAAACTGGCAGGAGTCATCTTATACATTTCCCGGAATGAGGAAGTGAAGGACTGACGGCTCTCATATCCGCTGAGCAGGGCAATGTCCAGGATCGGCTCCTCTGAGAAGCGGAGCAGCCGGGCGGCCCGGGTGAGCCGGCGGCGCAGGATGTAATCATGGGGAGTGATCCCCGTTGTGGATGTGAACATCCGGTGCAGGTGATATCTGGAATAATTGGCGGCGCGTGCGATAGTATCCAGGTCCAGCCGGCTGTCCAGATGAGCCTCGATGTAGTCGATGACTGATGAAATATTTTCGATATCCCGGTTTTTCATAGGCTGTCCTCCTGTTTTTCTGCTGCGCCTTTCAGTGTATCATGGCAGCGGGCGGGAGTTTTCATGATTCTTGCGGTTTTTCAGTGCTTTAATCTCTGATTATATTATTGAGCATACTTATCTGTCGCCTGTTTATCGTCGGATCCTCCAGGAAAGTCGGGCGTCATACTGCATGAAGCGTGACGGAAACCGTCTCCAGCCCCTCCCCGGATATGCTCAGTGTACATGCGCCGGTTTCATAGCCGCTCCGGATAATCGCCATGGCGGTTCCACGGAAGGAAGTGAAGGATCCGGCAGTATAGTTCTCGTCTGTGATCGGATTTGCAGAGCCAAAGGCGGACAGGATGCCGGCTCCGTCGACGGATGCGTGAAGCTTCCGGTCCGAACCGGGTACGGTGAGTCCCTCTTCATCGATCAGTTCCACCCGGACATAGATCACATCATGCCCGTCAGCAGACATCTCTGTCTTTTCCGGAAGGAGACGGATCTGTTTCACCGTGCCGGTGGTCTTCAGCGTGTCTCTTGAGAGTTCCGTCCCGTCTTTATAGCTGACCGCCGTAAGCTCTCCGGGAACATAAGGAAGATCGAAGAGAAAACTTTTCGGCAGATCAGCGGCAGGGGATTCCCCGGCTTTTACTTTCCCGACAAGACCGCCGTTCAGGTAGAGCGCTACTTCATCTCCGTTGGAAAAGACAGCAACCTGAGCGGGGGAGCCCTCCGGGCTGTTCCAGTTCCAGTTTTTGCTGACAGATGTAAATCCCCAATTGCTGATCAGTTCAGTCTTTCCGAAGACAGCAGGGTCATAGGAATACAGGAAGGTCTCGCTGCTGCCCCATACAACGGAGCGGTAGGCACCCTGAGGGAGGATCCCGCCGTTGATATCTGCGTCGGCATCATTGGCGAGCCGCCAGGGAAACTGAGAACCGTGGGACATAAGAGCAAAAGGACCGATTTTCAAAAGCGGATCATCTGCCTCCAGAAATACGGATTTTCCGATCCCTGCCTCGCCGATATAATCGAAAGCAGTCCAGGTGAAATCTCCGATCACATAGGGAGTGCTCTCGATCCTGGGCCAGTGGATGCCAATCTCTTTCGGATAGTTTTCCGATCCGAGTATGACCCGTTCAGGATACATTTCATGATCGGTGGCATATTTGTTCTCCATATAGTTATATCCCACAATGTCAAGACCGTTCGTAAAGGCTTCCGAATACTCCTCCCAGCTTGTGTCATTTTTTCCTGTGTCAGCATTTTGCAGGGAATCGGCAGCAGGAGCATCTTCCGTCAGCTTTTTCAGGTTTTCTGCGGCCAGCTCATCATCAAGCCCGCTCCAGTAGGAGCAGATCGCATTGGAAACCGGACGGCTCGGATCCAGACCGCGTGCCGCCTGCGCAAGCCGTGTGGCAAGGGTATACCCGTTGTTCAGACCGCCGCGTTCCGGGATTTCATTCCCTGTGGACCATATGATCACGGACGGATGGTTCCGGTCACGTTTCATAAAGGCGGTAAGATCTTTTTTCCAGTCAGTGTCAAAAAACTGATTGTAGTCCCCGGGCTGTTTCATAATACCCCAGGCATCGAAGGCCTCGTCAAAGACATACATGCCGAGACGGTCACAGGCTTCCATCAGAGCGGATGAGGGCGGATTGTGGGTCGTACGGACTGCGTTGAATCCAATCTGCTTCAAAATGGAGATTTTGCGGTACTCACTTTGATAGAGGGAGACAGCGCCAAGCATTCCGTTATCGTGATGGATGCATCCGCCTTTCAGTTTCACTGTTTTTCCATTGATACGCAGTCCACGCCGGACATCTGCGGACACGGTCCTGATCCCGAAAAGCACGGACGTTTCGTCGACCGTATTTTCTGCGTGCGGAATAAAATGTGTTTTAAAGACACCCAGATCCGTAACTCTGGCGTGGAGCCGATAGAGATTGGGAGTTTCGATATCCCAGAGCACCGGATGTTCCAGAGTAAGATCAATGTATGCGGTATCGGATGAGACAGGATTTACCTGGATTTTCTGCCTTCGGCTCAGGAGCACCTGATCACTTCCGTCTCTCGTGAGAAACACTTCTGCCATTGCGATCCTGTTTTCTGTTGTCTCATTGCAAAGTTCCACTTCCGTGTGCAGATACGCTGCGGCAGGAGAACCCTGTTCATCGTATTCAATCTCCTTCGTGTAGCCGAATATCCCATCGTCCGCGATGTGGAGCTTTGGCATATGGCACAGTTCCACACTGCGGAAAATACCGGCGCCTGTGTACCAGCGCGAATTTGGCTGCATGCTGGGATTTACGGTGACGGTTACTCTGTTGGATTTTCCAAAATAAACATACGGAGTGATGTCCGCATAAAACGGGATATATCCGTTGTGCTGAAGGCAGACTTTGCATCCGTTGACGTCTACCGTGGCGTTCATCATGACTCCGTCAAAACGGAGAGAAATTTTTTCATTCTCCCACTCCTGAGGAATGTCGATGTATTTGGTGTAGGAAGCGACACCTGCCGTGTAGAAGCCGCTTGCGTTTCCGGCGGGAGCGGTCTGTGTTACATCGCTTTCGATCATATAGTCATGAGGAAGATTTATCTCCCTTATGTTCTCCTGTCCGGAAGGATCGGGAAAACCTGAAACAATACCATAATGAAACTGCCATCCCTGATCAATATTCTGACTTCGCATTTTTCATACCTCCTGTTTGGGTGATAGTCCATCTTTCTTCCATTATGATAGATCTTCCGGCAGGGGATGACAATGACAAAAGAAATGGATATAATCATAGAGAAGGACGAAATGCACGAATTTGCAGAGTTGAAAAGAGAGAGGATGTGAAAGAATGGATGGATTTTATCGTATTTCAGACCGGGTTCGGCATATCAGAGAGGTCTGTATGTCAGAAGAACCACAGAATGACAGTGACGATTTGCGCTGCTTCAGCAGCCAGGGCCAACTGTCATCTGTGGATAACAGGAGGATTGCTGATGATCTTTCCATCCTTCTGGTCGTTTACGGAGCGGAGGGGACAGAGTGGAGCATCAGTCCCGCCTGGCAGCGTTTCATCCGCCGGGAGAGTCCCAGGTGCGGGTGGTTCCATAAACATGAATATGTTGAGATCCTCTATGTGATCGAAGGGAGTTTTACGCAGATACTGCTGGGCGAGAAGATAAAATTCAGCCAGGGAGAATTTGTGATCACGGATCAGAACTGTGAGCATGCAGACTACATCGAGGCAGAAGACGCGGCGGTGCTCTTTCTCCAGATCCGGTCAGACTATATGGAAGAACTGCTCAAAAGTTATGACGGGACGGATGAGATGCGTCAGTTTCTGTTCCATGCGCTGTGGAGACAGAAGCGGGAACAGAGCTTTCTGGAACTGAAACAAACAGAGAAAACAGAAGGAGAAAATCTTGATATGGAGAGAGTTCTGGAGGTCCTTGTCTCAGAAAATCTGGAAAAAGAACCGGGATATGATAAGATAGAGCAGGGACTTATGATACGGATCCTGCAGCATCTCTGCCGGGACTATACGCTGCAGCTGCACTCTGACAGCAGAGAGGGACGGGAAAAGGTTTTCCTGTATGAATTAGAATGTTTCATCCGGACAAATGCGGCTTCGGTTACGGCGGCGAAGCTGGAAGAAAAATTCCATTATCACAGGAATTATTACAACCTTATTCTGAAAAAATACAGAGGCAAGTCATTCCGGCAGTACGTGACAGAGATTCGAATGAAATATGCGCGGCAGATGCTCGAACAGACGGCGCTTCCGGTAAAGCAGATCGCGCATCAGGTGGGATATGAGAATGTCAGTCATTTTTATCACCTCTTTGAGGATTATTATGGAAAGACGCCGAAAGAAATAAGGGAGAAAAAGCAATGAGCAGAATACTGATCATAGAAGATGATATGGACCTCCAGGAAGGGCTTACATACTTCCTGGAAAAGGAAGGATATGAGATCCTGACCGCGGGGACAAAAAAGGCGGGGATGGAGATCATACGGAAAGGACTGTGCGATCTGATCCTGCTGGACTGCAACCTGCCGGACGGGAGCGGCTTCGATATCTGTGCCGAGGCACAGGAGTACGGGGATGTCCCGATCCTGATGCTGACGGCGCGGGATACGGAGATGGACGAGGTAAAGGCGCTGGAGATGGGAGTTGCGGATTACATGTCCAAGCCTTTTTCCATCGCGGTGCTCAAAGCGCGGATCCGAAAGATCCTTCAGGGCAGGAAGCCGGAAAACCGGCTCGTATCAGGCGGGATCACACTGGAAAAGGATTCCTGCAAAGTATACAAAAACGGAGAAGAGATCCGGTGCAGCAAGGTGGAATACCAGCTTCTTATGTATTTTATGGAGAATCGGGGACAGGTGCTCTCAAAGGAACAGATCCTGGAGCGTGTATGGGACAGCCAGGGGAAATTTGTGGATGATAATACCCTGTCTGTGAATATCAGGAGACTCCGGGCAAAGATAGAAGATGATCCGAAGCATCCGTCGCTGATACGGACAGTTCACGGGATCGGCTATATCTGGAGGAGTGAGGAGGGATAGACGGATATGGAAAAAATGCATTATTCAGACAAAAATCTTTCAGGAAAATCTTTTTCAGATGGATATCATTCTATGGAAGAAATGGTGCGGGATATATTCGGGGAAGAAACGCGGCTCGAAAGGATGGACAGTGTGTATGGCGGCGATATCAATGATGCTTACCGGGTAAACCTTTCTAATGGAGAACACATTTTTGTGAAGACCAATTCCATCAGGAATCGTGCCTTCTTCCGGACAGAGGCAAGAGGACTGAGTGCACTGAGGGCATCGGGAAAGATCGGGGTGCCGAAGATACTGGGAACAGGGACGGATGAAGGGAGAGGCGTTTCCTTTCTTGCTCTGGAGTATATCGACAGCGCGCCCCGCATTGACACGTACTGGGAAACTTTCGGACATGAACTGGCCGAACTTCACCGGGCGGAATGTCTGCCCTTTGTGGCATCTGAGGAGAAACGGGGAAAATGTGATCTCAGATACGGATTTGCAGAGGACAATTTTATCGGAGCCACTCCGCAGAAGAACAGTCCGAAAGAGAAATGGACAGACTTTTACAGAGAATGCCGTCTCCTTCCTCAGCTTGAGAGAGCGGAGCACTATCTGGGGGCGGAACTGATGAAAAGAGCGGATTCTCTTCTGGAGCATCTGGATTCTTACCTGAGAGAACCGGAGTTCCCGTCTCTGCTCCACGGAGATCTGTGGAGCGGGAACATGATGTGCGGGCCTGACGGCAGGGCGTGGATCATAGACCCGGCTGCCTACGTAGGAGATTATGAGGCGGATCTGGCGATGACCCAGCTTTTCGGAAGCCTGCCGGAGCGGTTCTATGCGGCTTACAGCGAGGTCAGCCCCATCGACAGGAAAGGTTATCTGGAGCGGAAGAAACTGTATGATCTGTATCATCTTTTGAACCATCTGAACCTGTTCGGAAGGTCTTACTTAAGCAGTGTGGCGGGGATCATCCGGGAGTACGCATGACCGGAAAAGATATATGGGAGAAGATGTATGAGAGAAGTACCGTTTATTTTTTTCGCTGCAGTCCTTCTTGCAGCGGTTGTCCTGGCAGCAGGATGTTTTTACGGATGGCGGAGAAATCGAAAGATGTATCGGACCATAGACAGGATGCTGGATGAGATCCTGGACGGAGAGCCCATTTCCCAGTCGGATATCCGGGAGGGGGAGATCTCCGTGCTGGCCTCCAAGGCAAAGCGGGTCAAAGAGAAAGTGGATCTGGGGATCAGCACAGCGGAGGAAGAAAAGGAGCAGGTAAAGAGCCTGATTTCCAATATGTCTCATCAGCTCAAGACGCCTCTTGCCGGTCTGATGATGTACCGGGAGATGCTGGAGGATGAGGGACTGGATGAGGAGACGAGAAAGCGGTTTCTCGGAAAGATGAAAGGGCAGTCCGAGAAGATCGACTGGATCCTGAAGTCTTTGTTTAAGATGGTGAATCTGGAGCAGGGGGCTGTAGTGTTTGAGGCGGAGGCGCTGCCCGTCCGGGATACCATACTGGATGCGGTGACCGCGGTGCTCGACCGGGCGGATCAAAGAAACATCCGGATCCTGACGGAACCGTTTGAGGACAGGCTGCTCTGGCACAACCGGAAATGGACTGCTGAAGTCCTGGTCAACCTGCTTGAAAACGCGGTGAAGTATACAGAACCCGGAGGATGTATCACAATCTCAGTCAACCCGATGGAAATGTACACGGAGATCGCGGTCCGCGATACGGGCAGAGGAATCCGGAAGGAGGAGCTGAACGAGATATTCAAGCGGTTTTACCGGAGCAGGGATGTGGAGAATATCGAAGGCTCCGGGATCGGTCTGTATTTGTCCCGGCTGATCCTGGAGCAGGAGAAGGGATATATGACTGCGGAATCGGTACTGGGAGAGGGGAGTAAGTTTTCGGTTTTCTTACAGAACTGTCAGAATTTCACCCGGAAACTGTCAGGGCAGTGAAAGATTTGCCTGATATTCTTTTCATAGATCACAAGTACGGCTTCGGCTGGAACCGTACGGGAGAAAGGGGATATACAGATGGAAATACTGCAGGTAAAACAGATCCACAAGATCTATGGAGAGAAGGAAAATAAAGTATATGCGCTCAGGGATGTATCGTTTTCGGTGGAGCAGGGAGAGTTCATCGCCATTGTGGGGACTTCAGGTTCCGGGAAGAGCACCCTCTTAAATCTGATCGGAGGGCTGGATGTGCCCAACCGGGGACAGATCATCATCCGGGGGCATAATATCGCCTCCCTGAAAAGGAAGGAGCTTACTATTTTCCGTAGAAGGAACATCGGCTTTGTGTTCCAGAACTACAGTCTGATGCCGGTGCTCAATGTGTACGACAACGTGGCGCTTCCGGTCACGTTTGACAGGGGAAAGCATGTGGACCACGGCTATATCCGGGAACTTCTGAAAGAACTGGGACTGTGGGAGAAGCGGAAGCGCTATCCCAACGAGCTGTCCGGCGGGCAGCAGCAGAGGGTGGCGCTGGCGCGGGCTCTTGCAAATAAACCTGCTCTCATATTAGCCGATGAACCTACCGGAAATCTCGATTCCTCCACCACGGTGGAGGTCATGGGACTGCTGAAAGAGAGCAGCAGGAAATATCACCAGACCATACTCATGGTGACACACAACGAGGCGCTGGCACAGGCGTGCGACCGGATCATCCGGATCGAGGATGGAAAACTGTATCGTTCCGGCGGAGGCTCTGCAACCGGGACGAAAAAGACAGCAGAAGCACCCGGAACAGCCGATGCACCCGCGGGGAAGGGCGGTGACCGTTTATGAGAAACGCACTGAGACTTGCCCTTGCCTATATGAGACATTATAAGAAACAGACCGCGGCTCTGTTTGTAGGGATCCTTCTGTCGGCGTCACTGCTGACCGGAGTGGGTTCCCTCTTTGCCAGCGGGAAGGAGGCGGCGAAGGAGAATGCCCGGACAGAATACGGTGACTGGCATTATGAGATGCGATGTGACTTTCCGTGGTTTGAGGAATTTCTGAAAGACGTACAGGAAAGCACAGAAGATGAAGGGACGATATTGAGCGGAGAAGGGTTCCGCCTGGAAAAGTACGGAGTGGAGACCGTGAGGAAAGCGATTTCCGATCCTTTTGAGATCCAGTATGTATATGGCGACGAAGGATATATGGAGATCATGGGACGTGAACTTCTGGACGGAAGGCTGCCGGAGGAGGAAAACGAGATTGCGGCCGATGCCCAGACACTTCGGAATCTGGGAGTATCCGATGTTCCTGGGAGTACGGTGGAACTGGACGGGGAAACCTTTACCATCACCGGGATCGTGTCAGAGATGCCGGAAAAACTGGGCAATCTGATGGGAGATTATATGCAGGTCTTTGTGAGTCCGGAACTGGATTACGGGAGGAACGGGAGTTTTCTGTATCTGAGATTTGACGAGTCTTCACCGGTGCTCGGACAGATGAAGGCGTTTGCAGAACAGTATGGTGTGGACGGGGGGACTGTAGCGAGGAATAACGGGATGTCAGGATATGTGGGCGCGGAGGAGACAAAGCTGTCCGGGGAACAGATCCGCGCTGCGCTTACGGATCCTTCGCTGGGACTTCCCTGGATCTGGGGTTCCCTCAATGAGAACGAGGCTCTGACAGAAGGGGCGGTCCTGCTGGCCCTCGCCCTGTTCGCTGCGTTTATCATTTACAGTATCTTTCAGGTTTCTGTGCTCAGACGTCTCTCTCAGTACAGTGTCATGCAGACGCTGGGAATGACGGATGGATCAGCCTTCGGTATGCTGATGACAGAGATGGCATTGGTACTTGCGGGGGGATATACGGCGGGGACGCTGCTCGGAAACGGTGCGGCTGCGCTGATCTACCGGAAAGTGGGACGGATATTCATTACCAGGAACCAGGTGGGTGAAACTGTGGCGAGGCACACCGGCGTCTCGACAGAGGAGACAGCGGCGGAACTGTCGGTCTCGGCGCTCCCGGATGCAGGCGTATTCCATGTGGATCTTCAGGTCATCTGGGCGGGAGCCCTCTTTCTGATCCTTGTCCTGGCGCTGGTCAGCCTTGTACTTATCCGGAAGATGAGGAAGCTGACGCTGCGTCAGATGATCACGAAGGATGCCTCCGGCGGAAGGCGGAACCGGAAGATATACAGCCTGAAGCATGAGAACCTGACAGGGGTCCTGGCGAAGAAGTTTATGTTTTCGCGGAAAGGCACTTTTATCGGGATCCTGCTCTCGCTGTCGGTGGGAAGTGTAATCTTTCTCGGCGCGGCATATGTGACAGAGAACACCAGGACCAACAATGAGCTGACCTTTGCGGCGGATGATGGGCTGGGGTCGGATATCCAGGTTTACGAGGAATCAGACAGTCTGGAGGATACGATCCCGGAGAAGACGGTGGAAGCGCTAAAGGAGATTGACGGGCTGGAGAGCGTTTACCCGGTGCGGTACATGCTGGGAGAGATCCCTCTGTATGACGGAATACTGAAAGGGACTTCCTTTTTTGCAGAGACTGCGGGAGAGGAAGGTTTTGATCCGGACCCGGAGATCATGGAAAAGTACAATGGCCAGATCGTCCGGACCGGGGAGGATGACTACAGGCTGAAGGTGAATATCTACGGATATGACGATGAGATGCTGGAGAGCCTGAATGACTATGTGCTGGAGGGCAGTATCGATCCGGACCAGATGCGTAAGGAGAATACGGTCCTTTTCAAGACTCTGATGGATGGACAGGGAAATTACGATGTGATAGACATCAGCGCAGGCGATACAGTGCAGATCCGCACGCCGGATGATCCGGAAGCGGAGAGTGAAACACTCAGGTTCCAGAGCGGTGCAGAGAACTACAGGGACTGGTCGCTGAGGATCGGAGCGCTTATCAGCCGTCCTCTCGCGAAAGTGGAAACGTATATCGGGGATGACGGAGTCTCCAATGTGGATATCATCATGACCAATGAGCAGATGGAGAAGAACTTCGGTGTAACGGGCTATCAGACTATCAGTATTTCTCTGACGGGACATGCGGATGCGGAGGGAGCGGACCGGGCAGCGGACGAGATCCGGAGCGCTGTGAGCGGAATCAGCCGGTGTGTGGTGAAAGATTACACGGCGCAGATCCAGGCGCAGAACCTGTACCTGGACCAGCAGATCATGTTCTTCTACGGCATTGCGGCGGTGCTCCTTCTGATCAGCCTGCTCCACATCATGAACAGTATGCAGTATCTTGTGGCGGAGAGGAGGTATGAGTTTTCCATTCTGCGGGCTATGGGGATCACGGATGCGGGATTCCTCAAGATACTCATGAAAGAAGGCCTGCGTTACGGAATTTATTCCAGTATCGTGATGCTGGCGGTGTACTGGATCGTGCAGAAAGTACTGTATTACTTTATGGTCCATGTGTATCTGTATCTTCATCCGCAGGGGATGATCTCCCCGGGATATCTGATTTTCATAGTGATGCTGGATGTGGCGCTGTGTACCGGAGCCATGGTCCTGTCCGGGAAGAGACAGCCGACGGAGGCACGACCGGCGGAGTAGAAATATGGATTCAAAATAAAGTAAAAACAGGCATGGCATCCATGTTATATGGGGAAGATAGTGGTATAATAAAAAAGGGGACGGCTTTTATGAGGCTGTCCTCTGTCTTTCTGATGACATAAAGGATGTGGGAAAATGAGAAAAAATATACTGAGAATGCTTCCGGTCCTGCTGGCGGTCCTTCTGCTGGGAAGCGGGACGGCTCTCTGGCTGAATGGCAGATCGCCGGCATCCGGCAGCGGGGTGGCGGAAGAGACCGCCGACGCATCGACCGGAGTGTCGGGAGAGAAAGCGGGGGAGCAGACTGAGACAGAAGGGAGTTCTGACAGCAGCGGTGTTGAGACCAGCGGCGGGGATGTGCAGAGTGACAGGACTGAGCAGATTGAACAGAGCGAGTCAGGGCAGGCGCTTCATGTGACCGTGCTGGGAGACAGCATCGCAAAAGGATATTCCGGCAGCAAGGAAGTTGAGATCGAATGCTACGGAAGCCTTGCGGCGCAGCGGATCTCGGAGGAAGCGGGAGAGCCGTACAGTTATCAGAATTTTGCGAAAAACGGGCTGGATTCCGCAGGGATGAACGAGAAGATCCTGCCCAGGGAAGATGTGCAGGAGAGTATTGCTTCCGCGGACGTTATCTTTATTACTCTGGGGTCCAACGACCTGCTCAACGAGTGTAAGAGTGTTGTGCAGGAAATCCTGAACACGGATAAGAAGTTCCGAAGCGCCGATGATGCGCTGGAGGTTCTGGAGGATGCGGTGAAGGAAAATCCATTTCTGATCCTGAAGATCATAAGCGCTCTGAGCAACTGGGATTATCACTCCTTCGAGACACAGTGGATCAGCATGATGGACACGGTCTGCAGCCTGAAAAAGGAAGATGCAGCGATCATTGTAACGAATATATATAATCCTGTGGCAAATCTGGAACTTCCGTCCACAATGAATCAGGTTGTGGAAGATATCATAGGAAACATGAATTCTATCATTGACGACCATGCAGCCGGATATGGATATTGTGTTGCCGATCTGTTTGGATCAGAAATATCTGAGCATGTACAGGATGACGGTCTGCACCCGGATCAGGAGGGGCAGCAGCTTATCTCGGATATCGTGTGTGAAGAATACAAAACTCTGTCACAGGAATAACACAAAACTTTCACAGAATTCTGATACCCTTTTAACCGTGCATGAATGTCTTGGAAATATCTGTAAGCAGACAGGAGAAAAGACATCTGCCAGTATCAAATGTTGGGAGGGTAAGACCTTGATCGAAGTAAGGAATTTGGTGAAGAAATATGGGAACCACCTGGCCGTAGACCATCTGGACTTCACGATTGAAGACGGACGGATCTATGGCTTTTTGGGTCCTAATGGGGCGGGAAAGTCCACGACCATGAATATCATGACCGGGTATCTGGGCGCCACGGAAGGCGAGGTACTCATAAACGGACATGACATTTTAAAAGAACCGGAGGAAGCGAAGAAACATATCGGATACCTTCCGGAACTGCCGCCTCTCTACATGGATATGACTGTGAGGGAATATCTGGAGTTCGCAGCGGAACTGAAAAAGATACCGAAGAAAAAAAGGGAGGATTCCGTTACAGAGGTTGAAAAGCTGGTGAAGATCAAAGATGTGGAGAACCGCCTGATCAAGAACCTGTCAAAAGGATACCGCCAGAGAGTCGGCCTGGCTCAGGCGGTACTGGGATTTCCGGAGATCATCATACTGGATGAACCTACGGTTGGGCTTGATCCGAAGCAGATCATCGAGATCAGGGAACTGATCCGTCAACTCTCAAAGAGACACACGGTGATCCTCAGTTCACATATCCTGGCGGAAGTGAGGGAAGTGTGCGACCATATCCTGATCATCTCAAAGGGAAAACTGGTGGCAAGCGATACTCCGGAGAATCTGGAGAAGATGCTGGGAGATGCAGATACTGTAGAGATAGAGACTCGAGCGCCGAGAGCCCGTATCCGGGAAGTATTGAAAAATATTCCGGGGATCGGGCAGATCACCTGTGAAGATGGAAAAGACGGTGTGACATTTGCCAGGATCAGACAGCGCCGGGGAGAAGATGTGCGGGAAGAAATCTTCCGCGCGTTTGCAGAGAATAAGATGACGCTTCTGACACTGCGCACCGCTCATGTCAGCCTGGAGGATGTATTTATGGAACTTACTCAGAATGATACAGTTCCGGACGCATTTACCAGGAGGAGAAATGAAACGGCTTCGGCGGATGAAAATACTCCGGAACAGAATGAGGTTACAGAGGAGCTGGCTTCGGACGGAGACGGGATTGAAGCGTCATCCGGTGCGGAATGGGTCGAGACAGACGGAGAGGGGGATGAGACAAATGCTGGCGATCTATAAAAGAGAACTGAAATCTTATTTTCAGTCCATGGTCGGGTGCGTGTTCATCGCATTTCTCATGGTATTCACAGGAATTTATTTTATGGCATATAACCTGACTGCGGGGTATCCGTATTTTTCCTACACATTGTCAGGCTCTCTGATCGTGTTTATCGTGGGGATCCCGCTGATCACAATGCGAAGTTTTTCTGAGGACAGAAAGAACAAGACGGATCAGCTGCTTCTGACGGCTCCGGTCAGCCTGGGAAAAGTGGTGATGGGAAAATACCTTGCCATGGTCACTGTTATCGGGATACCGAATGTGATCTTCTGTATCTATCCTCTGATCATCAAGTCTCAGGGAACTGCTTACCTGAAAGTGGATTACATTTCCATTCTGGTGTTCTTCCTGCTGGGGTGCGTTTATGCGGCGATCGGAATGTTCATGTCGTCGCTGACGGAGAGCCAGATCATTGCATTCATCAGTACTTTTGGCATCCTTCTGGTACTGTATCTCTGGGACGGGATTCTTTCGATGCTGCCAAGTTCGGCAGTCAGCGGACTTGTGGGAGTCCTCATCCTGCTGTCAGTGATCGCGTTCTATATCTGGCATATGACCGCGAATTATATCATTGCAGGCGCGGTCGAGATCATCGGGATCGTGGCGTCTGTTGTAGTTTATATCGTGGATTCCGGCATATATGAAAATCTGCTTTCAAACCTGCTGGGAAGACTTGCGCTCGCAAACGTGTTTACGGACATTGCGTCAAACAGCATTGTAGACGTGACCGGAATCGTATTCTATCTGTCGATCATCGTTGTGTTCGTGTTCCTGACAGTGCAGTCGATCCAGAAGAGACGTTGGAGTTAAGGGGGTGCGGATCATGGAGAAAATGAAAAAGAAGACAGGAAAATTTGGAAATATGTTCCGTACGTCAGGAACAAGGAACGGTTCTTACAGCGTGGGGCTTACCGTAGTCGTCATAGCGATCGTTATCGTGCTGAATCTTGTTATCGGGCAGCTCCCCGAGAGCCTGCGCAATCTGGACGTCAGCAGCACCAGGATTTATGAAATTTCTGATACGACCACAGATCTGCTGGACAGTCTGGATGAAGACGTTGATATGACAGTACTTGCGGTCCGGGATGACACGGATGACAGGATCACAACATTCCTGAGTAAATATGAAGCGCTTTCGGATCATATCAATATCGAGTGGGTGGATCCGGTCCTCCATCCGTCTGCGCTGACAGAGTATGATACGTCTGAAAATACGATCGTTATCTCGTGTGAAGCGACAGGAAAATCAACGACAGTGTCCTTTGATGATATCCTTGTGCCGGATATGTACTCTTATTATTACTATGGAAGTACGGATTATACAGAGTTTGACGGAGAGGGCCAGCTCACCAGCGCAGTCAACTACGTGACAAGCGATGTGGAGAAGACGATCTACCAGACTACTGGACATGGCGAGGGAACGCTTTCTACTACGATCACGGATCTGATGGATCAGAATAATTATAATCTGTCGGAGATAAATCTTCTGATGACCACGTCGATCCCGGAGGACTGCGATCTGCTTCTCATGTATGAGCCTGCGACGGATCTGTCTGACGACGAGATGGAGATGCTCAGAAACTATCTGGCGGACGGCGGAAAGGTTATGATCCTTCTCGGGGATACGAACGCCACAGAACTGCCGAACCTGGAGACTGTCCTGGAGGAATACGGAATGCAGGCGGCGGACGGATATATCGCTGATCCGCAGAGATGCTATCAGGGAAATTATTACTATATCTTCCCGGAACTTTCCGTATCCGGCGATATGGCGGACGGAATTTCCTCGGAAATGGTGCTTCTGACAAACACCCATGGAATGAACCTTATCGATCCGGCAAGAGATACGATCACGACGACCGGATTTATGAGCTCTTCTGACGGCGCATATGCTGTGACAGAGACAACTCAGCAGCAGGGGGACTATACACTGGGAGCGGTAGCGGAAGAAACTGTCTCATCCTCGGATGATGACGCGGATACAGACAGCAGCGGAGAGGATGCAGAGGAAGCATCCGATGACAGCTCGGCGGATACGGCGTCAGATGAGGTGACCAGCCGGCTTACTGTCATCTCGGCAGGAAGCCTGATCGATTCCCAGATCACAGATACATTCACCCAGCTTGAGAACACAAGGGTGTTTATGAATGCAGTGACGGCAAACTTTGACGGTGTGCAGAACATTTCCGTTGAACCAAAGAGCCTTCAGGTAGAGTACAACACAGTTCAGTATGCGGGACTGTTCAGCCTTCTTGTGATCTTTGGGATCCCGGCGGCAGTGCTGATCGGCGGATTTGTCGTATGGTTCCGGAGAAGAAAAGCGTAAGGAGGTGCCAGAGTGAAAAAGAAAAGATCACTGATTCTCCTGCTTGTTGTTCTGATCCTCCTTCTTGCGGCATATTTTGGACTGCAGACGTGGAACAGCAGCCGTGAGAAGAAGGCGGAGGAAGAAGAAAAAGCCGCCACGGTGCATGTCACGGATATCGATCCGGACACCATTACGGCGATGAGCTTTGACGTCGGAAATGGGGAGATGATATTTGAAAAAGAAGACGATACCTGGTATTATGCACCGGATAAAGATTTTCCCCTTGCACAGAGTTACCCTGAGGATATGGCAAAGACTCTGGGGGCGGTCACAGCTGACCGTGAGCTTACCGGCGGAGATGCACTGGCAGACTACGGTCTGGAAGATCCTTCCTATACGGTGGAAGTGACAGAGGAAGACGGTACGGTGACGGATATTTATTTTGGAAATACCACCGGTGACTATTACTATGTCACTGTAAATGATGAAGGTTCGGTCTATACGGTTTCCACCACGGTCATCGATGATCTGAATCACTCGCTGGATGATATGGCCCAGCTGGACGATTATCCCAGCATCGGAAGCGGAAATCTGGTGAAAGAAGTCATCACGCAGGATGGTGAGACTACGACCTATGATTCTGAAGACGAGGATCAGGCGGAGGATATCGCAGCGGTTGCCGGCGGGCTCGGCGCGGTGAGCCTTTCCAAGGCGGCGGACTATTCCGTGGAGGATAAAGACCTTGCCGGATTCGGTCTGGATGAAGACAGCAGGATCACAGTGGAGGCAACCTACACACAGGATGACGAAGAGAAAGTCCTGACACTTTATATCGGAGCTGAGGATGGCGACGGGAACAGATATGTCATGATCAATGACTCCCGGATCGTGTACCTGATCTCTACAGAGATCTGTGATAATATACTGAACAGTTAAGCCATGCGACAGTACACAGAGGGGAAGAAGCTGCAAAGCGGCGGATTCGAGCTGCATGGCTGAACAATTCCAAATGCTGCAAGGGAAACTTCACGAAAATTTATAAGAATTTAATTGACAATGCCCGGAAAACGGAGGAAAATAAAACCCGTATTATCATTTGAGTGCAGTGCATCATCCTGTTGGAAGATACTGTACCGGTTTGTCAGAGATAAAAAGGATGGATGAAAATGAAAGAAAGAATCATGCGGTTTATGCAGGGACGATACGGCGTGGATCCGTTCAGCAAATTCCTGCTCGTTGCCGGGCTTGTCGTTGTATTTCTGTCGGCAGCGCTGGGAAACAGGGGGATCGGAACGGCATTTTATCTGATCGGCTGGATTCTGATCATCTACTGTTATTTCAGGATGTTTTCCAGAAATGTGTCAAAGCGCTATGCAGAGAATCAGGCGTTCCTGGCAAAGACATATAAGATCCGTACTTTCTTCCAGAAGCAGAAAAATATCTGGAAACAGAGAAGAGTATACCACATTTATACATGCCCGGGCTGTAAGCAGAAGATCCGCATCCCGAGAGGAAAGGGAAAGATCGAGATCCGCTGCCCGAAGTGCGGGACAACATTTATCAAGAAGAGCTGAAGCGGCATTGTGCATATGAGGCCGGCAATTCAGACGAGGGAGTTTAAACAGAGAAAATGTCAGATCCATACAGTATTTTAGGCGTAGACCGAAATGCATCGGAGGAGGAGATTAAAAAAGCGTATCGCGCGCTCAGCAGAAAATACCATCCGGATGCAAATATAAATAATCCTCATAAGGATGAAGCGGAAGCCAAGTTCAAAGAAGTCCAGCAGGCTTACCAGCAGATCATGGATGAACGCGAGCGGGGGTATTCCTCAGATACATCCTATGGAAACAACAGCGGCGGATATGAGGATTACGGTCCTTTTGGAGGATTCGGCGGGTATGGTCCGTTCGGCGGCTTTGGATATGGAGGCTATGGGGGCGGAGCCCGGAACCGTCAGGAAAGTGAGGAGGACGTCCATCTGAGAGCTGCGGCAAATTACATACGCAGCGGACATTATTCTGAAGCGCTGAACGTGCTGAACGGAATAAAAGACAGAGGCGCTCTCTGGTATTTCTACAGTGCCTCCGCAAACTCGGGTCTCGGCAATAATGTGACTGCGCTGGAACATGCGAAAGAGGCTGTCCGGCTGGATCCGGAGAATACACAGTACCAGATGCTGCTTCAGAGACTGCAGAACGGCGGAGCATGGTATCAGCAGAGGCAGACGATGTACGGTTATCCGGGATCGTTTGACAGCAGCTGCTGCGTGAAACTTTGCGTGGCCAATCTTCTGTGCAACCTGTGCTGCGGCGGAGGCGGACTCTGCTGTGGCGGCTATGGCGGAGGATATGGAGGTGGCTACGGCGGATATGGAGGTGGCTACGGCGGATATGTCTGATGAAAAATCAGATATCAGATGCATGAATGAAAAAAGAGAAGCTGTAATTCCATTGAGAAAGAACAGATATGACAGAATAAAGAGTAAAGAAAACAGGGCTGACGCACGAAGGTGCGCAGCCCTGTTTTACGATATTCAGCAAATCCGTCAGGAAACCATTTAAGACAATTCCGGATTTTTACGGAACCGGACTGTTCCGATCCCGAGAGCACCCGGCCCGGTGTGAGTTCCGATGCTCATGGTCAGAGGCAGATAAAAGAGTTCCATATCCGGGAAATTTTTCTGAAGCTCATCTTTAAAATGCTCCAGTTTCTCCGGTTCCATGATCGTATTGGCGATCCCCACTTTCAAAAGACCCTGCTCTCTCAGGTGTGGGAAACGGGAGTCGATGTCTTTTCTTAATGCTTCCAACATGGTCCGGAATGCAGCTTTCATTCCTCTGCTCTTTGCGAAGGAATCCAGCTTGTCTCCCTGGATGGTAAGAACAGGCTTCAGTTTGAGAACGGTTCCGATGGCTGCCGCAGCGGCTGTGATCCGTCCGCCTTTCTTCAGGTATTCCAGTGTATCCACAGCGATATAAATGCTGGCATCCATGGCTTCGTTCTCAAGGATATCCCGGATCTCCTTCCCGCTTTTCCCCTCTTCTGCAAGCTGCTTCGCATCAAATACAGACTGAGTCTGAGTCACGGAGATGCGGTGATTGTCCACCACAAAGACCTTCCCGTCATATTTTTCCTCACCGGCCAGCATGGAAGCGGTCTGACATGTGTTGCTCAGTCCGCTGGACATGGGGATGAATACAACTTCGTCATAATTCCGGAGCAGCTCGTCCCACATCGCCTCCACATCTCCCGGGGAGGGCTGGGAAGTGGTGATGTCCGCTCCGGATATCTGCTTTTCGTGAAACTGTTCCAGAGTGAGGTCGATCCCTTCACAGAAAGTCTGTCCGTCAATGATGACAGGCATAGGAAGGACGTGTATCCCCAGTTTTTCTCCCTCCGCGGGCATGATCCCGCAGTTGCTGTCCGTCATGATCGCGATTTTCGGCATAGTGTGCTACCCCTCCAAAACATTTATTGACCGTTATTTTAACAGGTGTTAAGATTATAGCAAAACAGGCCGGGAATAACAATGAATAAAATAATGAATAAAAAAATGGAAGCAACGGGGCTCGAACCCGTGACCTCTCGCGTGTGAGGCGAACGCTCATCCCAGCTGAGCTATGCTTCCATGTAGACTATTATAGCACTTCGCCGGGAAAATGCAAGAGACGGAAATCTGCATTTTCCCGGCGTTTTTATCTGCCTTTTGGTCGGACTGCGGGAGCTATCCCTGCTTTACTGTGACGGTGTCTCCATATTTCCGGAAGATATGTCTCAATATGAAGACCGCGCAGACGCTCAGGACGATTTCCGCGGTGCACTGTGCATATGCAAGTCCGTAGAGCGGGAACAGGAAGTTCAGGATAAAGAGTGCGGGAATCTCCAGCACGATCTTCCGCATGACGGCAAAAGCAAGGGCGTACTTGCCGAAGCCGAGTGCCTGAAATACGCCGACGGAAAGAAAATCAACGCTCAGGAAAGTGAGTCCCAGACAGAAACCGCGGAGGAATCTGGTGCCGTAGGCGATGACCGAACTGTTGTCCATGAACAAAGTGATGAGCCCGCCTGCTCCGATATAGTAAATAACGGTGACCGCCAGCAGGATCGGAACAATGATCTTCAGCGCGAAGAGGATCGCAGATTTCATCCTTTTCCGGTTCCCGGATGCAAAGGTGTAACTTACCAGAGGCATGATCCCCTGAGAAAATCCAAGAGAAACCTGCATGGGGACCATGTAGATCTTGTAGGCGATTCCCATGGCTGCCACAGCGTCTGCCCCATATGAAGAAGTAAAGTTATTCAGGATGGTCATTCCGGTTACATTCAGGAGATTCTGGATGGAAGCGGGGATGCCGACGCCGCAGATTTCTCTGATGATCTTCCTGCGGAAACAGAATTTCCGCGGATCAATGCACACGAAAGTGTTTCCTCTCCGTATGTAAAGAAGGACGAAGAAGTAGAGGCAGGCGACGCAGTTGGACAGGCAGGTGGCGAGTCCCGCGCCTGCGGCTCCCATATCCAGTCCCCAGGGCAGGATAAAGACGGGATCCAGGATAATGTTCAGGAAACAGCCGCTCATGGTCCCGATGCTGGCGTGGAGCGCCGAGCCCTCCGAGCGCACCAGATAGGCCATCACAACGTTCAGGATCGCGGGAGCGGCTCCCAGATAGACGGTCCAGAACATGTAGCCCTCCGTGGCTGCCCGGGTCGTTGTGTCAGCGCCTATCAGGGTCAGGAGAGGGCTGTGGAGCAGGGCGCAGAGAGCACCGAAGATCAGTCCGCATATGAGAGAACAGTAAAAACCGAAGGCAGAACTTCTCGAAACAGTGTCATAGTCTTTGCGCCCCAGCGCCCGGCTCATCATGCTGGATGTTCCGACGCCAAACAGATTGTTTACCGCATTGAACGCGAGCAGAACGGGGGCGGCAAGAGAGACCGCCGCGTTTTCCACAGGATTGCCCAGCATTCCTACAAAATAAGTGTCCGCCATATTGTAGAGCACCATGACAAGGGAACTGAAGATCATGGGGACGGATAATTTTGCCACCGCAGAGGGGATCGGTGCGCTCTCAAAGAGCACAGTCTTGTCGTTTTGCTGCATGGTTGTTCAACCTTCTTTCTTGACTTCTGAGAAAATGTTGGGATCATAGCTGAAAATAAAATGCATGCTATAAAGAAAATCCCGTAACCTTCCGGTTACGGGATAGATGCGGAAGAAGAGACTTGAACTCTCACAGGATTAACTCCCACTAGAACCTGAATCTAGCGCGTCTGCCATTCCGCCACTTCCGCTCGACAAGTGATATCTTATCATAACAGAATCCATTTGTAAACCCCCAATTTTTATTTTTTTCATTTTCTTAAAATGCCCCTCGATTGCAAAACTAAATTCCATTCCGTTTCATCCCTCAGTGACAACGCGTGTTGAACTGTTACACTTCCCAGACAGCAGTTTCATGGTTGACATATATAGATTACCGATATATAATGTGCGTGAAGACATATATAGATAATCTATATAAAGGAGGGACGAATATGAAAATCGACAAAAGTCTTGTGTCCGGAAGCACGACAATGCTTCTCCTGAAGCTTCTTTCAGAAAAGGACATGTACGGATATGAGATGATCGAGACGCTTCGGGAACGTTCGCAGAACGTGTTTGAACTGAAGGCGGGAACGCTCTATCCGCTGCTCCACGGCCTGGTGGAAAAGGGGATGCTCACCGTTTATGAGAAGGAGGTGGGCGGAAAGACGCGGAAATATTACAGTATCGCAAAAAAAGGGTTGAAGGCCCTGGATGAAAAGCAGGAGGAATGGAAGACTTATGCACAGGCGGTGACCAATGTGCTGACGGCAGGAGGGGTTGTATGAAAGCGGAAGAATATTTGAAGACACTGACGGATCAGATCCGCTGTAAGATGGCAAGAGAGGCGGTCAGGGATGAACTGCTGGCTCATATCGAGGATCAGAAGACTGCCTACCTCAGCGAGGGGATGGAACAGGAGGAGGCCGAGGAAGCAGCGGTGCGGGAGATGGGAGATCCCGTAGAGACGGGAAATGAAATGGACAGGATCCACCGTCCGAAGATGGCGTGGGGCATGATCGCGCTGATCACTGCGCTGAGTATCGTCGGTTATGTGCTCCAGAAACTGATCGAGGCGAAAGTGGTCGAGGCGGGCGGTTACGGCTGGCTTGGATCGAGAACGCTGCTTTTTCTGATCGTTGGTCTGCTGCTCATGGTGGGCGTCTGTTTTGTGGATTATACCCGGATCGGAATGTATGCGAAGGAGATCATGATCGCGGCGGATGTGCTGCTCTTCGGGGCGGTCATGTTTGGTGCCAGTGTGATAAACGGAGCGGGAAACTATATCGTTCTTCCGGTGATAGGGTATGTCACCATTGACTATCTGGCTCTTCTGACTGTGCCGGTCTATGCGGCCGTACTGTATGCTTACCGGGGACAGGGATACCGGGCAGTAGGAAAGGCCGTGCTCTGGATGATCCCGCCGGTGTGGCTTGTGATGCGTATCCCCAGGCTGACGACAGCGGTCACGCTGGCGCTGTCCTGTCTGATCATACTGGCGATCGCCGTGTGGAGAAAATGGTTCCGGATATCCAGGAAGAAGACGCTTGCGGGAATCCTTGCCGTGACGGTCATCGCTCCGGTTGTGGTTGGCGCTTACTACTGGTTTTTCGGAGCGGCTTATCAGCAGGAGAGACTGAGGATGATCCTGACCCGGGATCCGACTGAATCCGGTGCGGGATATGCGGTAGGGATCATCCGGCAGCTCCTGGGGGACAGCCGGATTGCCGGACCGGGAAATATTTCACTGGAGGCGTCCCAGGTCCCGGTATTTCAGGAATTTGTTCTGAGCGGTGTGATCGCCTATTACGGGATCCTTGCCGCAGTGATCTTTGTGGGAGTCATGCTGTTCCTTCTGATGCGGTTCCTTAAGATTTCCCTGGGGCAGAGAAACCAGCTCGGTATGCTGATGGGAGCCGGATGTTCTGTGCTGTTCCTGGTGGAAGCGGCGCTTTATCTCCTGACGAATCTGGGAGTGATCTATATTGGAATATTCTGCCCCTTCCTGAGTTACGGAGGGACGGGAACGGTGGTGACCTATATCCTGCTGGGATTGCTGCTGAGTATTTACCGGTATCAGAATACGGCTCCGGAGAGAAAAAGAGCTCCCCGGATTTCCAGAAATCCCGTGTGAGAAGAACTGCAGGTAAAGATTGCAGATAAAAGATCATGACATGAAACGAAGAAAGGCATCCGGCGGCAGAATCCTGCCCGGATGCCTTTTCGCAGAAATATACGAAAGAAAACAGAACTGTTCCAAAACGAAATTATCGTTTTCAGCGTTTTTTTCTGTATGCAAATTTGGGGAGTCCGTTCTCCTCGGGAACCTTGACGCTGCCCTGGATCAGAGGCAGGGCGTAGTCTATGAATTCCTGAGATACATCGGAACCGTCTTTTGTGATCCATTCCAGAGGAACCGTTTTTTCCTGATTGCAGATCTGATGCACGTCTTTCAGTTCATAGTTGATGCGGTAAGGCGCATCCGGAAGACGGGTGAACGCTACCATCTTTGTGCTTTCCCCTTCCAGAGCGCATTTTACGCCGTAGGCACCGGCTGCGGCGGACTCTTTCAGATCGGTTCCGGACAGCATGGAGGAGGAGCAGCGCTGTGAGACGTTGAGCTCCACGGAACGAACTTTGACTCCCAGTTTTTCCTTTACCAGGTTTTCCAGATATTTTCCGGAGCCGGTGAGCATCTTGTGACCGAAGGTGTCGGTCTCTATGTCTTTGTCAAGTTCACACACAAACGTTCCGTTCCCATCGTGGATGCCCTCGGAGATGCAGACGACCAGATTAGGAACCGATTCCAGAGATGTTTTAACTGACTCGATAAAACGATCCGGATCAAAGGAGGTCTCCGGAAGATAGATGAGCACCGGATTGTCTCCTTCGAATTTTCGCGCAAGGGCGGAAGCCGCGGTCAGCCATCCGGCGTGACGCCCCATGATCTCCACGATGGTGACGGATGTTTTGTTGTCGTATACGGAGGCGTCCAGGGCAATCTCGCGTACGGTGGAGGCAACGTACTTTGCGGCGCTGCCAAATCCCGGCGTATGGTCCGTGAGAACCAGGTCATTGTCAATGGTCTTCGGAATCCCGATGAAGCGTATGTCGCTGCTGATCTTATCTGCGTAGGCGGAGAGTTTGCTCACGGTGTCCATGGAGTCGTTGCCGCCGATATAGAAAAAGAATCCTATATTATATTCTTGAAATCGTTCGAAGATGCGGGTATATACTTCGTCTTCCAGATCATCGGGGAGACGGTATCTGCATGAACCCAGATATGCGCCCGGAGTGGTGCGGATCAGTTCCAGTTCTCCGGATTTCTCCAACGGTTCCATGTCCATGACGGTTCCTTTGAGCAGTCCTTCGATTCCGTTTATCATCCCATAGATCGTGCCGCAGGCGTCCTCACGGTTCAGTGCTTCATAGACAACTCCGTAGAGGCTGGCGTTGATGACGGCTGTAGGTCCGCCGGACTGACCGACGATTGCGTTTTTCTTCATTTATTTCCTCCTGAATGAAATTTCTTCTTTGATATTTTCAAGGATTGCGGGAGCATGAAATGCAGGGCAATCCATAACAGCAAATGGGGAGAGAAAGATTCTGACCCCAACACCATAATATAGTAAAAAAATAAATTTTACAATATAAATAAAATAGTGATATAATACAGTCGCACCGGAGCCTCAGTTTTGAAATACACAAATGTGGCGAGAAAACGAAACTCCGGGAAATAAACAAAAGGAAATCCAGGGAGGAAAGGATATGAAATATATTTCATTCGCAATTCCATGTTACAACTCTGAGGCATATATGGAAAAGGCAATCAATTCGATCCTTGTGGGCGGAGATGACGTGGAGATCATCGTGGTCAACGACGGTTCAAAGGACGGAACACAGGCTATCGCCGAAAAATATGAGAAAGAGTATCCGACGATCGTGAAAGCGGTCAGCAAGGAGAACGGCGGTCACGGCGATGCGGTCAACTGCGGACTGGCTCATGCGACGGGCAGATATTTTAAGGTGGTCGACAGTGACGACTGGGTGGACGAAGAGGCTCTGAAAAAGATCCTTGACGCTGTAAAGGGCTTTGTTGAAGCGGATTCTCAGGTTGATATGATCATTTCCAATTATGTTTACGAGAAAGTAGGGATGACACACAAGAAGGTGATCCGCTACGACAATGTTCTGCCGGAGAACCAGATCTTCCGATGGGATGATATCGGCAGGTTCCATATCGATCAGTATATCCTGATGCACTCGGTGATCTACCGGACGGAGATGCTGCGGCTCTGTCAGCTGCGCCTTCCGAAGCATACGTTCTATGTGGACAATATTTATGTCTATTATCCTCTTCCGCATGTGAGGACGCTGTACTATCTGAATGTGGATTTTTACCGCTATTTTATCGGGCGGGAAGACCAGTCTGTCAATGAAAAGGTGATGATCAGCAGGATCGATCAGCAGCTCTTCGTGACAAAGACAATGATCGGCATGTATGAACTGCGCATGATCACCAGCAAGAAACTGAGAAAATACATGGTCAACTATCTGGCGATCATGATGACGGTGTCTTCCATCCTCTGCATCCGTTCCAGGAAAAAGGAGAATCTGGAGAAGAAGAAGGAACTCTGGGCATACCTGAAGAAAAAAGATTACAAGACTTATGTGAAGATCCGTTACGGCATCCTGGGACAGACCATGAATCTTCCGGGAAGACCGGGAAGAAAGGTCTCTTCTCTCGCGTACAGTGTGGCGAGAAGATTGATCGGATTTAATTAGAACACTGGAAAGAATGTATAAAATTGACAGCCATGGCACATATTACTTCTGAAAACAGTAGGAAAGGAGTATGTACCATGGCTGTTAATTTTTCGGAGAGTAAGACAAAAGAAAATCTGATGCGCGCTTTTGCGGGAGAGAGCCAGGCTCGCAACCGGTATACGATCGCGGCGAAGAAGGCGGACGACGAGGGGATGCATACCATTGCGGATATCTTCCGGTATACCGCTGAGCAGGAGAGGGCGCACGCAGAGCGATATTATAATCTGCTGAAGAGCATGGCGGGAGAGACGATCCACATCGACGGGGGTTATCCGGTAGATCTTCAGGATGATCTTGCCGGTCTGCTGCGCGCGGCGGAACACAACGAGCACGAAGAATATGAGGACGTATATCAGGCTTTTGGGGATACGGCTTCGGATGAGGGATTCCACGAGGCGGCTTCCGCATTCTATCAGATCGCAGAAGTAGAGCATATCCATGAGATTCGTTTCGCACGTCTGGCAAAACTGCTGGAAGAGGATTCCTATTATGGCGGAGGAGATGTGACCAAGTGGATCTGCACTAACTGCGGTTATATCCATGAAGGAAACCAGGCGCCGAAATACTGCCCTGTGTGCAGATATGAGCAGGGATATTTCCTGCCCTATGAATTCGCGTGCTATAAAGGGGAGGAGTAAAACCGGGCAGCGGACAGCGAACGGCTTTGCCGTGAGCTGACCGCAGTATGGCGGCGGATAGGGGAAAATCTTTCCCTATCCGATCGCGGTATAAGCCCGGCAGGCGCACATAAACGTTCCTTAAGGGAATGGGCAGGTTTCTAGCATAACTGTGTCGGACAGTCACGGCCCTCCGTCATCTCGATCAGGCCGCATACACCGCATTCCACCATGCTTCTGACTGCGCTGTCGGTGTAGAATGCCATGTGCTGGGTGTGGATGACATTTTTGAACTGACGCAGATATGCCATGTCCCGGTTGGAGAAGATGTCTGTTTTCAGGTCTTTGTGGACGATGTTCTCCTCGTCCTCCATGCAGTCCAGACCGAGAGCCCCGATCTGCTCGGATTCGATCCCTTCGATGAGCGCTTTCATGTCCATTAGTGAGCCTCGTGCGCAGTTGATGAGGACGACTCCTTTTTTCATCTGCTTCAGCGTACTGCGGTCGATCATATGGAAAGTCTCCGGTACGAGGGCGACATGGAGAGAGATGATATCACTTTCTCTGTAAAGAGTCTCCAGAGATACATACTCTGCAAATCGTTTTACTTCTTCATTTTCGTGGCGGCTGCTGCAGATGATCCGGCATCCGAAGCCGGAGAGCTCGCGGATCACGGTGGCCCCGATACTTCCGGTCCCGATGATCCCGACGGTCAGGTCTTTCAGCTCCCTTCCGATCAGACCGCTCAGAGAGTAGTCGTTGACCTGGGTGCGCCACAGTGCCTGTTTATAATTGCGCAGGCAGAGCAGGATCATCATAATGGTATAATCAGCCACTCCGTTGGGATCGTACCGGGCGTTGCAGACATGGAGCCCGATCCTGCGGGCATACTCGACGTCAATGTGGTTATAGCCGATGGTGCGGGTGGACAGACAGCGGACGCCCTGCTTTTTGAGAAGGTCGAGTTCTGTTTCGCCGTACCGGTACATGCCGAGGATGCTGACCCCGCAGCCCGGCTCCAGTTCAGGGATCCTGCCGGGAGTGAGACCGTCCGGATCCAGGATGATCTCGCTTTCTGTTTTTTTCGCAAGCGAGCGGAAGTATTCTTTTTCGTCATCTCTCACTTCAAATGCATAGATCTTCATTAATTTTCCCTCGTTTTCATAGTATTTTACAGACAGTATTTCCGAAACTGTAATGAAGTATATGAAATACCGGAAAGCCTGTCAATGCGGCGCTTTGACGCGTCGAACCGCAGCACTTTAAAGAGTCACGGGAGGATTTGTTATGAGTGAAAAGATAGAAGATCTGCTGAACCTTGCGCTTGAAGCGACAGAGGAGGAGCGGGAGCGGTCTCAGGAACTGGAGGTCGGGTTTGACCCGCTGGAGAAGGAATGGGAACTGATCGTAAAATATTCCGGTGATCCGGAACAGATCCGGGAGATTGCGGTGAAGGTGACCCTTCTTATGAACGGGTATGCGGTGGTCCTTGTGCGGGAAGACCGGATCAATGATCTTGCGGGGCTGGGCGGAGTGGAATTTATAGAAAAGCCGAAAAATCTCTATTTTCAGGTGGAGAACGGGCGAAATACATCCTGTATCAATCCGGTCCAGAACCCGCCGTTTTCCCTGAGCGGCAGAGGCGTTCTGACAGGGATCGTGGACAGCGGGATCGATCTGGCGCATCCGGATTTCCGGAATGAGGACGGGACGACTCGGGTCCTGGCACTGTGGGATCAGACAATCCCGGGAAATCCGCCTTCAGGGTACTCCAGAGGCAGCGAGTATACAGCGGAGGAGATCAACCGGATCCTGATGCCTCAGCCGATGGAAAGCGGCGGTGGTACGGAGGGCGGTGAGCCGGAACGCGCCGGAGGTGTCGGACAGGGGCAGGCGGCTCCGGACAGGATCCTTCCAGGGAGAGATATCAGCGGGCACGGAACCGCGGTGGCAGGTATCGCAGCGGGAAACGGGAGAGGGAGCGAGGGAAGGCGGTTACGGGGAGTGGCGCCGGAGAGTCCTCTGATCATTGTGAAGATGGGGCAGGCAAGAGAAGACGGGTTTCCAAGAACCACAGAGCTGATGGAAGGAGTGGATTATATTATCCGGAAAGCCCGGGAGGCGGGGATGCCGGTGGCGGTAAATATCAGCTTCGGCAATACATACGGCTCCCACGACGGTACATCTCTGGTGGAGAGGTTTCTGAATGATATCTCTGATACATGGAAAAACGTGATCTGTATCGGCAGCGGAAACGAGGGCACGACCGCCGGACATGCGGCGGGACAGGTATCAGATGAGGAAGATGTGATTCAGGAGCTGGCTGTTCAGGAGAGGGAACCGGCATTGAATGTACAGATATGGAAATCATATGTGGATGAGATGGATATTTCCATAGTCAGTCCTTCCGGCGAACGTGTGGGCCCCTTTCGGGAGATACTCGGTCCCCAGCGGTTTATACTGGGCGGTACGGAACTTCTGGTCTATTACGGGGAACCGAAGCCATACAGTGTCAGACAGGAAATATATATATCTTTCATTCCACAGCGGTCCTATGTGGACAGCGGCGTATGGCAGATCATACTGACTCCCAGACGCATTGTGGACGGCGCGTATCAGATGTGGCTCCCGGCACAGGCGGCGCTGAATGTGGGAACGGCATTTCTGACGCCTGACAGTACGACTACTTTGACGATCCCGTCCACTGCTTCTCTGGCGGTAACAGTGGCGGCGTATGACGCAAGGACATTCTCTTATGCGGACTTTTCCGGAAGGGGACCGGCGGCGGTCTATGAAGGAAGCAATGTGCTGAAACCAGATCTTGCGGCTCCGGGCGTCCTGGTCAATGCACCTGTTCCCGGCGGCGGTTACCGCGCTTTTTCTGGAACCTCGTTTGCCGCGCCTTTTGTCACGGGAAGCGCGGCCCTTCTGATGGAATGGGGGATCGTGCAGGGCAACGATCCGTATCTGTACGGGGAGAAGGTGAAGGCGTACCTGAGACGTGGGGCAAGAGAACTGCCGGGATACAGTGTGTGGCCGAACTCACTGCTGGGGTTCGGGGCACTGTGCGTCAGGGACAGCCTGCCGAACGGCTGAGCACTGCTTTTCTGAATTCCGGTATTCTTTCGGGCTTTTGCCGAGCTTTCTGCGGAAGGTCTCGGCATAGTAGCTGGCACTGCCGAAGCCGGTTGAGAGTGCGATTTCTGTCACAGTCGGGAAGAACCGGATGAAACAGGATTGTTATAGAATCATGCAGGTATCTGATAGAAACCCTGCAAAATGTACAGTAAAATCATATTATGAATCAATCTTGAAGTCAAGTTCGAAAGGAGTACAGATGTTTGCCGATTATCATGTACATACAGAATTCAGCGATGACTCCATATATCCGATGGAAGATGTGATCAGGGATGCAGTCCGTATGAATATGGAGGAAATCTGCATAACTGACCATGTGGATTATGGTGTGAAAGATGACTGGGACTCCGGCGCAGAGATCATATACCGAAGCGGAGAACCTCTTGCAAATGTGGATTATCCTGCATATATGGATAAGATCCAGTCGCTGAAGAAAAAGTATGAAGGGAAGATCAGGATAAAAACGGGAATGGAGTTTGGCGTTCAGACACATACGATCCCTCAGTTCGAGACTCTATTTAGAAGATATCCATTTGATTTTATTATCCTGTCTGTCCATCAGGTGGAAGATAAAGAGTTCTGGACACAGGAGTTCCAGAAAGGCAGAACACAGAAGGAATATAATGAACGCTATTATGAGGAGATGCTTTCACTGGTAAAGCATTACAAGAACTATTCTGTGCTTGGGCATATGGATCTGATCAAGCGGTACGACAAGGAGGGAGAATATCCTTTTGAAAAAATAAAACCTGTCATAGAAGATATCCTGAAAATCGTGATCGCCGATGGCAAAGGGATTGAAATAAACACATCGGCGAAACGGTATGGACTGGAAAATACCATGCCCTCACAGGAAATACTGCGATTATACAAAGAACTGGGAGGGGAGATCATTACGATCGGCAGCGACAGTCATAAGCCGGACCAGCTGGGATACGGTATCGCTGAAGCTCAGAAACTTCTGAAAGAGATTGGATTTCAGAATATCTGCACATTTGAAAAAATGAATCCGATCATGCATGAATTATAAAGCAATGTCAGGAGAATAACAAACCGATGAACGATAAAAATTTTAGAAAAAAACTTCTTGCCCTTGTACTGCCAATCACATTTCAACAGCTTATGCTGGCTGTTGTCAGCGCGTCAGACGCCCTTATGGTAGGAGTGATCGGGCAGGATCTGCTCTCAGCCGTATCGCTGGCAAGTCAGGTCACATTTGTATATAATCTTTTTCTTGCTGCCCTGACGATCGGTACGAGTATGTTTGCCGCACAATACTGGGGAAAAGGGGATAAAAATGCGATCGAAAGGATACTTGGGATTGTACTGAGGACATCTATGCTGGTTTCAGCCGTATTTTTTGCCGGAACTATGTTTACACCGGAACTGCTGATGCGGATTTTTACGGAAGATCCGGTGCTGACCGTTTATGGGACTGATTACCTGAGGATTGTGAGTGTTACTTATCTGATGTGTGGCATATCACAGATTTATCTCTGTATCATGAAGAACAGCGGCCTTGCCGCAAAGAGTATGGTCATAAGTTCTACAGCGGCAGGATTAAATATCATCCTGAATGCTGTCCTGATTTATGGGCTTTTTGGGGCGCCGCGAATGGAAGCAGCAGGAGCGGCCGCGGCAACGGCTCTTTCCAGAGTGGCCGAACTGGCATGGGTGCTGCTGGAATTGAGAAAAAAGGGGAGAATCAAGATCCGCCTCCGCTATATACTGCATCCGGATCAGCCGATGAGAAAAGAATTCTGGCATTATACATTCCCCGTACTGGGGAATGAACTTGTCTGGGGCGGCGGATTCACCATGTATTCTGTGATCATGGGGCACCTGGGAACAGACGCGGTAGCTGCAAATTCGATAGCAAATATTGTGAAAAACCTGATCGCGAGCCTTGCTATGGGTATCGGGAACGGAGGAGCGATCATTGTAGGAAATGAACTGGGAGCCGGTAAATTGGAGAGAGCAAAAGCGTATGGCGGGAAGCTGTGCCGCATTGCGGTTATAAGCGGGATATGTTCCGGCGTTTTTCTTCTGGCTGTAAGTCCGGCTGTTCTGATCGTTTCTGATCTGTCTCCCACAGCAGAAGAATATCTCAAATGGATGCTGGTCATGTGCAGCTATTATATGATCGGAAAATATGTAAACGGGACAACGATCAGCGGAATTTTCTGCGCTGGAGGCGATTCCCGGTTCGGCTTCCTGTGCGATACGATTACGCTCTGGTGTTTTACTGTTCCGGCGGGCTTTATAACCGCATTTGTCCTGAAAATGCCGGTGCTGCTTGTATATTTTATCATTAATCTGGATGAAATTGTAAAGCTGCCGGCAGTATACCGTAGGTATAAAAAATACCGCTGGCTGAAGGATCTGACTATAAATCAAAAAGAAAAGTAAACATTATTGAGTTGGATGGAGGAAAGCAAAATGACAATGAGAGAGCGTATCAGAGAAGGAAAGTTATTTACAGACGAATGTGAAGGGCTTCCGGAAGAACGGATGTCTGCAAAGATCAGAATGTGGAAATTCAATCATCTGATGCCGGATGAAACAGAGAAAAGAAGTGCCTGTATAAATGAAATATTCGGCAAAGAGACAGATGCATGGATCGAACCGCCGTTTTACTTCTGCTATGGAACACATATTACGGTCGGGGATGGAACTTACATTAATATGAACTGTAACTTTATAGACGACGGAATCATACAGATTGGAAAAAATGTATTATTTGGCCCTGCCGTTACGATCGCGACCGTGGGTCACCCGGTGAACCCTGAGCTGAGAGAATATATGTATGCTGATCCTGTTGTGATCGGCGACAATTGCTGGCTGGGGGCGAATGTGGTCGTATGCCCGGGAGTAACGATAGGAAGAAACAGTGTGATCGGTGCAGGAAGTGTAGTAATCCATGATATTCCGGAAAATACAGTTGCAGTCGGAAATCCATGCCGCGTGATCCGTAAAATCGGAGAAAAGGACATGAAATATTATTATAGAGACCGAATGATTGATACTGAAGACCTGAAAGAAGAAAAATTGCTGCGGGAGGAAAAAGAAGAGTGATAAACGATATAACTGGATATATACGTTAAAAGCACCGGTTGTTCCAGGCGATATCTTATTAGTGAATACAAAGATGGGAGCGGATTTTATCTGCGTAGATAGAATAGATTATATCGCCGGATATAAGTTCTGCTTACAATATAAAAAAGTCAGAAAACATATGAATATGCGTATGGAAGAAGAGGACGAGACAGGTCATGAAAAATAGTACGGTTAGCGGCGACGCTGGGAATGACATTGCAGATGCAGCTGACAGCGAAGGAATGACATAGAGCGTAATGGAGCTCTGCTTTGAAGTCAATATCGAAAATTTATCAGTTTTTATATTTTTCAGGATATGTTAGAATAGACAGGAAGATTTTTTGGAAAATCAATTAAAAAAGGAATGGAGAGCAGCAATGAAATCACTTCTTGTACACCTGAAAAATTATAAAAAGGAATCAGTCTGCGCTCCCCTGTTCAAGATGCTGGAGGCATTATTTGAACTGTTCGTCCCGCTGGTCATGGCGGCGGTGATCGACGTGGGGATCGCGCAGAAGGACCGGCCTTATATCGTTAAGATGTGTTTTGTACTGGTCGCCCTCGGGCTGATCGGGCTTGTTTGTTCGATCACGGCACAGTATTTCGCGGCGAAAGCGGCGTCGGGCTTCGGGACCGGCGTGCGGCACGCGCTTTTTGAACATATCCAGAAATTTACATTTTCCGAGATGGACACCATCGGTTCCTCCACGCTGATCACAAGGATGACCAGCGATATCAACCAGGTACAGTCCGGCGTGAATCTGGTGCTGAGACTGTTCCTGCGTTCCCCGTTCATCGTGTTCGGCGCCATGATCATGGCGTTTACGGTGGATGTGAAGGCGGCGCTGATCTTTGTGGTAACGATCCCGGTGCTTTCCGTGATCGTCTTCGGCATCATGCTGATCACCATGCCGTTGTATAAAAAAGTGCAGGCGGATCTGGATAACGTGCTCCTTATGACCAGGGAGAACCTGACCGGCGTGAGAGTCATCCGGGCATTCAATAAAGAAAAGGATGAGCGGAGAAGATTCGAGGAGGGAAATCAGATCCTCACGGACGCCCAGAAGTTTGTGGGGCGTATCTCCGGGCTTATGAACCCGCTGACCTATGCGGTGGTCAACGGAGCCATCATTGTCCTGATCTATGCGGGCGCCATCCGCGTCAACGTGGGAGACTTAAGCCAGGGTGAAGTTGTGGCGCTCCTCAACTATATGTCACAGATCCTTACAGAACTGGTGAAGCTGGCAAACCTGATCATCACAGTGACCAAGGCCATCGCCTGCGGAAACCGGATTGGCGCGGTCCTGGAGATCCGCCCGGACATGGAGAGCGGAAACCTGAAATTGGAGGACGCGGAGAAGGAAGAAAAGAGGTTTGCGCCTGCGGTGGAGTTTGACCAGGTCTCCCTCCGGTATAAAGGAGCCGCTGCGGATTCCCTGAGCGGGATCTCTTTCCGGGCGGAGCGGGGGCAGACCATCGGTATCATAGGCGGGACAGGCTCCGGTAAGTCTTCCCTGGTGAATATGATCCCCCGGTTCTATGACGCGGCTTCCGGTACGGTGAAGATCTGCGGGAGAGATATCCGGGAGTATGATATCGACGATCTGAGGTCCCATGTAGGCATGGTGCTCCAGAAAGCGGTGCTGTTCAAGGGCACTATCGCGGAAAACATCCGCTGGGGAAAAGAGGACGCCACGGATGATGAGATCATGGAGGCGCTCGAGATCTCCCAGGCGAAGGAGTTTGTGGACACCAAGGAAGGCGGAACGGACTTTTTGATCGAGCAGGGCGGACGGAATCTGTCCGGCGGTCAGAAGCAGAGGCTGACCATTGCAAGGGCACTGGTGAGAAAACCGGAAATCCTGATCCTGGACGACAGCGCCTCGGCGCTGGACTTTGCCACTGACGCGAAGCTGAGAGGAGCGATCCGGGGTATGAAGGAGAATCCAACCGTATTCATCGTCTCTCAGAGGGCTTCCTCCATCCAGTACGCAGATCAGATCATTGTGCTGGACGACGGACAGATGGCGGGCATCGGTACTCACGATGAACTTCTTGAGAACTGCCCGGCCTATCAGGAGATCTATTATTCACAGTTCCCGAAGGAGGCGGCATCCAATGAGTAACGACAAAAATATGACAACAGAGAAAAAAACAAGTCAGGCGGATACGCTGAAAGAAGTAATGCATCATCTTGGACGATATCGGATCTTCCTCGTGTTTTCTGTGCTGCTGGCAGCGGTTTCAGTAGCGCTTACCCTCTATATCCCGAAGCTTACAGGAAACGCGGTAGACTATATCGTCTCAAAGGGAAATGTGGATTTCCCCGGCGTGTTCCGTGTAATGCTTCAGATCGGAATCTGTACGCTGATTACGGCGCTGGCACAGTGGCTGATGAATGTGTGCAATAACAAGATGACCTATCAGGTGGTCAGAGATATCCGGAACGAGGCTTTCCGGAAGATTGAGATCCTGCCTCTGAAGTATATTGACGGCCATCCATACGGAGACGTGGTCAGCCGTGTCATTGCGGACGTGGATCAGTTCGCAGACGGCCTCCTGATGGGCTTTACCCAGCTTTTTACAGGAGTTGCCACGATCATAGGAACCTTCGGCTTTATGCTCTCGGTGAATGTGAAGATCACGTTTGTTGTAGTCCTGATCACTCCGGTGTCCTTTGTGGTGGCAAACTTTATCGCAAAGAGGACTTTTGACATGTTCCGGCTCCAGTCGGAGACGAGAGGAGAGCAGACCGGACTGATCGACGAGATGATCGGAAACCAGAAGGTGGTCCAGGCGTTCGGCAGAGGAAAGGATGTGACTGCCAGATTTGACGAGATCAATGAGCGGCTCCGGGACGCATCTCTGCGCGCTACCTTTTTCTCCTCGATCACGAACCCGTCCACCCGTTTTGTAAACAGCCTTGTGTACACTGGTGTCGGGATCACAGGCGCATTTGCGGCGGTGGGAGGTTCACTGACAGTGGGACAGCTCTCCAGCTTCTTAAGCTATGCAAACCAGTATACGAAACCATTTAACGAGATTTCGGGTGTAGTCACAGAGTTCCAGAACGCGGTGGCATGCGCCCGCCGGATCTTCGATCTGATCGCAGAGGAACCGCAGACTCCGGAACCGGAAAATGCGGTGGATATGAAAGAGATCAAAGGCAACGTGAAGGCGGAGGACGTTTCCTTCTCCTATACCCCGGAGCAGAAACTGATCGAACATTTCAATCTGACGGTAAAACCGGGGCAGAGGATTGCCATTGTCGGCCCCACGGGCTGCGGGAAAACTACGCTGATCAATCTGCTCATGCGTTTTTATGATGTGGATGAAGGTTCGATCAAAGTGGAAGATGTGGATATCAGGGAGATGACAAGGCGCAGCCTGAGAGCCGGATACGGCATGGTGCTCCAGGATACCTGGCTGAAGACAGGGACCATCCGGGACAATATCACAATGGGGCGCCCTGACGCGACGGACGAGGAGGTCATCGCAGCAGCAAAAGCGTCTCATATCCACAGCTTTATCATGCGCCTTCCCAAGGGGTATGACACCTGGATCACGGAGGACGGCGGCGGGATCTCCCAGGGGCAGAAACAGCTTCTGTGTATCGCCAGAGTCATGCTTTGCAGACCACCCATGCTGATCCTGGATGAGGCGACCTCCTCCATTGATACGAGGACGGAGATCAAGATCCAGAACGCCTTTGCAAAGCTGATGGAGGGACGGACCACATTTATCGTGGCGCACCGGCTTTCCACCATCCGGGAGGCAGATCTGATCCTGGTCATGAAAGACGGAAAGATCATCGAGCAGGGAAATCATGCTGAACTCCTCGAACAGAACGGATTCTACCGCTATCTGTATGAGAGCCAGTTCAGCCAGGCGACAACAGCATAAGAATACAGGAGGAGAAGGAAATGGCTTCAAAACTGAGCACCCTTTGCTATATTGAGAAGGACGGGAAATATCTCATGCTCCACCGCACGGTAAAGGAGAATGATGTAAATAAGGATAAGTGGATCGGTGTGGGAGGACACTTTGAACAGGGGGAGAGCCCGGAAGAGTGTCTGCTCCGCGAAGTGAAGGAGGAGACCGGATATACGCTCACGACCTGGAAATACCGGGGACTGGTCACCTTTGTCTATGGAGAGGATGTAGTGGAATATATGTCTCTGTACACCGCGGACGGATTCGAGGGAGAACCCATTGAATGTGATGAGGGACAGCTTGAATGGGTAGAAAAGGATGCGGTATGGAACATGGAAATCTGGGAAGGGGACAAGGTCTTCTTCCGGCTGTTGGATGAGGGGAGAGACTTCTTTTCACTGAAGCTCGTGTACGATACCTTAGACGTCCTGCAGTATGCGGCGCTTGACGGTGTGCCCATGGAGCTGTTCGACGAGCGGAATCCGGACGGGACAAAGACAGGCGTTGTAAAGGAGAGAGGTGTGGCTCACAGAGAGGGGGCTCTTCACGCGACGGTGCATACCTGGATCGTAAGACCCAATGAGTTCAGCGGATATGACGTCCTCCTGCAGAAGCGGAGCGAGACAAAGGACTCTAATCCGGGGTGCTACGACATTTCCTCAGCAGGGCATGTGGACGCAGGATGCGATTATCCGGAGAGCGCGCTGCGGGAACTGGAGGAAGAACTGGGCATCAAAGCAGAACCCGGGCAGCTGCAGGAAGTGGGGATGCGCCGGTGCGGATTTGAGGGGACGTTTTACGGACAGCCTTTTAAAGACGATGAACTGAGCCGGATCTATCTGTATCAGGAACCGGTTGAGATCGAAGACCTTACACTTCAGAAAGACGAGGTTTCGGAAGTAATCTGGATGGACTATGCCGAGTGCCGTGAGATTATCCTGGATGAAAGCCTGAAAGAGTTCTTTCCCCACTGTATCTATGCGGAGGAATTTGACATGCTCGGGAAAAAGCTGGGGATTCTGGAAGTGGTCGAGGGCGTCGGAAAGTTTGCGCTGTAATGCGGCAAGATGGTAAAGGAAATCCCGTAAAAGCGGAAGTATATTTTTCTGCTCTTGCGGGATGATTTTTTTAATTTTTCTCAGGATAGCTTGGAAAGAAGTACCTGCATACAGCTCCAAAGAAATTAAAAAACATTCTTGCAGTATTTTGCTTAAGGGTATATACTTGCATCACATACACAGAGCAGATTTTGTGTATGAAGAACATTAAAATTCGAAGCGGTTCATTTCGGAAATTCAGCCGCTTCACAGGAAACATCAGATGTTTTCTGCTCAGAAATTCATGGCCGTTCGGCTGCGAGATTCGGATTTTTGATGAAAAACAACATGACATGAGTATATGTGAGAGGCGAGAGTATGTATTGAAGAACAAGACGGCTTGTTTTTTCGAATATATGTTGCTACAATTACAGTCAAAGATGTCTTTCGCGTATTCTCACACACAAGAAAGGAGAAGTACATGGAAGACAGAACAGTTCAAAAGAAAGAACAAAGCCAGAACACGAATAATATACGGAATACGAGGGTCAAAGACAGTGGTGCAAAGTTGATTTTCGATAATCCCATCCTGTGCGCACAATTTCTGCGTGGATATACGGATGTAGATATTCTGAAGAATGTTCAGCCGGAAGATATTGAGGATGTCTCGGAACGGTTTCTATGGATGTGGCAGGAAAACAGAGATTCAGATTCTGTGAAAAAAATCAGGGTTGCAGATGTGCCCGGAATAGAGACAATATTTCTTATCACTCTCATCGAGCATCAGTCAAAAGTAGATTATGACATGTCGTTTCGCATTTTGAGGTATATCGTACAGATCCTGACAGATTATGCAGAGGAGCAGGAGAAAAAACATCCGGGGATTACTAAGACAAAGGGATTCCGATATCCGCCAATCATACCGATCGTTTTTTACGATGGGCCGGGAAACTGGACAGCAGAAGTGAATTTCAGGGAAAAAGTTTTTCTGAATGATGCTCTGAATGAATTCATTCCGGACTTCAGTTATCTGGTGGTGCCGCTTTCAAAGTACAGTGATCAGGATTTGGTGGAGAAGGGAGACGAACTTTCTCTGATCATGCTGGTTGATAAACTGAAAAGCACTGCGGATTTCCAGAACCTGAAAGAAATCCCCGGGGATTATTTTGAGAATATTGGTAAAAATTCTCCGGAATCTGTGCTGAAGCTGATCGGGAAGATAATATCAGTACTGCTTTTGAAGCTGAATATTCCAAAAGAGGAAGTGGCTGACTTTACAGATCAGATAGAACGGAGGAACTTTGCCATGTTGTTTGAAAATTTTGAGGCATACGATGTGCAGGAGACAAGGCGGATCAGTAAAGCAGAAGGAAAAGCAGAAGGAAAAGCCGAGTCTGTATTGGAATTATTGGAAGATCTGGGAGAAATCCCGGAGAAACTTAAGAAAAAGATCATGTCCCAGAGGGACATGGAGACATTAAAAAAGTGGCATAAGATGGCTGCTCGGGCCGAAAGTCTGGGAAAGTTTGAACAGGCGATAGAAGAACTTGCAACGGGAAGAGATACCAAATAGGTATCCTGATTAAGGAATAAAGAAAGGGCTGATAAAATGACTTATGCAGTAGTTTATGCCAGCGCTACGGGAAATACAAAGCTGCTGGCGGAGGAGATCAGAAAAGGACTGGGAGAAGAGGAGTGCATCTGTTTCGGCACTGCGGAAGAGGCAGAAACGGCTGCTGAAGCGGATATTATCTTTGCAGGTTTCTGGACCGATAAAGGAAACTGCAGTGAAGAACTGGGACAGTTCCTGGAGGGGCTGCACGGCAGGAAAGTTTTCCTGTTCGGAACAGCCGGGTTTGGAGGGGCACAGAGTTACTTTGACCAGATACTGGAAAGAGTGAAAGGACATCTGACGGCAGATAATGAAGTTGTCGGGACATATATGTGCCAGGGAAAGATGTCTCAGAGTGTGCGGAAGAGATATGAGGGAATGCTGGAACAGAATCCCGGGGACGAGAGGATCAAAGGCATGATCGAGAATTTTGACCGGGCATTGCAGCATCCGGATGAGGCGGATCTGAAGGCGCTGAGGGAAGCAGTCGGCAAGATTTCATGATCAACAAGATTTTATAATTAAACAGAAACATCCCGGAAAACCGAAATATTTCATCCGGTTTTGCGGGATGTTTTTCTTATATCTGTTTCCTATATCTTCCCTTTTCAAGGACAGATCCCTTTACGGCAGCAGGAACGCGTACATTACTATGAAGTGGCAGGCGCTTCCGCCCATAACGAACAGATGGAAGATCTCGTGGCTGCCGAAGTTTTTATGTTTGCTGTTAAAGATCGGAAGCTTCAGCGCATAGATCACACCGCCTACGGTGTAAATGATCCCTCCGGCAAGGAGCCATCCGAACGCTGCCGGGGACATATTGTTCAGGATCTGTGTGAATGCCAGAACGCAGGTCCAGCCCATCCCGATATAGAGAACGGAGGAGACCCATTTCGGGCAGTATACCCAGAACGCTTTGATCAGGATGCCCGCAATCGCGATCGTCCACACGATCGAGAGAAGGATGATCCCGGTCCTGCCCTTTAATACAAGGAGGCAGACGGGGGTGTAGCTTCCCGCGATCAAAACGGAGATCATCATGTGATCTACTTTTTTCAGGATCGTGTTCACCTTCGGCGAAATATCAAACGTATGGTATGATGTGCTCGCCGCATATAATAAGATCAGGCTTGCAGCATATATCGCAAGTGAGATGATGTAGATCCGGCTCGGTTCGTTCGCAGCCTTTATGAGCAGAGGGACTGCAGCGAAGATTGCCATGAGCATTCCGATAAAGTGGGTGATTGCACTGCCGGGTTCTTTAATGTGATGTCTTTTTTCCATGATATATGCACCTCCCCAATGCATGAAAACAACAAGTGGTTTTTAAAACTACATTAAGTATATGCATATACTACAACAACTATTCGCAAAAATCAACCCGAAAATTAAACAAAGAAAAACCGGGTTCCCCCGGTTTTCTGGTTAATATTTATATTATGATAAAACGTATCATCATCAGCGGATAACAGTGCCCGTTTTTCCCTTCAGAGCATCTTTTACTTTGTCGAAGGAAGTAATGTATGCGGTGCGGCCTTCACGGTCTTCGATGAACTCTACGGCAGCGCGGAATTTCGGGAGCATGTTGTAGATGCCGAAGTGGCCTTCTTCCATGTATGATTTGGCCTGTTCTACAGAGATTTCTCCCAGAGGCTGCTCATCAGGCTGTCCGAGGTTGATGCAGACTTTTTCTACGTTTGTCAGGATGATGAGCATATCCGCATTGATCCCCTCGGCAAGTTTTCCGGCTGCCAGATCCTTCTCGATGACCGCGCTGGCGCCTTTGAGGTGATTGTCCTGTTCCAGTACAGGAATGCCGCCGCCACCTGCTGCGATAACGACCTGGTCTGCGTCAAGAAGCGCGTTGACTGCGTCAAGTTCCACGATTTTTACAGGGTTTGGTGCGGAGACAACACGACGGAATCCCCTGCCGGCTTCCTCGATGACATAGTTCCCTTTTCTGCGCTCTTCGTTTGCCTCCTCGGCGTTCATATAACGTCCAAGGACTTTCGTGGGGGTGTAGAATGCATCGTCATAAGGATCGACGATCACCTGAGTCAGGACAGTGCTGACAGTGCGGTAGATACCGCGGTTTAACAGCTCCTCGCGGATTCCGTTCTGAAGATCGTATCCGATATAGCCCTGGCTCATGGCAGAGCAGACGGACATGGGGCATGCGGTATATTCAGGATGGTTTTTCGCAAATTCGTTCATTGCAGTATGGATCATCCCGACCTGCGGGGCGTTACTGTGAGTGATGGCAACCTGATAACCCTCCTCGATCAGATCAGCAATGCATTTGGCTGTATGTTTTACAGCGACTTTCTGCTCCGGAAGCGTAGTTCCGAGCGCCCGGTGTCCCAGAGCGACAACAACTCGTTTTTTCATGATATCTATTTCCTTTCTTTTATGATTTCCGTTTCTTCGGGAAGACCGTAAAGATCTGCCGGTTTCCACTGTTTAAAACTTATAAAAAGTTTACTATCATTTTGCCTAAAAATCAATGCTCATCTGTGTATGCGGAAGAGTTTTAGTCCACGCCATACCCGGTGACAGAAATATGCAGCGTCATGCCTGTATGTAAGAGGTATTTAGGCGTGAACCGTAACGCGGAAGATTATATCCGCAAGCAGCAGAATCGTCAGTCCTGTACAGATGGCAGTTCTCGAAAACTTTCTCAGCTTTATGAACCGGTCGGTTATCCGGGGCGCCAGATAGTACAGAAAAGCGCATCCCAGAAGTGCCGCTGCGATGGAACCTCCCGCGTAGATCCGCCCAGCGATGTTAAGCGAGTATCCGCTGTAATCCCAGGGCTGTGTGCCGGTGAAAAATTCAGTGATCCAGCTTACGGCAAATTCCAGGACGGAATAAAACACAAAATTTAACAGAAAGACCAGCACCGGTTTGTGGATAAAGTGCCTGCACACCAGAAGAATCAGTATGCCAAATATTCCATAAATGGGCATCCATGGACTGAACGGAGAAAACAGCCCGTCTGTTGTTCCGTTGACAAGAAGCTGTACGCTCATCTCGCATACCCATCCCAGTATGGAGAAGACATGGAACAGGAATACACAGGAGAGGAAAGCGTATGTCCGGTCCGATTTCACAGGTGATCTTACAGCTTTAAAGGGAGGCTGTACAGAGAACAGGAAAACAGGATACTGTTCCGGTGCAAAATAAGAAATCTGTGTGTAGGGTCCGCGTGAATCATCGTAAAGCGCTTTGCTGATGAGAAGCTCATCTTCTGAAGGCACATGTTCCAGGTAAGAATCATTCAGTTGTTCATAGCGCGCTGAACGGGACAGTACATAATTCCTGCGAAGATTCAGATAAAGCTCAGCCTCGGTTCCGGTCAGATACGGGTTGACGAAGAGAAAGTCCAGGATCCCGAAAGTGAACAGGGACAGGATCTTCCAGCCGATAAAAGAAAGATGCAGCAGGAAGAGCTTGTACTTGTTGTGTTTCATGAGCTGTTTCGACAGGAAGAACGCGTCCTTTCTGCTTATCTTCGGATTTTCCGCAAGGATATACGGGATCATCCGATATTCATAATACTTGATGACGCCGCCCACAATGGTCAGGCTCCAGAAAAACTGGAACAATGCGCGGCAGAACATGATCCAGGCGGGATGTGTTATGACCCGGAGTTTATAGAGGAAAAAGATCTTTGAGACCGGAGTCTGGCGGTAACTGTGATTTTCGAGGAAAAAGCGTTTTTCTCCGATATTGAGAAGATTGCTGATAAATATCTGATATAAAATGGACAGGACCACACCGATGATGAGGATCAGGGTGGAAATATCCCAGTTTTCAACAAAGAAATTATTGACGGCACGGAGGAAGGAGAAGAATGCGGAGCTGCTTGTTGTTCCCAGCTCTATGGCTATATCTGCGGCAGTGGAAAACGGAGAGCGGAAGAAATCCGAGATAAATGTGCCTTTGAAAAGACGGCGGGCGAGATCGGAGATGACTTCCGAGTTTGTTATCTCTGCGGCAAAAGGCGCAGTCATATTGCGCTCCAGCGAGGGCAGCGAAGCCTGAGAACCGAGAAATGTGGCAGAGACCGGATACAGACCGGCAAGCATGGCAGCGAGAAAGCAGACAGAGATCATTCTCCAGTAGTTCTGTTTCATTCTCATCCTTGTCTTTTTCTTAAGAACTTTTCTTTTCCACATGGGGGCGCCTCCGAAAATCCAATAATATTATATTATAGAATAGATAGATATGATTTGCAATCGTTTAACAGGAAGGCATATAAAAAGCTTTAACAGTTCAGCCATGCAGCTCGAATCCGCTGCTCTGCAGCTCCTTCTCGCTGAGGGCGTCCGCCCTATGTCAGGATAAAAGAGGGCTTGCGCTTGTAAGCAAGCTTCCGTGCAAGCCCTCTTTTATCCTGACGCATGGCTGAACTGTTACAAAAAGCAGACCCGGAAATCTGCGGTTCCCTGTCATTCTGACAGGAAACAAACAGAGATCCTGACGGTCTGCCCCGAATCGATCTATTGACTATTTAATTACTCAGACTGATATACGCCCCACAGATAAAGGATCGGAAGAATCAGGCTGATGACATATGTGATAGAAAAACCGCTTGTCACAGTCGTATAGATCAGATCAGCCACAATGGCGATAAGATAGATGACCGCAGTGATGAATACGGATTTTCTGGACTTATATACCACACCGATGATACCTGCGGCAAGCACAAAGCATGCCAGAATGAGCATCCAGATGTAGTACATTGTCGACGGCGGTGTCATTCCCAGCATTTCATAGGAAGACGTCATCAGATCTTTCATCAGGAGTGAGAAGATCGCGCTGATGACCGAAAGAGCTCCGAATACAATGATGATGATCGATACAACGTGCAGCAGTTTACTTTTTTTCTTCATAGGATAATCCTCCTCATAAATGAATTATAGTGAAACCATGTTCACTGAACACAGTATATCACATTCTTCTCAATGCTTCAATCGGGCTTAACTGTGCGGCTTTCCGCGCCGGATAGATTCCGAAAACGATCCCGACTCCGCAGGAAAACAGGGTTGCGATGATTACTGCCGGAAGGGAAAGGGATGCGTGGATCCCGCCTACTTCCAGCGCGCTGATCAGAGCGGTAAGTCCTCCTCCGAGAAGGATACCGATGATGCCTCCCATTCCGGAAATGATGGCGGACTCGCACAGGAACTGTGCGATGATGGAACCGGTCTTGGCACCCAGAGCTTTCCGGATACCAATCTCGCGTGTCCGCTCGGTCACGGAGACGAGCATGATGTTCATGACGCCGATGCCTCCCACCACAAGCGAGATCGCGGCTACCAGAGCGACAAAGGCTGTGACTCCGTCCATAACGGCTCCCATCATATCAGACAGATCGATGGGACGCTGCTGCATAAACGGGGTATCACCCAGGTCCTGATGCCGGGAATTAAGGAGCTGGACCGCTGTTGAAGCGACACGGGAGGCATTGTCACTGTCCGCCGCTGTCAGGGAAACCGAATAAAATCCCTCGATGGGCTGGCCGAAAGCCTCGGAAAGGGTATAAGGCACTTCGATCGAAATGGACTCAGGCATCCCCATCGCCTGATAAGTGGCCTCCACTTCCAGCATGTCATCGGATGTTTCCCGGACACCGAGTATAGTGACTTCCTGGATACCGGAGTCTATGGCAAGTTCAAAACTCATTCCCACCACATTGGTGTTTCCGAAGAGATACCGCGCGGTCAGCTCATCAATGACACAGACCGGTCTTCCGCTCTCCGTATCATTTTCTGTAAAATAACTTCCTTTCACGAGAGGAGATGTATACTGAGCGTTCTCGTAATCCGGGGTGGTCATGGTTACATAGGCGTCAAAGGTGCCCTTGCGGGTCGTACATTTTCCGCTCATGGTCTGGGTGGTGGTGATATTTTCCACAGAATCTCCGAGAGCATCGCGGAGAAAAGAGATATCATCCCCTGTGATGGCATCCGTTCGGGTCACTTCTTCACTGTTTACCTGAACGGTCACTGTGTTGGTCTGGACATTAGTGGCATCCACCACATCGTTTTTCAGCCCGTTTCCGATGGAGACGATGGTCACCACGGAGGTGATGCCGATGATGATGCCAAGCATGGTGAGAAAAGAACGTCCTTTGTTGGCGCGGATATTATCCAGCGCCATTTTTACATATTCAAGAAACTGTCCCATATTCTGTAACCCCGCTCTAGTTTTCTGCCTGATCTGAAGTGACTTCCTGAGGAATGGCGCGCATGCCGGGCGTGATGTCCACGTTCAGGTCGCTGACCACCTGATCTCCTTCTTTCAGACC
>DWVT01000002.1 GCA_019120075.1 Candidatus Mediterraneibacter excrementigallinarum
CGAAAGATGAGGCTCCTACGCTGTTCCAGGTAAACGGGCCGGTTGGACTTGCCACATGGAAGGATTACTGTTATGACCTGTCAGACAGTGCAGTGTACAAAGACGTATCAAGCGATGACTATGTCCTCAAAGACGGAGATCAGGTGCTCGGCCTTGCATATGTGATCGAGACCTATGGACTGATCTATAACAAGGCGATCCTGAACGACTATTTCAGCGCGGACTGGTCCACAGTGAAGTCTATTGATGATCTGAATAATTTCGAAGCTCTTAAAACAGTGGCAGAAGAAATACAGGCACACAAAGACGATCTAGGAGTAGAGGGGGCATTTACATCCGCGGGCATGGATTCGTCCTCAGACTGGAGATTTAAGACTCATCTTGCGAACCTGCCAATCTACTATGAGTATAAAGACAGAGGAATCACATCAACGGATGCGATCGAGGGTACATACCTTGATAACTATAAACAGATCTGGGATCTGTACATCAACAATGCGACATGTGAGCCGTCCATGATCTCCTCCAAGACAGGAGATGACGCCTCATCGGAATTTGCTCTGGGAGAGGCTGTGTTCTATCAGAACGGTACATGGGCGTACAACGATATCAAGGACAATGAAGTGGCAGATGAAGATCTCGGAATGCTCCCGATCTATATCGGCGTTGACGGAGAAGAAAATCAGGGACTCTGTACAGGCTCCGAGAACTACTGGTGCGTAAATAAGAATGCTTCAGAGGAGGATATTCAGGCGACACTTGATTTTATGCAGTGGGTGGTTGAAAGCGACGAGGGCCGCGACATGCTGGCAAATCAGATGGGATTCGTTACTCCGTTTACCACATTCGCTGATTATCTCCCGTCTAATCCGCTGGTACTGGCAAACGATGAGTATGACAAAGCTGGAAAGACTCCTGTAAGCTGGAACTTTACGACAATGCCGTCCGAAAACTGGAAAAATAATCTGGGAAGCGCTCTTCTTGAGTACGCACAGGGAACAGGCGACTGGAACGGCGTTGTGACGGCATTCGTAGATGGCTGGAAAACAGAGTACGCAGCTGCAAACAAGTGATCTAAAAGGAAATTTTAAGATTTCCTCCTAAAAGAAACAAGAAAAGGGCTCCGGCAGTTTATGGCGGAGCTCTTTGCAGGAAGGAGAGGAAAAAATGCAGAAAGCAATAAAAAAATATTTCCCGATATTTGTACTTCCCACAATGATCGCATTCGCAATCGGATTTCTGGCTCCGTTTCTCCTCGGAATCTATCTTTCGTTTTGTGATTTCACGACAGTAACGGATGCAGAATTTATCGGGATCGGAAATTATCTGAAAATACTGGGGGATGCGGAGTTTATCCATTCGCTGTGGTATACGGCTCTGTTTACGATCGTTACGGTGATCCTCATCAATGTGCTTGCCTTTGCGGTGGCGTTGCTCCTGACAAAAGGGATCCGCGGGACAAACGTGTTCCGTACTGTATTTTTCATGCCGAACCTGATCGGAGGCATCGTGCTGGGCTATGTGTGGCAGCTTCTTCTCAACGGCGTACTCGCACATTTTGAGAGAACTCTGACCTATTCGGAATGGTTTGGATTCTGGGGACTTGTCATCCTGATGCTCTGGCAGCAGATCGGATATATGATGATCATCTACATTTCTGGTATTCAGAATATACCGGGCGATCTCATTGAAGCGGCAAAGATTGACGGGGCAAGACCATCTCAGATCCTGCGGCATGTTACGATTCCCATGGTCATGCCATCCATCACGATCTGTACATTTCTTACTCTGACCAACGGTTTTAAACTGTTTGACCAGAACCTTGCGCTGACTAACGGCGCTCCGTCAAAGATGTCGGAACTGCTGGCGCTGAATATCTATAATACATTCTACGGAAGAGCAGGATGGGAAGGGGTCGGACAGGCAAAGGCCGTTATATTCTTTATCATAGTCGGAGTGATCGCGCTGATTCAGAACAAGCTTACGACATCTAAGGAGGTGCAGCAGTAATGGGAGCAAGAAAAGCAAAACACGGCTGGCCGCTGACAATATTTTTTACGATCGTGAGCCTTCTGTATATATATCCGATCGTGCTGGTGTTCATTAATTCGTTTAAAAAGAAAGCATATATCAGCAAATATCCGTTTAAGATCCCGACAGGGAACATGTTTGTTGGACTGGAAAACTATATCCGAGGCATAGAGCAGACCGGTCTGGTCGAAGCTTTCGGATGGAGCATTTTCATCACCGTACTCTCTGTGGCTGCGATTATCCTCTGTTGCTCCATGTGCGCGTGGTATATCAGCCGTGTACACACAAAAGTGACGAAAGCAATATATATCTTGTGCCTGTTTGCTATGATCGTACCTTTCCAGATGGAGATGTACACGCTGTCAAAGATTGCAAACATGCTCCATATGGGGAATCCCTGGGGGATCATTATCATCTATCTGGGATTCGGAGCAGGGCTTTCGGTCTTTATGTTCACCGGGTTCATGAAATCTATTCCGCTGGAGATCGAGGAAGCGGCGATGATAGACGGATGTACGCCGCTCCAGACATTCTTCCGGGTGGTCATGCCTATCGCAAAGCCGACCTGCATTACGGTGGTGATCCTGCAGGCAATGTGGATCTGGAACGATTATCTTCTGCCATCCCTGGTGCTGGACCAGAGAAAATATAAGACGATCCCCATGGCGGTTCAGTACTTAAAAGGAGGATACGGCTCCGTTGATATGGGTGCCATGATGGGAACCCTGGTTTTGGCCATTGTGCCGATCATCATTTTCTATCTGTTCTGCCAGAGATATATCATTGAAGGCGTAGTGGCAGGAGCTGTCAAAGGATAGGACAGAAAAGGGGAGAAGCCGGCGCACTGTCCTGCATCGGGGTGCGGCGCCCGCTTCCTCAGCTTTTTGGAAAATGATAAAGCCGGGTCAGACACTCGTCCAGTAGGACTTCTGTCTGACCCGGCTTCTCAGTTCATCCGGAAGATGCGGTCTTCCCGCGCAAATACCGGAGCGAATTGTTTCAGTCCGAATCTCTGGACAAACAGCTCACATTTGCACAGGAAAAAATAATAAGGGTTCAGTCCTTCCCCGTACAGGCTTTCAAAGTTTCCCTGCCCTTTTGCAATGATCATATCCGCATCAAGGAGGAGGCGGCGGGCGTCAGAACTCAGATTTTTCAGGACCGTGCCCGGTGCGGAACTCCCGTTTCCGATACAGGGGACGAGAGCAGTCAGCCCCGTTGCCTCGGCGTCCTCCATGGTTGCATCGTTGAGCACATCGGAGCCCCTTACCATGGCAGTGATCTGCAGTCGCGGAAATTCCTTTTTCAGATGCCTGATGAAAAGCTTATCCAGAACAATTTCACCGCAGTTGTCCGTGAGATAGACAAGTGTTTCCGCACGCTCAAGGTCTGAACGGAATTCCCTGAATTCATCCTCCGGCACCTGTTCAAGGGAAGCTTTTTCAAGCAGAGAAGCAAGTACCTCTTTGTTTACATTTTCTACCGCAGAGAAATCAATATAATTGCCGGCGCAGACATATCTGATGCATTCCATTAACGGATCGCTGGCGCTTTCGATTTTCTGTTCAATCTCGTCCTCCATACTGAGAAGAAGTCCGTTATATAGTTTTTTCTGTTCGGAAAAGTCTTCTGCCAAGCCCCAGAACTCCTGGTACAGGCGATCGGTCTTTTCTGCAAGGGAGGGAGCTGATTCGGACTGAGCGTTCTGATACAGGAGCCCGAGAAGCTGATGCATGTAGTCGGACTTCCTTGCTTCATCGGGATACGGCCGGATCAGTTTTTCCTGTTTTGCAAGAAGGCAGGAAATACACATGGAACCTGCGCGCATAAAATATCACACTCCTTTGTCTAAAATAGATGCTGGGATCAAAAATGTTCATAGCGGGGCGGGCCCGCGGTCTTTCGCCCGCTTATGAGCAAGCCATGCAGGTACAGCCCTTTTGCACCTGGCAGCTTAAATATAATTCATTATATCAAGTAAAACATTTTTTTTAAAGTCAGATGCGGACTATGCTTATAAAAGAATGCGCGTGTGGATTTATCCGTGCCGGTATATTATAATGTAGAGGATGATGGCGGACAGGGGGAGAAAATTTTCTGACCGGAATCCGGCAGAGTGAGAAAGGAATGAGAACATGCTGACAATTTTGATCGTGGATGACGAAAAACTGGAGAGAAACGGGATCAAATTTCTCCTGAAACGGGAGAAAGAAGAGTTTCGGATCCTGGAGGCGTCAAATGGAAAGGACGCTCTCGGTGTGCTCATGAAGGAGAATGTAGATATCCTGTTTTCGGATGTAAAGATGCCGTATATAAACGGACTGGAGCTTTCAAAACAGGCAAGGGAACTCTGTCCGGATCTTGAGATCGTTATTTTCAGCGGTTATAATGATTTTTCCTATGCAAAAGAAGCTCTTCGGTATGGAGTGGTGGACTATGTACTCAAGCCGGTGGATCCGGAAGAGTTTCACAGAACACTGGAACGCGTCATGGGACATATAAGCGACAGAAAAGAAGAGACAGAGAAACAGAACCGTCAGGAAGATTACCTGAGAAAATATTTCTTTATCAATTACCTTTACAGCGGGAACAAAGAGAGCCTGGAACATCTTGAAAAGCTTTTCAGCGGAGGAAGGAAAGAACTGGACCGCTGTACAAGGGTGATACTTGCGTCTGCTTCAAATGGTTTTTTTGAGACAGAGGAAGAACATTTTACCGACAGTCTGAAAGAACAGTTTCACAGGGACCTCGGATACATAAATCTGAATTCAAATGAGTCACTGTTTTTGTTTACAGAGAAATATACAGATTACAGGGAGCTTGCAAGGCAACTGTATGAATTCTTTCGGAAACAGTACGACTGCGAATGCTATTTCGCGGTCAGCGGACCGATCAGCGAGATTACAGAGATGCCGGAGGAGTTCAGAAAACTGGAACTGCTGCTTGGAGAGCAGTTTTATCAGCCGGGTCAGCATGTGCTTGTAAGCGGCGAAGAGGCGGAGGAACCGGAAGACAGGACCGGAGAAGCGGAACTGATCGATCAGATCAGCCGGGAGATCCGTTCCCGGGATGTGATCCGCCTGGGACAGGATTTCGGAAAACTGGAGAAGAAGTACAGGGGAAACAGACAATTTTCGGAGATGTACGTTAAATTTGTCTTTTCCAGCATCCTGAAGGAAGTATATGAACAGATTTCACCAGGGGATGAAAAAGTGCTATCTAAAAAGGTGGATCGGCTGTATCGGTGCAGAAAGATACAGGATGTAGTTGATATCGTGTCTAAAGCAATCTCTGAGTTTGAGGAAAGTATGGAGGAACAGAAAGACGGACTGCGCGGGGAGATTGCAAAAGTAAAGTCCTATATCCAGCATCATTACAGTGAGAACAATATCGGAGCAGAGGACCTGGCGAGGATGGTATACCTCTCTCCCGGGTATTTGAGCACAGTGTTCAAAGAGGAGACCGGAATGACGCTGAACCGCTATATCCGGGAAGTACGGATGAACAAGGCAAGAGATCTGCTTGGGGGGACGAACATGAAGATCACACAGATTGCAAAAGAAGTGGGTTTTTCAAACAGCTCCTATTTCTGCAGGAGTTTTAGGGAATATTTCGGATGTTCTCCGGAGTCGTGCCGGAAAGGAAAGGTGACAGATGAAGAAGCTTCTTCAGTCGTTTAAAAATCTGAAATTCAGATATAAACTTACACTGCTTGTTCTGGCAGCGGGACTGCTTCCGGTAGGTATCATTGTTGTATATATGCAGAGTGGCATGATGGATCTCCTTCATAAAAATGAGGTGGACAATCTGGAAAAATCTCTCCAGCAGTCAGTAAAAGCCATTGAAAATCAGGGGCAGATTTACGAAAATCTGGTGGACTATCTGTCCTATTCTCAGGATCTGAGAGAGATTCTTACAATGGAACCGCAGTCGGATTATGACACATACAAAGAATATGTGGATGTGGCAGATCCTCTTCTCCAGATGCCGCAGCTCTATCACAGAGAGATCCGTGAGATCACTCTTTATGCGGAGACCATCGAGGTGCCTCACGGCAACACACTGATGCCTCTGGACCGGGCAAAGGAGCAGGAATGGTATGCGCAGCTTGACGGCGGTTCTCTTATGCAGTGGACTGTTACGCGGGGCGCGGATCAGGAGATCACCGCTTCCAGGAAATTTTATAATGGCGATGATATTACGGCGGTGCTCTCCATGAGTCTGGACTATAAATCGGTGCTGGAACCCTTTACCAACATCCTGCTGGACAATACAGGCGGGATCATCCTGGATGCCGACGGCACCGTGGTTTACTCCGGTTATTCCATGGACGAAGAGTACAGACCGGCAAAGTCAGAGTCTCTGGAATATATTCAGAAGAATTATACTTGTTCCATACAGGAGATGGAAGGCACAGGATGGACATTCTGCATGTACAGACCGACGGAAATCATAACACGGTCCGCCTTTGCGCTTCTGATCAGGAATATCCCTCTGGTGGGCGTGTGCATTGTGCTGCTGGTGCTGCTGGGGTACATATTTTCGAGGAGGACAGTGTCTTGCCTGGAACGGCTGACAGAGAATATGAACCAGATCCATCTGGGGTTCCGGAAAGTTACAGTCAGCAGCAATTCCAACGATGAGGTGGGGGTGCTTATCCGTTCTTTCCGGCGGATGATGGAACAGATGAACCATCTGATCTCAGAAGTATACGAGGCGAAGATCCGCCTTCAGAACTCGGAGATGAAGGCACTTCAGGCACAGATCAACCCGCATTTCCTGTATAATTCTCTGTCGATCATCAACTGGAAGGCACTGGAGGCGGGGGAGGATGAGATCAGTAAAGTGACGCTGGCGCTTTCCACTTATTATCGGACCAGCCTGAATAAGGGTGAGACGATGACTACTGCAGAGAATGAACTGAACAATATCCGGGCATATCTGAAGATTCAGCTTGTCATGCATGATAATAGTTTTTCTGTGATTGAAAAAGTTTCTTTAGATAATGATGCATTGCAGATGCGTATTCCAAAACTGATCCTTCAGCCTTTTGTGGAGAATGCCATCGACCATGGGCTGGATCTGTCTGAGAAAGAGGAAAAACGGCTTACGATAGGGATAAGAGAAGAGGCGGATACGCTTATATTTGAGATCAGCGACAACGGCGCCGGGATGGAGCAGGAGAAGGCGCAGGAAATCCTGACCTATCAGTCTCCGGGGTATGGCGTGCGAAATGTATGTGATCGTATCAGAGTTCTCTACGGCGAAGCCGGAAGTGTCTCTGTGGAGAGCGCAGAGGGAAAAGGAACAAAGGTCACGATCCGGATTCCGAAGAGAGCAGAAAAGAGGACGGAATGAGCAAGAAGAAATATTTTCCCGCGGCACTGCTGATAATTGCGGTCCTGTTGATCGCAGGACTGTTTGTTTACAGCAGTGGCCAGAATGAGGATAAAGAAAAGAAGGAAACAGAGACAGCTGTGGCTGATCAGGCTGAAGTGAAAAGCATGTGGGAGGAGGCAGCACACACTCCTCTGGGAAAATATCCGGAGACGGTGGAATACACTCTGGGAAAGATCGCAGGGAGCAACAATTCTAACCTCCCGGTGGGGGATACCTATGAAGACAATGCCTACACAAGATATCTGCGGGAAGTGCTCAATATCCAGAATGTGGATATTTTTGAACTGGAGACAGACGGCTCCTACGAGGAGGCGCTTCAGGTAGCTATTGCGGACAGAGAAATCCCGGATGTGCTTGTGGTGAACGGATGGGATAATCTGGAACGTCTTGTGAAAAACGGTCTTGTGGAGGATCTGACTCAGGTATATGAGGAGTGCACAACGGATACGATCAAAGAGATGTATGAAAGCTATGGAGATGATCTGCTGGATTCGGCTACATTTGACGGAAAGCTCTGCGCATTTCCTAATACAGCTATTGATGATGGGGAGATGCTGCTCTGGCTTCGGACTGACTGGATCGAAAAACTGGGGCTGGAAGAGCCGCAGTCCATGGAAGAGGCGATGGAGATCATCAGAGAATTTGTTGAGAGGGATGTGTCAGGCAGCGGACAGACTGTAGGTCTGGCGTGCAGCACGGAGGTGATCGCCGGTTCCAGTGACACCTATGGTGTGGACGGCATATTTACCAGGTTCGGTTCTGCTCCGGAAAAGTGGATCCTGGATGACAGCGGGCAGGTTGTATACGGTTCGCTGACTTCCGGGACGAAGGAAGCACTGGGATATCTGAACAGGCTTTATGAAGAGGGAATACTGGATTCCAGGTTTCTGCTGAGAAAACCGGAAAATATCGATGAGCTGATCGAAGAAGGCCTCTGCGGGGCCGTGTTCGGACGCTGGTGGGCGCCCAACAATCCTCTCAGCATCTCTTACAGCGCTGATCATACCGTAGAATGGAAACCCTATCTTTTTGAGGAAGATATCGATGACCGTCCCCAGACGTTTGAGTCCTATGACGACAGGATGTACGTGGTGGTGAGAAAAGGCTATGAACACCCGGAAATTGTGGGAAAATATGTGAGCGCCATCTTTGATTATGCGCGGTATGAAGACGACCTGTATGCCAATGAAGTCAACGAATATTTCTCGATCAATGTGGATCCTACTGCGCGCCCCATGAATATCAATGTGGATTATATAGATGCCCTTTACCGCTGCGGGGAAAATCTTCAGAAGGCGCTGAACGGAGAAATCAGTGTGACGGAACTTTCCGGAATTGAAAAATCCTATTATAATACTTGCAGATCCTATCTGAACGGTAACCTGACCACTGCCAACGGATGGGCTGCGTATGCATCACGCATTCAGGCTGTTGAGGTCCTGAAGGCAGCGGATGCGCGGAAGATCCCGCCTGTTTCCATGGGGAATGCGGATGGAGAAATCCCTCAGAACCTGCAGGATCTGGAGCGGGAGACATTTCTGCAGATCATTGCGGGAGAGAAACCTCTGGATTACTTTGATACTTTTGTGGTAAAATGGTACGAAAATGGCGGCAAGGAGCTGACAGAATCAATAGAGAGGAATATACGATAATGGATATTAATCAGAGACTGACAGAAGAACTGGGAGTAAAGCGCTGGCAGACTGATGCTGCGGTCAAGCTTATTGATGAAGGAAATACGATCCCCTTTATTTCACGATACAGAAAGGAAGTTACCGGCTCACTTAATGATGAGCAGCTCAGGAAGCTTTACGAGCGTCTGGTCTATCTTCGAAACCTGGAGGAAAAGAAGGGGCAGGTGATTACCAGTATTGAAGAGCAGGGCAAGATGACGGAGGAACTGAAACGGCAGATCCTCGCAGCGGAAACTCAGGTGGCGGTGGATGACCTTTACCGTCCCTACCGCCCGAAAAGACGGACCCGCGCCACGATCGCGAAGGAGAAAGGTCTGGAGCCTCTTGCAGCTCTGATCACTCTTCAGAAGATCGGGGAACCTCTGGAGACTGCGGCAAAAGAGTATATTTCGGAGGAAAAAGGTGTGGCGACGGCGGAGGATGCCATCGCCGGGGCAAAGGATATCATTGCAGAAGCCATTTCTGACAATGCGGACTATCGAAGCTGGATCCGGCGGACGACCATGAAAAAGGGAAAAGTGACTTCCACTGCAAAAGACCCGGAAGCGGAGTCCGTTTACGAGATGTATTATGAATTCGAAGAGCCAGCCGCAAAACTGGCGGGACACCGGATCCTTGCTCTGAACCGGGGGGAGAAAGAGAAGTTCCTGACTGTGAAAGTGGAAGCGCCGGAGGATGACATTCTCGCTTATCTGGAGAGAAAAGTGATCCGCTCGGATAATCCGTATACCACACCGGTTTTGAAAGAGACAGTGGAGGACAGCTATCACCGTCTTATCGCTCCGGCCATTGAGCGTGAGATCAGGAACGAACTGACGGAGAAGGCGGAAGACGGGGCCATAGAAGTCTTCGGGAAAAACCTGCATCAGCTTCTCATGCAGCCGCCTATCACAGGACATGTGGTACTTGGATGGGACCCGGCGTTCCGTACAGGCTGCAAACTGGCTGTGGTGGATCCCACCGGAAAGGTGATCGGGACTACCGTGATCTATCCCACGGCTCCGACAACGCCCCAGAAGATCAAGGCCAGCAAAGACCTGCTGAAAAAGATCATCCCGAAATACCATATCAGCCTGATCTCTCTCGGAAACGGCACGGCTTCCAGAGAGTCCGAGCAGTTTATCGTGGAACTTCTGAAAGAGATACCGGAGAAAGTCCAGTATGTCATTGTAAACGAAGCCGGGGCTTCGGTCTACTCTGCCAGCAAGCTTGCCAGCGAGGAATTTCCGAAGTTCGACGTGGGACAGAGAAGCGCTGCATCCATCGCAAGAAGGCTTCAGGATCCTCTGGCGGAGCTGGTAAAGATCGATCCCAAGTCCATCGGCGTAGGGCAGTATCAGCATGATATGAACCAGAAAAAGCTGGGAGAGTCCTTAAATGGTGTGGTGGAGGACTGCGTGAACAAAGTGGGAGTTGATCTAAACACTGCGTCTGCGCCGCTTCTGTCCTATATTTCCGGGATCAGCAGCACGATCGCTAAGAATATCGTGGCGTACCGGGAGGAGAACGGACGCTTTGCGGACCGCAGGGAACTTCTGAAAGTACCGAAGCTGGGGCCGAAGGCATTCGAACAGTGTGCCGGATTCATGCGGATCCAGGGAGGGGACAATCCGCTCGATTCCACGGGGGTCCATCCGGAATCCTATGAAGCTGCACAGAAGCTGTTAAAGAAACAGGGATTTACTCCTGAAGACGTGGCGGAACACCGTCTGTCCGGACTTTCCCTTACGATAAAGGATTATAAGAAAATGGCGGAAGAGCTGGGAATCGGTGAGATTACCCTGCGGGATATTGTAAAAGAGCTGGAAAAACCGGCCCGGGATCCCCGCGATGAGATGCCCAAGCCGATCCTGCGCACGGATGTGCTGGAGATGAAAGACCTGAAAGAGGGAATGGTGCTCAAGGGAACGGTGAGAAATGTCATTGATTTCGGTGCGTTTGTGGATATCGGAGTCCATCAGGACGGACTTGTGCATATTTCCCAGATTACAGATAAATATATCAAACATCCGCTGGAAGCGGTGAGCGTGGGAGATATTGTAGATGTGAAGGTAATGAGCGTGGATCTGAAGAAAAAGAGGATCCAGCTCACTATGAGAGGAATATAATATTTCAAAAGGGTCAGGCCCATGTGCAAAGGGACCTGACCCTTTTGAATGAAATATCAGACTTTTCCGATTCTTGCCTTCAATTTCAGCCCAACGACTGCCGCAAGGATGATCTTGACGGCATCCCCGGGCAGATAGGGGATCACGCCGGCGGCCAGTGCAGCGGCGGGCGTGAGATGCAGCTGCCAGGCAAGCCAGAGGGTGCCAAATGCATAGCAGACGGCAAGGCCGGATATCATCCCGGCAATGTCTGCTGACCTTTTTCCAGGAAGACGTTCCATCAGAAATCCCTGGATCAGTGCCACAAAGAGAAACCCGATCAGGTATCCTCCGGTGGGGCCGGCAAGTTTTCCAAGTCCTCCTCCAAATCCGGAAAATACAGGAAGCCCTGCGGCACCCAGACAGAGATAGAGCAGAACGCTGGCAGTGCCGGATTTCATCCCCAACAGATAGACAGTGATATAGACGGCAAAATTTGTGAGTGACAGAGGAACCGGACTGATGGGAACCGGTATGGAAAACGGACCAAGGATACAAAGGACTGCGGTCATAAGTCCGGTCAGTGTGAGGGTTCGTGTTCTGCTCTGCGCGGGGGATCCGGTTATAGTGGTTTTATCAGACATTGTGGAATCTCCTTTCTGGTCTCAAAGTTGCTTTTATGGCTTGTCCGGATAATCTGGCAACAGTATACAATGCGGCATGCTGATTGTCAACTTAAATACAAATATGGTTTACAATTTGAGCGGTTTATTCATTTTTCATAAAAAAGTTATAAATACGTTTCCTGTGCCGTGTTATAATATCACCACGACAAAATGCAATTATTTCAGGGAGATCAGAAATGTTTGGATATGTAACCATATGTGAGCCGGAACTGAAGGTAAAGGATCTGAAAAAATACAGGGCGTACTACTGCGGATTGTGCCGCATTCTTAAGGAGGACTACGGTTTTATGGGGCAGATGACGCTGACTTACGATATGACATTTGCTGTCATCCTTCTGTCGTCACTCTACGAAAGTCAGACAGAGACGAGAATGCACCGGTGCAAAGTACATCCGGTGAAAAAGCAGTTCATGCTCACGAATGAGATCACATCCTATGCGGCGGCGATGAATGTACTTCTTGCCTATTATCATATGGAAGACGACTGGAACGACGAGCATAAGGTGAGCAGCCTTATGACCAAGAGTCTGATTTATCGAAAGGCGGAACGGATCAGTGAACAGTATCCTAGACAGAGTGGGGGGATAAGGAAGTGGCTCCGGGAGCTTGACGAATGTGAAAAGGAGGGGAGTACGGATATTGACCGCACTGCGGGATGTTTCGGGCATCTCATGGAGGAACTGTTTGTGTACAGGGAGGATATCTGGGAGAAAAACCTGCGTCGGATGGGGTTCTTTCTGGGGAAATTTATCTATCTTATGGACGCTTATGAAGATCTTCCGGAAGATATTGAGAAGGGCAGGTATAATCCGTTAAAACAGCTTTATGAACAGGAAGATTATGAAGAAAGAATGCAGCAGATACTCTGTATGATGATCGCGGAGAGCACGGCAGAGTTCGAACGTCTGCCCTGCCTTGTTGATGTGGACATTTTGCGAAATATATTGTATGATGGTGTCTGGAGTCGATATAATAAGATACAGTTGAAGAAAAGTGAGGAACGAGGGAAATGACAAAGAACCCATATGATGTGCTCGGCGTATCACCGAACGCGTCCGATGATGAGATAAAGAGGGCATACCGCGACCTGACGCGGAAGTATCATCCGGATGCCAATGTGAACAATCCCCTGGCTGATCTGGCGGAGGAAAAGTTCAAGGAGGTACAGGAAGCGTACGATACGATCATGAATGAGAGGGCTGCCGGCGGCAGCTCAGGAGGATATTCCTCCGGCGGTTCGACAACTTCAGGAAACTATTCTTATGGGGGATCTTCTTACGGGGGAGGTTATTCGAATGCTCAGATGGATCCGAGACTGCAGGCAGCAGCCAACTATATCAACAGCCGGCGTTACCGGGAAGCGCTGAACACTCTGGATCAGGTACCGGAACGTTCGGCTTTGTGGTATTACTTAAGCGGCTGCGCCAATGCGGGAATCGGGAACAACATTCTGGCCCGGGATCACGCGGCACAGGCTGTGAATATGGAACCAAACAATATGCAGTACAGACAGCTTCTGAATCAGTTGGATTTCAGCAGCAGAAGATATCAGAGCAGTCCCTATGGCGGGGGCTACGGTCCGGGCGGTTCTTCCTGCGGAACCGGAAACATGTGCTGTGATCTTATGATTGCTGATCAGTTGTGTGAGTGTATGGGAGGAGATCTGTGTTCATGCATATAAAGGCGAAGACGATGGCATTCGGCGGCCTGCTCCTTGCGCTGGCTGTCGTGTGCATGGCTCTCGGGAGTATCATCGAGACCAGTACATTATTTCTTCTGGCAGCGGCCTCTTTTTTTGTCGGGATCGTGATCCGCGAGTTCGGACTGAGAGTTGGCGCTGCTTTTTATATTGCGGCGGTTTTGCTCGGAGGTATCACAGCCCCGAATAAATTTTATGTGCTGACTTTTGCGGCGATGGGGTTATATATCTGGGGAATCGAAGCAGTGTTCCGCTGGCTGGAAAAGCATCCGCTGATCGGAAACAGAAGGACTGTATTCTGGATTTCGAAATATGTGGTCTTTAATGTTATGTATATCCCGATCGTATTTATCTTCAGGGATATGCTGTTTTCACGGTCCATATCCGGAATGCTGGTGGCCGGAGTGATCATCGGCGGCCAGGCTGCACTCTTTATTTACGACCGGGCATATGAATATGTTCAGGTCCATGTGTGGGGCAGGATACGGGGAAGAGTGTTGTCATAAGTGTGTAAGAATAAATAAGGTGCCGTGTACTTTGTCGGAAGTACACGGCACCTTTTCGTAATGTTTCGAAATTCGCACAAAAGGAAAGAGCCACATTGCTGCGGCTCAAAGGGGGAAAAAGTTTATGAAAAAGTGTTCTTCTTAAGAACAATTATAGTATAGAAAAGAGTTGTGTAAAAACTGTGATCAAGTTTTGAATGGATTATGAACAAAACGGTAAAAAACTGTGAAAGGGATTGGTTTTTATGCAGTGTATGTCTGTATAAATTTAGACACGGTTTACCCGGAGGGCGTGTTTACTCTTGCCAAAACAATATTATCAGTATATTATATCTGTAACAGGATAAAAATCAGAAAAAAGAGAATATATTCGAAAAATAAAAGGAATTTGTCTGATGAGTATCATGCTGTGAAAAGAATCATTTCTAAAAATATGGGGGGCAAGGCGTATGGGAAAAATAGTTCGTTGGATACAAGCTGTTATTGCAGGGAATCAAACATATGCACCAATGGCAGGAGTAGATATTAAAAAAAGTGCAGATAAATTGTTTGAAAAAAAGAGCGATAAAGAGGACAAAAAATCTAAAAAGCCCTCTAAAAAGTAATTTCTCATATCAATAGGTGTGTTGAACCTTGAAAATTCAATATTTCGCTGGAGAATTTCATAAAAAGCTATTGAAATCCTGTGTATAACGAGTTATATTAGTATACGGAAAAAGTAATAAATCTTCGGGGTCGGGTGTAATTCCCAACCGGCGGTATAGTCCGCGACCCGCTGTTCAAGCGGCTGAACCGGTGACTCATAAGAGAGAATTCCGGTACCGACAGTATAGTCTGGATGAGAGAAGAAATTCGCTTTTTATTGAAGAGAATTCAATAATGAATGTCATGAACGCATATCACCCCGAGCCAGTGGTTCGGGGTTTTTCTATGTTCGAAGTGGCGGGATTTCCTGGAAGATTTCCTTTTTTCATTTTTATTGCCTGCGTATTAACCGCAGAGCTCATCAACGTTTCTGCTTTATGGATTTTCTGGTCCGGAGAGCAGGCGAAAAGAAAAAGGAGAGATGGAAAATGAGTACAGAAACAAAAACAGCAGTTCATTCGGAGCCGAGACTGGGCGTAAAGGCCCTCGTGAAAATAGGAATGCTCGCGGCGGTGGCGATCATCCTGATGCTTTTCGAGATTCCCCTTCCGTTTGCGCCGTCATTCTATGAGATCGACTTCAGTGAGGTCCCGGTTCTTGTCGGATGCTTCGCCATGGGACCTTTTGCGGGAGCTCTGATCGAATTTGTGAAGATTCTTCTGAATTTTGTGGTAACAGGAACTGACACTGCCGGTGTCGGTGAGATTGCCAACTTTATTATCGGGTGTTCACTTTGCGTTCCGGCAGGACTGATCTATCGCCGTAACAGAACGAGAAAGAACGCACTGATCGGTATGGTGGTTGGTACAGTGACCATGACAGTGATCGGATGTTTTATCAACGCATTTGTACTTCTTCCTACCTATGCTGTAGCGTTCGGCATGCCGATCGATGCACTGGTGAGTATGGGAACAGCGGTGAATTCACATATTACGAATCTGTTTACATTTGTGATGTTTGCTGTTGCGCCGTTCAATCTTCTCAAGGGAGTGCTTGTCTCGGTTATAGTATTTTTGATCTATAAGAAGATCAGCCCGGTGTTCAGAATGCACTGATATGCCTAAAAAAGAGTGAATAATATGAGAAAAGTTATGCAAAAAGCAGGTTCTGAGAAGAATCTGCTTTTTACATTTCTGGTAAAAACCGGAGAAAGATAAAAACGGAAATAAAAAAGTTGACAAATTAAGATTTTTATAATAGAATAGCCTCCGTAACATTTTTGTAATATCTGTAATAAAATTGAAAACAATTACATACATTTTAATTAAGATATGTGTAAAGATATTGCAATAAGTTAGAGGAGGAGTATATGAAACAACATAAAAACAGGCGGATTCTTATGGCTGTTTATGCCGCCGCAACAAGTATGACGATTCTTACAGGATTTACGAGTCTTGCAGCAGAGGCAGAACCGATCAGTGTCCAGCCGTCAGTCTCGAGGGAGGAGACAGCGGAATGGGGATTTTCCGATATTGCAGGGGAGATGCATGAAGAAGTCCTTACGGATACAAAGAATGCAGCAGAGGAAGCACGCCAGGCATATATTAAAAAGCAGGAAGAGGAAAGAAAAGCGGCGGAAGAAGCTGCCCGCATCGCCGCGGAGAAAGCAGCGGAAGAAGCAGCGGCGCAGGCAGATAAAGAACTTCTGGCGTCTCTGATATTCTGTGAAGCGGGAAATCAGCCCTATGAAGGGCAGGTGGCAGTCGGCGCGGTAGTTATGAACCGTGTGAAGAGCGGATCCTATCCGGATTCGATTGCTGATGTTATTTATCAGTCCGGGCAGTTTACACCGGCGATGACAGGATGGCTTGATTCTGTCCTGGCAAATGGAGGCTATACGGAGTCAGCTATGCAGGCTGCGGAAGACGCTCTCGCGGGCAGCAATCCGGTGGGAGACTGTCTTTACTTCAGCACAGGCGGATGGGGAATGCAGATCGGAGATCATTTCTTCCATTAATATAATAATTATAAATCATAAGATTCTATATAAACAGCGAGAAGAAGCTCCTGATAAGAACCGTAAGTCTCTTATCAGGAGCTTCTGTGTGTGATATACTGGACAAGATATAGCTATGTAGAACAATTTTGAGTTTATTTTTTATTTGGAGGAAATGGAAATGACGGTAAAAATGAGAAAATATGAGGCCTCTGATACAATTCCGGCCGTAAATATATGGAATCAGGTTGTCGAAGAGGGAGTTGCATTTCCTCAGGAAGAAAAGCTGACAGAGGAAACAGGAAAGGTGTTTTTTGAAGAGCAGTCTTTTACCGGTATTGCATATGACGGTGAAACAGGCGAAGTTGCAGGACTGTATATTCTGCATCCCAATAATATAGGAAGATGCGGGCATATCTGTAATGCAAGCTATGCGGTTAGGCGGGATCTGCGGGGAAACAGAATCGGCGAGATGCTGGTCACACATTGTCTGAAGACTGCAAAGGAGATGGGATTTGGGATCATGCAGTTTAACGCTGTAGTACGCAGCAATACCTATGCCCTTCGGTTGTATAAAAAGCTTGGATTTGTGCAGCTTGGGGTCATCCCGGGGGGATTCCGGATGAAGGATGGGCATTATGAGGATATCATTCCACATTACTATGTTTTATAAATTGTGTCCGATTTGTGTCCGGTGCCGTGTACTTTGTACAAAGTACACGGCACCTATGACGCAGGTACACGGCACCCGTTAAAAAAATCACAGTTTTATATTCTTAAATGCATCCGCAAACGCAGTATTGATCGGTTCGTTTGCCGTCTTAGCCTGTTTTTTCATGTAGTTGGCAACATCACGTTTATTGACGCCACGGCCTTCTTTTTCGCGACGCTCCTGGAAAGCGGAAAGCTTTTCTTTATGACCGCAGGAGCAGACAAACCGCTGAGCGTCGCCCTTCCCTACCAGTTCCATCTTCTTATGGCAGACCGGGCAGCGGGCGTTGGTGTGCCGGGAGATAGTCTCACGGTATCCGCATTCTCTGTCCTGGCAGACCAGCATCTTCCCGTGTTTTCCGTTGACCTCCAGCATGAATTTCCCGCACTGAGGGCATTTATGCCGGGTCAGATTATCGTGGCGGAAGGTGCCGGAGGCGCTGCGGATTTCCTGGATCAGAGATTTGGTATAGTCCTCGATCTCAGACATGAACTTCCGGTCGGATTCCTTTCCCTTTGCGATCGCCTGGAGACGGAGCTCCCACTGGGCGGTCAGTTCCGGGCTCTTCAGATCGGAAGGTACAAGGGAGAGCAACTGGCACCCTTTGGACGTGATGTGGATCTCATTTCCCTTCTTTTCCATGAGAAAACTGTTGAACAGTTTCTCAATGATATCTGCCCGGGTGGCGACGGTTCCAAGCCCTCCGGTCTCACCCAGGGTGCGGACCAGTTTCTTATTTTTATGTTCCATATATTTTACCGGATTTTCCATTGCAGCGATGAGCGTGCCTTCTGTGAAATATGCCGGCGGCTTTGTCTTCCCTTCTGTGATCCTGAGAGAGGTGACGGTAAGATCCGCATCCTCCCGGATCACGGAAAGACCGGCGCTGGACGGATCAGACGCAGAAAGCAGATCCTGGCCTGCGAAAAGATCAGAAGAGAATCCGGATGACCCGTCCATGTCATCGTCTTCTTCCATATCCTGCCATCCTGCTTCATATACTTCCTTCCATCCTGCTTTCAGGATCACATTTCCCTTTGCATGGAACTGTTCTGTCCCCATTGTCCCGGTGATGGACGTCTCCTCGTACTTACAGGCCGGGGAGAGAACCGCCAGAAAACGGCGGACAACCAGGTCGTAGATCTTTCTCTCGTCACTGCTCATGTGCTCCAGCTGAACATACTGTTCTGTTGGGATGATGGCATGATGATCTGAAACTTTTGAGTTATCAACAAAAGATTTATTTGCCCGGATCTCCTGCATGGAGAGGCGGGCGGCTGTTTTTTTGTACGGTCCCACGGCACATGCCTTCAGCCGTTCCTTTAAAGTTCCCACCATATCGGATGTGAGGTACCGGGAATCTGTCCTGGGATAGGTCAGGACTTTGTGGTTTTCGTACAGCCGCTGCATGATGTTCAGAGTCATTTTTGCGGAGTAACCATATCTCTGGTTTGCCTCCCGCTGAAGTGCTGTCAGGTCGTAGAGAGCGGGAGAGAAGGTTTTCTTTGCTTTTTTCTTCACTTCTGTGATATGCAGCTTATTTCCTGAGCTTCGGTAAATGGCGTTGATCCGGTCCCTGTCGAAGGTACGCCCGGAATTCGTTTTACTGTCTGCCCAGGTGAATGTGATTTTCCCGGCGGAAGCCTTTAATCCGTAATAGGTCTGTGGCCTGAACTTCCGTATCTCATCCTCCCGCGCCGCGATCATGGCGAGGGTTGGAGTCTGCACCCTTCCACAGGAAAGCTGGGCATTGTATTTGCATGTCAGCGCACGGGTGGCATTGATGCCAACCACCCAGTCGGACTCGGTCCGGGCAACTGCCGCGTGATAGAGATTTTCGTAATCCTTTCCCGGACGGAGATGGGCAAATCCCTCCCGGATCGCCTTGTCTGTGACGGAGGAGATCCACAGTCGTTTCAGAGGCTTCTGGTTTCCCGCCTTGTCAAGGATCCAGCGGGCCACCAGTTCACCTTCTCTTCCGGCATCAGTGGCGATGATGATGTCAGATACATCCTTCCGGAAGATCTGTTCTTTTACTGCATGATACTGTTTTGAGGTCTGTTTGATGACG
>DWVT01000037.1 GCA_019120075.1 Candidatus Mediterraneibacter excrementigallinarum
GAATGGATTCCGGAAAAACCGGCATTTGAGGAGGATCGCAGAGGAGAAGTTCGGAATGAAAGCAGTATTGGCAGAGTGCTGTGAGGAGGCTGCCTGCGGAGCAGCCAGAAGTGCCGGAGCGGGAATCGGCTGGAAATTCTCAGCGGATATTAATATTTGTTAAAAATTAGATTTTTGACTTGCTCATTTCATGTGATTATTATATACTACGTTAGTGTGAGCCCGGACGAGGAAATATATGAAACGGGCCCCATAATGAAGCGGCTCAGAGATTTTCGATGGCTGCTTTACACGGGAGGAGCAGAAAGATGGTTGAGAAAAAGATCAAATTTATGACGTCAGGTCAGTTGATGAGTTTTTGCAACACATGCCAGAAGATGAAATCAGATATTGATGTAACCGATATGGCAAACAGGAATTTCCGAATTGACGGGAAATCACTCCTGGGCCTGATGTCGATCAAGCTTGGGCTGCCGATGCGTCTTGTCATTACTGGAGAGGATGAAGAAATGGCACATCAGTATTTTACCAAATATGAGATGGAGTAGTCCCAAAAGAGAAAGACCGTTGTATGCCGGCGCCGTGCATACAGCGGTCTTTCTCTTTTCAACGGCGACTGTTTACAATCCCGGGATGAGACTTTGTGCCTTTCCGGTGATCTGTTGATTCAGAGTTGTTCTGTCGGGATTTGAAGAGTGAACGTACATCCGCCTCCTTCGGTATCGCTGACGGAGAGGGGGATCCCCTGGGCTTTAGCAAGGTCGGATGCGATGGAGAGGCCAAGTCCGAAATGTTCCTTGTCACTGCGGGAGCCTTCCGCACGGTAAAAGCGGTCGAAGATCCGTTCTTTCTCCCCGCTGTTCAGTCCGGGACCGTGATCTTCTACACTGAGAAATATTGTGTTTCCGATGTTTGAGGCTTTCAGGACGATCTTTCCGGCGGCCGTCCCGGCAGCCGGTGCGTTCAGCGTTTGAGGAGAAACGGATCCGGAGCCGATCTCTTCTGAGCAATCCTTCTGCCGATCATAAGCTGCCGCATTGTCCTGCCGCAGGCCATAGGCAGCCGCATTGTCCAGCAGGATGGTCAGGATCTGACGGCACAGATCCGGGTCCGCGTATACACAGGGGAGGGGCTCCTCCGGCAGTTCAAGGAGAAGGCGTCCGTTTCGCGAGTGGAAAAGAGGCTCGTAAAGCTCCAGAAGGTTCAGGAGGAGCTCGTCGATCTCGAAGCATGTCTTCTGGATGCTCAGAGTATGACTGTCCGCGGAGGCGAGCAGGAGCAGACTCTTGATCAGGGAGCTTCCCCGCTGACATTCCTTCAGGATCGTGCGGATGAGTTTGCCGCTGTGTTCCGGGGCCCCTGGAATGGCGGAGGCACTGGCACGGATGACGGCCAGAGGAGAGCGCAGTTCGTGGGATGCGGCGGCGACGAATTCCTGTTGTCTGGTAAAACTCTCTTCCGCCGGTATCAGGGCGTGTCTTACAAAACGGCGGCCGATCAGGAAGAGGAGCAGGATTCCGGCAGCGTCTATGAGAAGGTAGAGAAGCCCGGCTATGAGAAGCCCTGTACGGGTTCCGGTCTCATCGAAAAGGAGGATCAGCTTTTTATATCCGTTCTCCTGCCGGGCGATCAACACGGAGGCAAGGTAGGAATCATTCTGTTCCCCTTTGATATGAAGGAGAGGGCTCACTGTTATTTCTGAGGAGACCGGGGCGGCGGAGGTGTTGATCCCTTCCTCACGGGCCGCGGATTCGGCGCGGGAGGTGAGGATGCTCCGGGAGGTGGGAGTGCCGTATGCGCCGGAGAAGAAAAGGGGATGTCCGTTTTCCTCGATGGCGATGAGGAGATGATTCTGCAGTTCCAGCCGGGCAAGCTCGGAGTCAGAGAAGGAGGAATCACTCTGGAGCCTGCTGCTCAGGGTAAACAGATGATTCTGGAAAGCAGCTTCCTGCTGTCGTGAGACGGAGGATGTGTAGAAGCAGAATGCGAGAGCAAGCACCAGAGACAGGATCAGTCCGGTGCTTGTGGTATAGACAAAGATCAGTTTTTTTCGAAGTTTTGGAAACATGTTATCACTCCATTCGGTATCCGGTGCCGTGTACAGTAGAGATCTGTACACGGCTTTTCAGATTTCTAAGATGCTTGCGGCAGAAATAGATATAGGTATCCAGGTTGCCGTCCTCCACTGCGCCGTCCGATCCCCAGACTCTTGTGAAGATCTGCTCCCGGTTCAGTGTCTTCTCCGGATTCCGGAGGAAAAATTCCATGAGCAGGGCTTCTCTTCTGGAGAGCTGGACCTGACCGTCAGATCCTGAGGGCGGAGCGAGGAGTGAAAGAGTGCGGGTATCTGCATTCATGGCGATATCTTTATAGGAAAGAGCGGCGTCATTTTCCTGGTAGGCGCGGGGGCGTCTTATGAGAGCCCGGATCCGTGCCAGAAGTTCTTCTGTGTCATATGGCTTTACCAGATAGTCGTCCGCTCCGGCGTCCAGTCCGTCGATCCGGTCGCTGACAGTGTCCAGAGCGGTGGTGAGGATAACGGGGGCAGAGATTTTATTTTTCCTCAGAGAGCGGAGGATGGAGAGTCCGTCGATCTCCGGCAGCATCCGGTCCAGAAGGATCAGGTCATAGGAATCCTTCATCGCGCAGTAGAGCGCCTCGGTCCCGGTATGGCAGCAGTCGACGGTATAACTGTTTGCGGCGAGCTGCAGACTCAGCGCCTGACACAGCTCCCGGTCGTCTTCAATGATCAATATATGCATAATACATTACCTCCAGCAGAAACAGTATACCAGACAAATCTCAAAGAAATCTTTAAAAATCTGTGTCTGTCTTAAAAGATTTTTTGAGATTTGTCCGGTATAGTTATAAAACAGAAAATGATGCAGGAGGTTTTGACATAGTATGAAGAAGATCACAGTAATGATCCTGGCGGGAGTGCTTGCCGCAGGAATGGTCTCGGGATGCAGTTCCGGGACGGAAGGAGAGGGCAGCGCCTCCGGGAAGGGAAGATATGTAGAGGAAGACATGGAACTTCCTCTCTCTGATACGGAACAGGCAGTAAACTTTACAAGATCCGGGGAAGGCAATCCTCTGCTCTTCGCCAGCGACGGCACCCAGGTCATCCGATACGAATACAGAGACGGCGCCTGGGAACGGACCGAACTGACGTGGACAAAGAGCCTGGTGACAGGGGATGCAGTTACCTTTGAAGATGCGGAGGAGACGGCGGACGGGATGCAGTATGTCATGACAGTGGACAATGATACAATGCAGTGTACACTGACCCGCCAGGCGGCGGATCAGGCGGAAGCCGGCGAGGGAGAGAAAGTAGAACTCTCTTATCTGGAGACGGAAGCAGCGTACGGATATCCGCTTGTGTATGACATAGCGGTGGATCCTTCCGGAAATTACTGGCTGATGGATCTGATGCAGGGAATGGTCCTGGCAGTGGATGGAGAGACGGATGAAACTCTCCTGGAGGTCCCTGCTGAGTTAAGTCTCGTTTCATCCCAATCTCAGAAGATGCTGTTTCAGGGAGAAGACGGAAAGATCGCCTTTGCCACGGGAGAGGGAGAGTACACGATCTATGACAGCGCGTCTATGGAAGAGGTCGGAAGCCTGAATACAGACTGTTCTACTGAAAACGGATATGCTCTGGCAGCGGTCGGTGAGGACTGGTATCAGATTTCCGCGGACGGCATCAGCAGGATGCAGAATGGAAATGATATCGAAGAGGTCATCATGGACGGGAACAGCGGTGCTATGGGTTCTCCGCTCAATACGGTCAACGGCATGGTCCCGATGGGGGACGGGGAGTTCCTTGCACTTTATTCGCAGACAGACAGCGAGGCATACAGCATGGAGCATTATGTCTATGACGAGGATGTGCCGTCTGTGCCGGAACAGACCCTCACTGTTTTCGGGCTGACCAAAAGTGATACTGTGCAGCAGGCGATCACTCAGTTCCAGAAGGAGAATCCTGATGTGCAGGTAGAGTTCAACTCTCCGGGAAAATCCGGAAATGAAGTGACAACGGAGGATATCCGGACGCTGAATACGGAACTGCTGAGCGGAAATGGCGCGGACGTTCTTATGCTGGACGGGCTCCCGGCGGATTCTTACATAGAAAAGGGAATGCTTGAGGATCTGACAGATCTTTACGGGGAGATTGCGCATTCGGCGGATTATCTGGAAACCATCATGGAGAACACAGTACAGAGCGACGGAAAGATCTACGGGCTGCCGGTAAAGTTCAGTGTGCCCCTCATGTTTGGAAACCAGGATACGGAGCATGCCCTTGATAGTCTTGACAGCCTGACCGCGTATCTTGAGAAGAATCCGGATGCGGATATCTTCGGCCCTGCAAAGAGCAGCTATATCCGTGACATGCTCTTTATCCTCTATCAGGATGAGGTCATGGGAGAGGACGGAAAGATCGATACACAGGCACTGGAAAAACTGCTCCTGACAGTGGAGAAGATTGCGGAAAACTCCGGAGAAGAGGGGGACGTCTCCTATCTGGCGGAAGACAGTGTGGGACTTGCCTCCCCGTTTGCGGCAAATGAAGACGGGCTGGATGTGATGAGCAATGCGGATGCGGTGGGGACCACGGATGTGGGAAGCCTGTCATCCATGATGGTTCCTTATGCGGTGATGAGGCAGGCGGGACTGGAGCCGGAGACAGTACGGAACATGTACCATCCTCTGGGGACCGTGGGAATCAACAGCGCCTCCGGACAAAAGGAACTGGCGGAGGAGTTTGTGAAATATCTGTTTTCGGATGAGATACAGTCAGCGGCACTGATCGACGGATTTCCGGTCCTTCTGTCCGCACTGGACGGAAAGGTACAGGAGGCGGCTGCGGCTTCCGGGAACTTTGCGGCTTCAGTAGCGGTGTCGGGAGAGGACGGCATAGATATGGAACTGGTCGCTTCCTATCCGGAGGAAGAAGAAGTGCGCGCGTTTACGGAACTGTGCCGGACTCTGGATACACCGATGGAACAGAACCGGATCGTGTGGAACATCTATCAGGAAGAGGCAGACAGTTTTATGGAAGGAAGCGCAGGAGCTGATGAGGCAGCGAAAAATATCGCACAGAAGGTGGATACTTATCTGGCGGAACAGGAATAAAAAACAGTGGAAGGGACTTCTGTTCCTGATCCCCAGCCTTCTGGGAACGGGCGGGTTTGTCTTCCTGCCCTTCCTGGATGTGATCCGTCGCTCTTTTTTCCGGGCGTCGGGAACCGGGTTCGTGGGACTGGCAAACTATGAGGCGGTGCTTGGAAACGAGGCGTTTTGCATGGCGGTTAAGAATACGGCGAGATTCCTGTGTATCTGTCTGCCTCTGCTCCTCGGACTGTCCCTTCTGACAGCAGTGCTGGCGGGGCAGGTACTCAGGGTGAGCGGGCTGCTAAAGAGTGGCTTCCTTATCCCCATGGCAGTCCCGGCAGCGTCAGCGGTGGTGTTCTTCCGGCTCATGTTTGACAAAAACGGCTGGGTGAACGGGGCACTTCAGGCATTCGGCATGGAAGGACAAGACTGGCTCAATTCAGAAAATGCCTTTGCAGTATTGATAGCATGCTATGTATGGAAGAATCTTGGATATGATATGGTACTCTGGATGGCGGGACTCTCTTCCATTCCGAAGGAGCAGTATGAGGCGGCGAGAGTCCAGGG
>DWVT01000038.1 GCA_019120075.1 Candidatus Mediterraneibacter excrementigallinarum
CCCGGTTCCGGCGGGGCTTATTAAAGTGCCTCTCCTCTCGGTACTGCCACTCTGAATTTCTCAAAAAATCGGCAGATTGGTACTTTGAGAAGACATATCAATTTTTTAATGCAGTTTGCGAAAACTCAAGATTTCCATTCCTCCGGAGCCGGCAGCCGTTTTTTCCTTTCATTCTCGCTTCGCCGGATCCCTTTCCCTCAAACCAGAGTGTCCAGGATTTCCAGAGATTTGAAATGCTTATCTACATAGATATCGATCAGCCTTTTCATTACTTTACCCAGTTCGTCCATCACTTTGTCCGACACTGTAAATGTATATAATTTCTCTATTTTTGCGCTTTCAATATATTGCATGCTATATAATGTCGAATTATCCAGAAGAACTCCGTCGATCACGTCTCCGCTGCATTCCTCACAGACAAGCCCGCCTTTCACCGCACTGAACACAGTCGGCCGGTCGGCTGCTCCGCACTGCACGCACTGGAACACCTGCGGTCCCTGTCCGTTGATGCACAGCGCCTTCAGCTCAAATATGTACCGGATCAACAGATCCGGGATATGGGGATTGATCAGAGCTCTCAAAGTCTGGTAGAGAAGTTTCAGCATTTCTCTCTCATCATTGTATTCTTTTGTATAATAACTGGCAAATTCGAGAAAATAAAACCCATAGTAGGCGCCAACCACATCTTCCCGCAGTTCCGCAAAATAATTGGATATATTTGCAGACTGGATCGTGTAGGAAGTCCTGCCCTCATACATGGTAAACTCCCCGAAAGAAAACGGGTTTACCGCGCCCACAAGAGGGCTGTTCGGTCTTCTGGATCCTTTCGCAAAAGCGGAGACCTTCCCCTGTTCTTTCGTCAGTATCACGACCCTCCTGTCATATTCTCCAACCGGGGCTGTGGAGAGCACCATCCCTGTAAGTACGATCTGATTCACATTGTTCCTTCCTTCTGTCCGGAGAAGGGCTATCCTGTTCCTCCTCCATTTTATAATTGAGATAATCTTCTACGCTTCCTGTCAGCATGAACCGGTCCCAGTATGTTCCTCGCATCGTCTCACCTCTTCTTAAGTGTTAAAAGCTATACACTTAGGTTCTCCGATTTCGAAAAGCACTATACTTCGTAAAAAATACCAGTTCTTTTTCAGGAAGAAGCCTTGACACCTGCAGCTTCCGCGGCTTTTTTCACTTCTTCCGGTTCCGCCCCGGTCAGGCGGATGATCTCCTCCGGCGCCGCACCGCTTTGAAGCATATGGACGATCATGTCCTGTCTGCCCTGCTCTATCCCCTGTTGCATCCCTTGCTTCATTCCTTGTTCTATTCCTTTTTCCATCCCTTTTTCTATTCCTTTTTCCATCCCTCGCTGCATTCCTCGCCGGAGCGCGCTGCTCATCTGGGAATTGTAATCCCGGATTGCTTTCTCACGGGCTTCATATTCCAGTTTCGCTTTCTCGTCAGCGCTGAGTTTCTCGAGTTCTCTGTATGCTTCTCCGATATATTCATCTGTCTTTGCCATCTCTTCAAACTCCCTTCGGTTCTTTCCTCCAAGAAAACGCATCCAGTTGATAAGACCATTACCATCTTTTTGATCTTGGGAAAGCTTTTGCAGTTCCAAGATCTGAATTTCCATAAGATCCGTGTACTCTTTTCCGGTCTTTCTGTCACAGAAAGTAATCTGTCTGTAACACTCCTCGTCATCTTCAAAATGAATAAAATCCAGAATACTCACATGGACACATTTCTTCAGGTTTTCGTATGGTTCTCCTTTTTTCAACTGATCCGTAAAAATCTTACTCAAATAAAACAGAATACGCGCATCCCAGTATTCAAAGTATGCGACCTGCATCTCCATATCAAGCTGTCTTCCGTCTTCCATCAGCACCCTCACGTCGAGGACTCCCAGTTTATCATCCGGATAATCCTGACGGAGTACCGTCGGGAGAAGAAAAGTCTCCCGGATCTCTTTGGGATCCTCTTTTAACAGAGCAGCTATAAAACCCTTTCTTACCTTTGGGTTGTTCATCAGGCCTTTGAAGCATACATCTACAGTAGGAAGCATAATAAAGTTTTTGTCCCTGAAACGGTCTTTTGCACACATATTCTTTCTCTCTGCCATAAAGTTCTCCTTTCTTTTCTGCCTTGCAATGCATGAAAGGAAAGCCTTATATTTCTATCTTATCACATCTGTGCAACGTGTCAAAGTCATCCTCCCGATTCGTGCATTGCTCCAATATTAAATTGTTTATTTTCTATTCGTCATTGGACCAATGCCTGGAATTCAGGCTCTGAAAATGAGAATAGCGCCACAGCTGTCTGTGGCAAGATCAATAGATACCCGGGACGGCAAGAACACCGTCCCGGTAAAAATAGAATAGCACAGAACTTCCTGTACAGCAACCGGATTTTCTGATTATCTCTGAAACTTATTCATCTTCCCGATACCCGAAATTCTTCATCAGATAATCGCTGTCTCTCCAGTTTTTCTGCACCTTTACCCACAATTTCAGATTCACTTTGCAGTCCAGCAGACGCTCAATCTCATAACGTGCCGTGCTGCCGATCTTTTTGAGCATACTGCCCTGCTTTCCGATAATGATGCCCTTGTGGGAATCCCTCTCGCAGATGATCGTGGCGTCGATATGCATGACTTTTCTCTCCATCTTCATCCGGTCGATCGCTACCGCAATGCCATGAGGGATTTCTTCGTTCAGACAGTGGAGTGCTTTCTCCCGGATCAGTTCCGCCACGATCTGCCTCTCCGGCTGATCCGTGATCGTATCCTCATCATAGAACTGCGGTCCGTATGGAAGATATTTCAGGATCACCTTTACCAGCTCATCCGTGTTGTCCCCGCTGCGTGCGGACACCGGGACGATCTCCGCAAAATTATACTCTTTCCGGTAGACATCAATAGCAGGAAGGATTTCTTCCTTCTTCACCATATCGATCTTGTTGATCACAAGGATCACAGGTGTCTTCACTCTCTTGAGCTGATCGATGATATGGCGTTCTCCGGCGCCGATAAACGTGGTGGGTTCCACCAGCCAGAGCACTACATCCACTTCATTTAGTGAGCGTTCCGCAATGTTCACCATATACTCGCCCAGCTTGTTCTTTGCCTTATGGATGCCCGGGGTGTCCACAAAAACAATCTGTCCCTCTTCCGTGGTAAGAACAGTCTGGATCCTGTTTCTCGTAGTCTGGGGTTTGTTGGATGTGATCGCGATTTTCTGCCCGATCAGCCGGTTCATCAGCGTGGATTTTCCAACGTTTGGTCTGCCAATCAGCGTGGCAAATCCGGATT
>DWVT01000039.1 GCA_019120075.1 Candidatus Mediterraneibacter excrementigallinarum
AAGATTCTTTGTAAGATATTCATAGGTCTATTATGCAAGAAAAGATAATAAAAGAAAACCCCCAACCCCTCATGAGTGAGGGGCAGGGGAGTTGAATAGGCGAAGCCTATTTTTTATGGAAGTATCCCCCGTTTCTTTTCGTCTTTCTGTCAGGTAACCTGAACTGAAAAATATTATAAATTTAATTTATGGCTAATTTGTGATTATTTTTCAAAAGATACATGTTATACTATTGCTATCGCTCTTTTATATTCTAAAACAGACTGGAGAAAGAAACTATGGCAGAGAACAGCAGATATATAGATGGAACAGAATTTCTGGATGATGTGACAGATAAGATCAGGCGGAGACTTGATGAGATAAAGCAGTCTCTCGATGAAGGACAGAAAGAAATCGAGAACATGCACGAGTATTACTGGGAAAACTATACAGAGATGGACCAGTACGGCTATGAGGACTTTGATAACCAGCAGGCACTTTTAAACCAGGTAAACGCAAACCAGGATCGTCTTGCCATGAAGCACCGGCTCGAGCGGATGGCGGACGCTCCCTTTTTCGGCAGGGTGGATTTTGTGTTTGACGGAGAAGACGAGGCGGAGCCGTTTTACATTGGCATCGGCAATTTTGCGGAGAAGGCGGGAATGACTCCGATGATCTATGACTGGAGAGCGCCGGTGAGCGGACTGTTCTACGATTATGACAAGGGTCCCGCGTCCTACGAGGCTCCGGCCGGAACGATCGAAGGTGAGATCCGTTCTAAATGGCAGTATAAGATCCGGGGCGGAAAGATGATATATGAGTTCGAGAGTGACACAAAGATCGACGATGAAATTTTGAAACAGGAGCTTGGAAACAGCGGTGACGTAAAGCTGAAAAACATCGTCCGCACGATACAGAAGGAGCAGAACGCGATCATCCGGAACACGAAGGACAGGATACTTGTGATCCAGGGAGCTGCGGGAAGCGGGAAGACATCCATTGCACTCCACCGCATCGCCTACCTCCTGTACCATGACAGACAAAACCTGAAGTCCTCCAACGTGTTAGTCCTTTCGCCGAACAGCGTGTTTGCGGATTACATTTCCCACATCCTGCCGGAACTGGGGGAGGAGAACATCCGCGAGATGAGTTTTGACCTCTTTGCGTACAAAGAACTGAAGGATACTGCGGCGGACTGTGAGGATCGGTATGACCATCTGGAACGGATCATGAAGTTCCCGGATGATCAGGAGAAAGAGCGTTACCGGATGAAACAGTCGGAAGACTATGTGGGGATGATCGAGGGATTCCTTGCGACCCTGGAGGACAGACTCGTAGACTTCCGCGAGGTCAGCTTCCGTGGAACAAAGCTGACAGAAGAAGAACTGATCCGTATGTTCTATTTTAAATTCCAGGACACACCGCTCCTGGCAAGGATGAACGCGGTGATGGATTATTTTGTGGACGCCTACGAGACGCTCAAAGGCAGGGATATCTCGGATGACGACAGGATCCTTCTTCAGGAAAAATTTGACAGTATGTACGTGACGAAAGATATCTATACGATCTATAACTGGCTGCTGGAGGATTACGGGTATGAACAGCTTCCGGATGTGCCTTACGAGAGGAGAAAGGTGCAGTATGAGGATGTATTTCCCATGTTGTACCTGAAATACCGTCTTCTTGGACACGGAGCGCAGAGTAACATCAAGCACCTTGTGATCGATGAGATGCAGGATTACTCCTTCCTTCAGTATGTGCTCTTAAAGCAGATCTTCCAGTGCAGGATGACAATCCTGGGAGATTATGCTCAGACGCTTGATACGAAAAAGCACGACGTGCTGAGATTTCTTCCGAAGATATTCGGAAAAGAGATCCGTAAGGTGATCCTGAAGAAAAGCTACCGGAACACCTGGGAGATCGCGGAGTACGCGGGAAGGATCAGCGGTATCACAGATCTGGAACTTCTGGAGAGACACGGAAAAGAAGTGGAAGAGAAGTCCTTCTCAACAGAGGAGGAGATGCTGAAGGCAATTCAGGAGAATCTGAACCTGGGCGAGAACGGCTACGAGACCGGGGCAGTGATCACCATGACAGAAGAAGAGGCATATGATATTTACCGTCTCCTCACAAACAGGGGAGTGGACGCCGCTTATGTGGACCGTGACAGCTCTGCGTTCAAGAGAGGATTGACCGTCACCACATTTTATCTGGCAAAGGGACTGGAGTTTGACCAGGTGTTTACGATCCGTGGAGAGAGGGAGAACCCGCTCCGGGATCAGGCAGAATATATCTGCGCTACGAGGGCGCTCCAGGAACTTTATGTATACGAGGTTGAGAAGAAATGAAGATCACACTGATCACAGTAGGAAAGATCAAAGAAAAATATCTGAAAGACGCCATCGCAGAATACTCTAAGAGGCTGAGCCGTTATTGTAAGCTTGAGATCATCGAGGTGGCGGATGAGAAGACGCCGGACCAGGCGAGCGAGACGGTGGAGGAAAATATACGAAACAAAGAAGGAGAACGGATCCTGAAGCATATCCGTGACGATATGTATGTGATCACGCTGGAGATCGGAGGAAAGATGCTCTCATCTGAAGAACTGGCACAGAAGATTGAGACGCTGGGCATACAGGGAGAGAGCAGTATTGCGTTTGTCATCGGAGGGTCCATCGGACTTGGGAAAGAAGTGCTGAAAAGGTCGGACTTTGCGCTGAGCTTCTCGAAGATGACATTTCCACATCAGCTGATGAGGGTGATACTGCTGGAGCAGGTGTACCGGAGTTATCGGATCATAAATGGGGCACCATATCACAAGTAAGGGCGTTTTTCACATTGGGGTGTGATATGGTGTGAAGTAATGATTCAAATAAAAAGTTGGGAAAGAGAGTGGACAGATAGTGTTTCACTCTTTGAACCGATCCACGTACATATCGCAAAAGGAAAGCCTTCCGAAAATGCAACAAAGGTACGGATTATCAACGCAGGGAAATATAAGGCAGATAGATTGAAAATTGCAGGGAGTACATAATTTGAAAAAATTTGGAATGTATTTACTCATCTTATTACTTTGTGTATCCTTATCTGGATGTTCTGAAATAGTTAAATTATTGAATGATACTAACAGTGAGGATAATCCTTTAAGCGGGAAGAACACAGATGAACGCATTATAATGTGTCTTGAAGAAGAATATCCGGAACATGATTTTGTGGTTGTGAAATCGTTTAATAAAGAAAATGATTCGGGGAAATTTGAAGACGAAAATGGAATGGAGTTTAAAGTACACGGCCTGGTCTATGATAATACATATCATTTTGGATGTAGAAACGACTATTTAAAAGGTCTGCTGGAAAAACAGGATTATCTAAATGAAGTAAGTGATATTGCTGAAGAATATGGGTTCAATGTCGATTATTCAGAGGAAACTATAGGAATTGAGGGTGATGGAAAAGAGAATAGTTCTGACTTGATAGTTAGAATTTCTGAAATGGTACAAAAAATTTTAAACAGCGTTGAAACACCGCAAATTACATACCCTAAAGAAGCGGGAAGTTTTTCTACTGGGAAAATTAACTTCTATAGCATTCCCTGTTGGGGGCAATTAACTTGTCTATATCATATGCAAGGCCATACAGCAGTAATGACATTTCGTTTTGGAGACGAAAACAGAACGGAGGAAAATATTCGAGATATAGTAACAGAGGCAATAGAGCAGACAGAAAGAAATATCGAAGAAGATAAAATAAACAAATCTTAACTTGAAATTATCGTAATAACCCGGGAGTTGTGGAGGATAACTGTTATGGATAAAGTAGTTATTTATACTAACGGGAAAGGTGGAAATGCAGAAGATATGGCAAACAAAGGATTTCCTCACCGCCGCGAAGATGATCAGGGATCTGGACAAATCCCTGATCATCAACTACTGTATTTAGTCTCTCACCTGATATAAATCTTTCCCTCTTTCAATGAGATAGGATCGGAACTTCCTCCCCGGATTCCTATATAATATTCACCATCTTCCTGAGCTTTCAGTTCAAATTTCAGATCAAGCTGACCGACTGAAGAGGTTGTTTCATTCATAAGTGTGTGGTTGAAGACATAGTGGAAACCAACTGACTGTCCTTTGTCAGGCTGGACCGGAAATATTTCAGAGTGATATTCCTCTCCCTTGAACACAAGAGTCTCACCTTTAGTCAGATGCCATCCGCTTCCGTCTTCTTTCGTAAAAACTACCATGACATTATTGTCGAAGATAACCTCTGGTGTAGTGCAGAAAGATCTGCCCTCTTTTACGGCAAAGTATGCGATAGAAGACGGGTAAACGTACAGATCGTCCGGATCTTCTACAGCTGTTATGACAGTACTGTCGCCAAGAATCTCATCCAGTGTGGGCTCGGGCGCTTCCCCGGGACCGCTGACAAGATTCCCATATTTGTCGTATATGCTGACTTCGCTGAAATCACCCTGCATCTCTTTCCCGACAAGATCGCGGTTCTCGTCAGTGATCAGGGCAGCCCCATCTTGAAACAGATCATACTGATATGCAGCGAAAGTGATCCCTGACAAAGAGAGTACGATAATAGCTGCGATAAGAAGCCGGACCCAGAGCCTTTTTCTGTAAGATTTTTTTGGAATGACCTTTCTATCTGCAATTCTTTCAAGCACTGATTTAATTGTCTCTTCTGCTGAATATTTTTCTGAAGATACAGGCCTGTTTTCTGTTTCAGACAGGAATTTCCCTGCGTCTTCCGCAATCATATCAAATAAATCGTAATAATTAGCTTTCATAAACAAACCCCCTTTCTTCCAATATTTTTTTGAATTTCTTTCGGCTTCTCTGCAGGCGGCTCTTGACAGTCGGAAGAGGCTCCTGGGATTCATCGGCAATCTGCTGGATCGTCTTTCCCTGGAAATAGTATTTCAGCAGAACAGTCTGCTCACCCGCTTCCAGATCTTTTAATGCGGAAAGGATAATATTTCTTAGTTCAATCTGGTCAAAGTGATCAGGTATTTCTCCCAGTATATCTTCTTCAAGGGGACAGACTTTCATTATTTTCTTTTTTTCTGTCAGCGCCGTGTTCCTTGCAAGCGCAGCGATATATGCTTTCAGACTGCTCCCTTTGTCAGGCTCTATATTGTCAGCATTTTCCCACAGACGGAAGAAGACATCGTTGATCACAGATTGAATGTCGCTCTGGTCGGCTTGTCCATAAAGGATCCTGCAGACAATCGCTGCGGTATACGAATGAAACAGGCGGATGATTTCTTCAAGTGCTTTTTGATCCCGCTTCTTCAGACGACGGATCAGATCAAATTCTTTTTTATTCATAGAGCTGCCCTCCTCTTTGACTATATATACTCTTTCCAGAAAAGAAAAGATGCAGGTTCAATGAAAAAAACATCTGTAAATCCATTGTCTCAATCCAAAAAAATATTTTTTGCGAGATTTCTGCGACATTTGTGTGATATTCTGTAAAGAAAAGGATGTGAACGAATGAGAATATTAGTGGTTGAAGACGACCGAATTTTGAATACTACGCTTTGTTATAATCTGTCTGCTGCCGGTTATAAGACAGATTCAGCTTTATCAAAGCACATGGCTGAAAACTTCTGTGAAAAACAGGAATATGATCTGGTCGTCCTGGATATCAACCTTCCGGATGGAAATGGATTTGATCTATGCAGTGATATCAGGGCAGGACATCCGGATACGGCGGTTATATTTCTGACGGCAAACGATATGGAAAGTGACATGATCCGCGGCTATGAGCTTGGAGCGGACGATTATGTCACAAAGCCCTTCATTATGAGTGTATTTCAGAAAAAAGTGACGGCGGTGCTCTCCCGGATCAGAAAACAGTCCGGCGCTGACTACTATGATGACGGCAGTCTTGTTATCAATTTTACAGGAATGACCGCATCTCTTAATGGGGAAAATATTTCTTTTACTCCCATGGAATACCGGCTTCTGAAAGTGTTTACGGAAAGTCCGATGATTGTTCTGACCCGTCAGATACTGTTGCAAAAGCTGTGGGATATTGACAGGAATTTTGTAGACGAACACGCTCTGACTTCTGTTGTAAGCCGGGTGAGGAACAAAGTTGAAAAAGCGGGACACACATATATTAAAACCGTCTACGGAATGGGCTATATGTGGATTGGAGGAAGCGGTCAATGAATTCGGAGAAATTATCGGTAAATAAAGCTTGTATCATTGTCTTTGCTGTATTTATGCTGATTTCTGCATCCATGATCTTTATAACATATTATCTGACGCGAAATCTGCTTGCTTTCTATTGCGGACTGATCTATGTTGCCGGCGTTGTCGGATGTGGCAGCTTTTTCCTGATCTTTGTGCGGCGGAAGCTGACGCTGTTTTCTGATACCCTCTGCAAGCTGCTTGATGATATGCTCTCCTCGGATCGGGCGGCTGTGCAGTACACAGAAGAAGAAACTCTGTTCTGTAAAATCCAGTATCGTCTTTCCCGACTATATGAAGTGATGCAGACAGGCAAAAGCAGTATTGCAAAAGAACGCGCCGATCTTCAGGAACTGATCTCGGACATATCTCATCAGGTTAAAACTCCCATGGCAAACCTGAAAATGCTGGATGCCACTTTGCTGGAGCAGTCTGTATCTCCTGAAAAGCAGAAAGAATTTCTTCAGGCTATGGGGAGTCAGCTGGACAAGCTGGATTTTCTTATGCAGGCTATGATCAAAATGTCCCGGCTGGAAACAGGAGTGATTTCGCTGGATACGGAACCACAGTCTGTCTATGAGACTCTGGCCGCGGCGTTGGGCGGTATTCTGATAGAGGCAGAAAAGAAAAGGATTGAGATAACGGTTGACTGCAGCGAAAATCTGACTGCGGTCCACGACCGGAAATGGACTACAGAAGCCCTGTTTAATATATTAGACAATGCGGTCAAGTACACACCGGAAGGAGGTAATATCTATGTGGTTGTTGTGTGCTGGGAAATGTATATGAAAATTGATATTTCCGACACAGGCATCGGCATTCCGGAACAGCACCAGGGAACGATCTTCAAAAGGTTCTTCCGTGAGGACATCGTACATGATATTCCCGGCATCGGAATAGGGCTGTATCTTGCCCGTGAGATCGTCACACGCCAGAGAGGCTTTATCCGCGTTACTTCGGAACCGGGAGAAGGATCCACTTTTTCGGTATTTCTTCCCCGCGTCTGAAATGCCGCGGAATCACGAGAGTTCAATTGATCCCCGGGGAAAACCAGCTTTTCTGTTTTAAGAAAGAATTTAAATTTTCTTTTGTGCGTTTTCTTAAAATCCAAAGAAAACTGTGACATTTCTGCGAGGATCTCCAGTTACAATGATACCATCAAATTGAAAGGTGGTAGAACATATGCCTGTTTTGGAAACAAGGGATCTAAAAAAATACTATGGTAACGAACCCAACATCACAAAGGCGCTAGACGGTGTTTCTCTTTCTGTGGAACGAGGGGAATTCCTCGCTATTGTCGGAACTTCCGGCAGCGGAAAATCCACACTTCTGAACATGATTGGTGGTTTGGACGTCCCCACTTCCGGCAAGGTATTTGTAGAAGGCAGAGATCTGTCTGCACTGAAGGAGGAACAGCTGACTATTTTTCGGAGGCGGAAGATCGGGTTTATCTTTCAGAACTATAATCTTGTTCCCGTTCTCAATGTGTATGAAAACATTACTCTGCCCGTGGAACTGGACGGCAATAAGGTGGACAGGAATTTTCTGCAGGAAGTCGTTCGTATGCTTGCGCTGGAAGATAAGCTTGATAATTTGCCGAACAATCTTTCCGGAGGACAGCAGCAGAGAGTCGCTATCGCCCGCGCTCTTATTTCAAAACCTGCCATCGTACTTGCGGATGAGCCTACAGGAAACCTTGACAGCAGAACCAGCAGCGACGTTCTGCGACTTTTGAAAGCGACCAGTCAGAACTTCCATCAGACTCTGGTAATGATCACTCATAACAGTGAGATTGCTCAACTTGCAGACCGGATCGTCCGCATTGAAGACGGTAAGATTTCAGAGTAAAGGGGGTGGCGCAGATGAATGATATTCTGTTTGGAAATAATAACATGGCTGTGATCAGACGCCTTTCAAAACGGTATTTCAGGAAAAATAAAGTGCGTAATTTGAGTGCTTTGATGGCGGTCATCCTGACAGCTTTTTTGTTTACATCGGTCACAGCTCTGGTATTCAACATGGCGGCATCTCTTCAGCTTTCCATGCAGATGCAGAAAGGAAGCAAGGCTGACGCAACTCTGGGATATATGACGGAAGATCAATATGAAAAACTTGCAAACAGTGATTTTGTGGAAGAAGCAGGTCACAGACGTATCGTTGGTTATGCATCCAATTCTTCCGGTCATTCCATTGAGATTGATTATGCAGACCGTGTACAGCAGGAGTTGACATTTTCCCTGCCGACACATGGAACCCCGCCGGAGAAAGAAAATGAAATATCCACTACGGATCTGGCGTTGAAGGCGCTGGGGGTAGAACCGAAAACAGGTGCGGAGGTTCCCATTGAATTTGAGATCCGTGGGAAAACCTATCATTTTGATATGATCCTTTCCGGATGGTGGGAAGCAGATAACGACACGGTCAGTCTCGCCATTGTTTCAGAACAGTTTGTGGAGAATAATCCCGATGTATTTAAAGTCACATACGCGGAAGACCATGAGCTTTCCGGCCTTACCTTTTCCGAGGTTGTATTGAAAGATAAAACAAATATCCAGGAACAGCTGGATGATTTTGTCTACTCGATCGGCGGGGATCCTGAGGACATGAGTGCGGACAATTTCATCCTTGCTACGGCAAACCAGGCAGTGAAAGGGCTGACCAGTTCCACAACAATTCTGTTCGCCGCAGTATTCCTTCTGATGTTCGTGGTGTGCGGCTATCTGCTTATTTACAATATTTTTGACATTTCTGTCATGCAGGATGTGCGTCAGTACGGATTGCTGCGTACAATCGGTACTTCCCCAAGGCAGATCAGAGCTATCGTCAACCGCCAGGCAGTCTGGCTCACTCTGATCGGGCTGCCGGTGGGACTGATTGCTGGATTCTTCGCCGGTCAGATGCTCCTTCCGTTGGTCATGCGGTTTGTCAGTATGGAATATTCTGTATCGGGGAGGGAAGTTTCCACGTCGCCGTTTATCTTTATTATCGCAGGTCTGTTTACGATTCTAACGGTCTATATCAGTACCCGTAAACCGGCGAAAAAAGCCGCGAAAGTGTCACCGCTGGAAGCAATCCGCTACACAGAAGAAAATACCTGGAAAAAGCAGAAAATCAAGAGGACCAACGGAGCCAGGCTGTCTCATATGGCGTTTGCCAGTCTGAAA
>DWVT01000040.1 GCA_019120075.1 Candidatus Mediterraneibacter excrementigallinarum
TTTGTTGTTACCTCCCGCAGCTTCTGGCGAATATTCCCGATAATACAGAACACCGCACTGCTTACATCCACCGGCTCCTCTTTCCAGACTGCCCGATATATCTGTTCTTTTGTGTAGACTCTTCCTGGCTGACTGGCGAGATAAACAAACGTCTGAAATTCATACGTTTCCGTCAGAGGAAGCACCTTCCCCTGGTAAGAAATCTGGTGCTTGACTGGATCAATGCAAAGACCGGAATACTGAAAAACCTTATCATGCTCTATCGCTGTTTTCTCTGTATCGAATTTAGCCAGAAGCTGCTCTGTCACTTTTCCAGACGGATCCGTGGTGCGAAGGATGATTTCAATACGTTCCATCACCCACCAGCTTTCCTATCTTCACCCCTTGGATTTTTCCCTATGTTTGAATTGCCTTATACTTATTCTTAGAGTTCGTTGATGGTTTCTGTCACTGAAATCGTCCGTATCCGTTTGGCCGGAGAATAAGCGGCCAGCACCGCCGCAACAATGACAAACAACACAATGATTGCCAACGCTCCGATTGGCAGACTCCAAACCGCATAGGGAAAGTGGTTTGTGATAAGGAAATCATACAACACTTTGCTGAGCGGCAGGCCAATCATACAGCCAATAACACATCCCCAGAAGGCATAGGTAAAGGCTTCTGCCAAAATCATTTTTGAAATCTGATTACCGTCCATCCCCACAGCCCGCATGGCACCGTACTGTTTGATCCGAGCCGATACGCTCATAGAGATACTGTTGACAATATTCAGCACTGTAACCAGTGTTATAATACCCAGAAAAGCATAGACACAGGCAACAAAGGCAAAATAAGTGCCAGATGTACGTTGATCTCGCTTATCATTCATGGTATAACCGTTTTCCTCTACGATCTGACCGATTGTGGCAACATCCTCGTCCGTGGCATTAGAGGTTGTTTGAACCATAATGAGCGAATAGTCTGTAATACCGGTCAATCGGGTAAATGTCTCCCCCGATGTGATCAATGTTATCTTCCCGTCCGTGAGGCCATCCCCGCTAAATGGATCATATTTTAACAGACCTGCAATCGTAATCTGCTCGTTTCCAACAAGGAGGGTATCGCCCACGTCCCAAGAACTGTTCCGATCCCATGTCGCAAGAACATATCTGCTATCACCATAAACTTTGGATAAATCACTGCCCCAGCGAAGCGTTCCGTCTTTTTGGAGAGCTTTCAGGTCAAAATCATCAAAAGAGACAATATCTACAGTGCTAGAAAGAGTCGTATCACCCTTCAGCCCGGCAGCCACGTCAAAACTGCTCCTACGTCCATAGACCTGTTTAACACCTTCCATATTTGTAAGCGTCTGTACCATATCGCTGTCGATAATATTAGCACCGTCACTGCTTGAAATGTCAATATCAGAAGTAGCCACCGATTGAGGCATCAAATGGTCCACAAAATCAATCATAACAGAAAAACTTAAAAATAGGACGATACTCAGCGCAAAGGAACCTATCATCAAAAATAGGTTTTTCTTTGCAGCTACCGCATGGTGAATCCCCAATGCCGTTTCAATTTTGAAAAAACCTGTGTGGACAGAATGATGGCTCATTTTATCCGACTCCGTATTTCCTGAAACAGCTACAACAGGGGATACCTTAGCTGCCCGCTTAGCAGGGATTCTTGCGGCCAAAAGGACTGTAATCACGCCGACTAAAATACCACTGACAATTCCAATGCTGCTGATGCCAAACAGCGGAATGTTCGAGAACTCTTCCCCGACAAGGAATCTTAAGGCAGCACATAATGTCCACGATGCCAAAACACCTAGAACAAGGCCAATAGGAACGGCTATTTTGCACCAGTTCAATGCTTCCAGACGTACAAAACGGATGATCTGCTGTTTACTCATACCGATACAACGCATCATACCAAAAAACTGGGTGCGTTGAGCAACACTGCTATTCATACTACTGGAAATCATCAACACTCCGGCAATAAGAACCAACAGAAACATCACTCCCGCCGTCATTAGCAGTGTCTGTCCCATTGTGGTATTTATTAAACTACTAAGGAGCGAAAAATCACCATGTTTTTCTGAGAGACGGGACTGCTCCATTCGTGTGCCCATTTCTGCCATGCTGAAGATAGCTGTAACCATGAATACAGAGAAAATGATACAAAGCAATGTCATACGGTTTTGCCGCCGATGAACCTTGGCAGAGATTGGGATCAGACTTAAATAGCTTCTCATTCTCGACACCTCCCAAAATCATCTACGACACCATCCGATACTCGAAGAATATGATCTGCTGTCTGAGCAATGCTCTGACTATGAGTAATCATTACGATGGTCTGCTCATACAGCCGAGACGCTTCTTTCAACAGAGCGATGACTTCGCTGGTATTCTGTGTATCAAGATTTCCCGTTGGTTCATCGGCAAGAATCAGCGCCGGGCGGGTAATTAACGCACGCCCTATCGCCACACGCTGCTGCTGTCCTCCGGAAAGCTGGCTGGGTAAATGGTTACGCCGCTCCTTTAGCCCCAGTACCTTCAACAGCTCTTCCAAATACTTTTTATTTGGTTTCTGATAGTCAAGTAAGACCGGGAAAATGATATTCTGCTCTACAGTCAGTTCTGGGATCAGGTTAAAACTCTGGAAAATAAAGCCGATATTCCTGCGGCGGAAAATCGTCAGATTACGCTCTTTCATCGAGAAAATGTCTTTGCCATCAATAAATACTTTGCCAGAAGTAGGAGTATCCAGGGCCCCTATCATATTCAGTAAGGTCGTTTTCCCAGATCCGGACTCTCCAACGATTGCAACAAATTCACCTTTAGGAACAGAGAATGTGGCATTTTTCAGGGCATGAACCGTAGCCTCTCCAGTTCCATATGTTTTAGAAATATTTTTGACTTCTAATAAATTCATTCAATCCTACACCTCTTTCTGATTTGATATAGAAAGAGTAGCACGTCAACCCTACAATCAGATGACTTCCAGCCTACAATTTTGTAGGAATTAAGAAATTCATAGTGAAAGTCGTGCCAACTCCTAATTCACTATCAACTTCGATAGTTCCATTATGGGCTTCTATAATTGTCTTTGCCAGCGGAAGACCTAATCCAATTCCCTGCTTGTCTTTTGAAAAACGGCTGCGGTAAAACCGCTTAAAAATATGCGGCAGATCCTCCGGATGGATGCCACAGCCATTATCCCGCACGACTATTTGTACGACGGAAGCAAATTTTCTCCATTCGATATGGATTTCTGCTCCTTCTTTTGTATGGTCAAACGCATTTTTTACAATATTACTGATTGCTTCCAGCATCCAGTTCTGATCGCAGGACAAGTTAATTGCATCATCACCGGAAAAAGAAAGTGTCTTTTTCTCCTGCTCTGCCCGATAAGCGAAATGACGCTCTATATATGCCATCATTTCAGCGACATTTTCCACATTCTTCTCAATTACGATTGTTCCGGCATCCAGTTTTGCAATTTTAAGCAGGTTCTGTACAAGAGTTTCAATCCGGTCAAGTTCTTGTTCTGAAAGCTCCGTAAACTCATGTATTGTCGGTGTATCCTTCGCCTCTTCCTGCATGATCCCATTATAGATGTTCAATGCAGCGAGAGGTGTTTTCAACTGATGAGAAATATTGGAAATCGTATCTTTCATAAATTTTTTTGACCGGCCTTCGTTCTCCGCCTGGGCGTTCAAAATAGAAACCAGGGAGTTTACTTCATGAAATAAACGATACAATTCTCCCTCGTCGTCACACTCAATCCGTGCGTTCCGATCTCCGGAAATATAATCTTTAATCTGCGAAACTGCATCTTCCATAATCTTGTTCTGGTCACGAAAATATAAATACATGGATGCAAAAACAGCAATTCCCATAGCCAGAGAAGAGAGCAGGACACAGTAAGCTGCGTAATGAACTCTGAGGCTGACGCAGGTAACAGAAGCTGCTGTAAACAAGATGAAAAATATCAATACACAGGAAAAAAGCCTTTTAATTTTATTATTTACCAGTATTCTCATGGCCCGTACCTCATTCTATGGTATTCCACTTATAGCCCATGCCACGGACTGTAACTATGCTGTGCGGATCAGCAGGATCATCTTCAATTTTCTTACGCAGTCTGCGAATATATACTGTCAATGTATTGGTGTCAATGTATTTTTCATCACAATCCCAGAGTCTGCTCAGTATCTGTTCCGGAGAGAGGATCATATCCGGGTTTTCCATAAACAGGCAAAGCAGTTTATACTCACTTGCCGTCAGGTCGATTTGTTTACCATTCTTATAAACCTCCCCTTTCAGTCGCTGTATTGTAATACCATTAGAGCTTAGCTCTGTCTCCATCTGATTAAAATTTTCGCTTCTGCGTAAAAGTGCATTTACTCTTGAGAGAAATACTGCAAGTTTAAAGGGTTTTGTAATATAATCGTCTCCTCCTATGTCAAGTCCCATGATAATATCTGTTTCTTCATCCGCCGCAGTAAGAAACATAATCGGCACTTTTGAAACTTTACGGATTTTTTGGCAGATATCATAACCGGAGCCATCCGGAAGTGATACATCCAAAATAACCAGGTCATATTTCCCGTTCATCCATAATTGCTCTGCTTCAAGGCTCGTCCGGGCCACATCTATCTCATATCCCTGCTTCTTAATAGCAAAGGATAATCCGTTAATCAAACTCAAATCATCTTCTACAAAAAAAATGCGTTTCATGCTTTCACCATCCCCGTTCACTTATAAATTCCACGGTCAGTAACCGTCCCTGCATATCTTGTAAGTCATTTTATAATGCTTCATGCTTTGCCCTTCTAGTCTTATATTATAATTCCTTCCGGAGAATTGAACAAGAATGCATCCAATATCAGAAACTTCCAATATATGAAATAATCCCAGGGGCTTACTCCCCTGGGACATCCACAAATTTGTATCCGACTCCCCACACGGTCTGGATATATTCTTTTGTTGTAACCTTTCGCAGCTTCTGGCGGATATTCCTGATGATA
>DWVT01000041.1 GCA_019120075.1 Candidatus Mediterraneibacter excrementigallinarum
GAACATCCAGGATTTCATCCACCCGTTTCTTATCCGGCTTCTGATAATCCAGAAGAATGGGGAAAATAATATTCTGTTCCACATTAAGCTCAGGGATAAGCTGAAAGGATTGGAAGATAAACCCGATATTCTGTCTCCGGAACACAGTGCGCTTATTTTCCTTCATGGCAAAAAGATCCTGCCCGTCCAGCAGGACCTTCCCTGCTGTAGGCGTGTCCAGTCCGCCCACACAATTTAAGAGGGTACTCTTTCCAGAGCCGGATTCTCCTACCACTGCAGCGAACTCCCCTTTCTGGAGCGAAAAGGACGCATCTTTCAATGCTTCCACCCTCGCCTCTCCTGTTCCGTATGTCTTGCTGAGATGTTCAACTTTTAAGATTTCCATTTTCTCTGCCTCCTTTACACGGAACAGTATAAAGCTCCGTCCTTACAGCTAGGTGAAAAAGGCATCCCCTTTTCCTTACAGTTCTGTCACCTTTTACTCTGCCTGCCCGGAATCTGTTTCATGTACGGAAAAGCCATGGTAAATACGGTCCCTTTTCCCGGATGGCTCTGTACCGAGAGAACGCCTCCCTGCCCTTCCACGATGGACTTTGCCAGAGGGAGCCCCAGCCCGATTCCCTGTGTGTCCAGGGAGCTGCTGCTCCGGTAGAACCGTTTGAAGATATGGTGGATCTCCTCCGGCGGGATCCCGCTTCCATCATCCTCCACGCAGATACGTATCATAGCAGGAGAGCTCGCCCATGACACCCGGACGGTTCCTCCCTCCTTCGTGTGGTCCAGTCCGTTCTTGATCAGATTTCCAAGGGCCTCCGTCGTCCATTCGGGGTCACACCTCACCAGAGCGTCCTCCGCTCCCTCAAACAGGAGATGTTTTCTCTCCCCCTCTGCCCTTGTGAGCAGGTCTTCTGACGCCAACTCCGCCAGTTCGCCGACCCGGATACTGCGCTTTGCAAACGTCACGCTCCCGGCGTCCAGCCGCATCATCTTAAGGAGAAGATAGATCAGCCGCTCCATCCGCCCGAGGGAGACCGTTGCCTTCTCCGCAAACTCTTTCACCGTCTCCGTTTTCTCCGGCTCTGCCAAAATGATCTCGGCATACATATTCAAAGCCGCCAGCGGAGTCTTCAACTGATGGGAAATATCCGTCACTGTATCCTTTAAAAACTCTTTCGACCGGAACTCGGTCTCGCTCTTCGCCTGCAGCGCGGTGGCGAGCCGGTCTGTCTTCCCCAGAAGGCGCTGAAACGCCCCCGTGCCGCCCCGGGTCAGCCGGCTGCTGAAGTCTCCCTCCGCATACCTCTCTACCACCTCTCCGGCACGTTCGATCTGCTCCTCCCGTCTTTTCATATAAAAGGCCGTGCCTGCCAGAAAAAGCAGGGAAAAAACTGCTCCCGCCGTCAGGAATGCAGGTACGGCTGACCGTACCGCCTTATCGGACGCAGAAAACAGGACCGGGACATTTTCCTTCGCATGTCCGATCGTCCGAAGCAGGCTCTCCCCATCCTCTGTGACTGTCTCACTGGAAAAAGCCTGTGCAATCGTTCCTCTGTCTACCCCATGTTCCAGAAGAGAAGATGCCGCGGCCCTCTCCCATTGAAACAGGCTGTCTCTCACGCAGACTCCCTGCATCCATCCCGACCACAGGCAGAAGATCATGAGCATCAGACAGAGGACTGACGCAAATCCAAAGTATCTCCGGTTCTCCCGGTCATCGCTCCATCTCATGCCTCTCCCTCCCATCGATATCCCATCCCTCTTACCGTCATCAGATATTCCGGCCGGGAGGGGTCTCTCTCGATCTTCTCCCGAAGCCGTCGGATATAGACAGAGAGCGTATTGTCATCTACATAGCTGCCGTTTCCGTCCCAGAGTGCATCCAGGATTGCGTTCCTTGTCAGAACCTGCCCGTCATGACGGAGGAAGAGGCAGAGAAGCCGGTACTCCGCTCCGGTCAGTTCCAGAGGTTTTCCCTCCAGGTAGGCTCTGCCCGCGAGCTGATCCACTGTCACCGTTCCCGACCGGAGAACTCCGCTCTCCACCTTTTTCCTCATCGTACTTCTCCTGAGCAGCGCCCTGATGCGGGAACAGAGTTCTCCCAGCCGGAAGGGTTTCGTGATATAATCGTCTCCTCCGCTGTCCAGTCCCCGGATGATACTGGTCTCCTCGTCCGATGCGGTCAGAAAGATTATGGGCGTGGTATCTCCGGCGGAGCGCACCTCCTCACATATCATAAACCCCGTTCCGTCCGGAAGTGTCACATCAAGAAGCAGAAGGTCAAACGAATGACCTCCCTTCAGACAGGAGCGGGCCTCCCTCACGGTGCGCGCCACCTCCAGCTCAAACCCGTTTCTCTCCAGGGAATATCTCAGTCCGTCGATCAGGCTCATATCATCCTCCAGCAAAAGCAGTCTGCTCATAACAATCCCTCCGTACACCCTATTTTGTATTCCATCTCTCTCAAGCATTGTATCATGAAAATGTTCTGACTGTTTCAACCTTACTGAATTGTAAGGAACTCCGCCTTTATCTCATGTTCTTATACCGGATCCTCGATTCCGTAACGAAGCGTATGGTATACTGTGGATCCCACCTCCAGGAGCGTGAGCGCCAAGCCGAGCGCCAGGAGACAATTGGACACAAAATCTCCATTCCATCTCATAACAATCTCATTCAGTCCCGTCCCATTCTGGCCTCCCAGATAAAGTTCCAGTTCTGTGGCAAAGTCCGGGTTCCAGAAGGGAAACGCCTTCAAAAGAAAGAACAGCAGGATCATCTGCAGTGCTCCGGTAACAATACTGCTAATCATCACCAGACGGCAGTAATGACCCACCACAAGATGGAGCACTTCATCCGCCAGGCCGATCACAAGGCTCAGAATAAAAAACGGAAGGATGATATTCCACCGGTCCAGATTGAACACCGGAACCGTCCGGATCACTTCCCCGTCCCGGATCACTGCGCCGAAAAACTGCGGAGCAAAGATGAGCAGGACTCCGAAGATCATGATAAACACGATCCCCGCAATACTGTCCCCTCTGCTGATCAACGCCTTTTTATGGGGAATCGGAGACAGGTTTCCGGGCGTCCAGATCCTCTCTTTTCCTGTAAAGTTGTCTCCCAGATCCCTGACCGTCCAGTTTTTCTCCTTCTTCATCTCAAACCGGATCTTTCTCCGTTCCATGACCGCAAAGGCAAGTGTGACCCCGCCGAAAGCAGACAGCCCTGAGATGAAAATCCCTGTAAATCCATTGGCGATGCCAGTGCCCACAGCCATTACGGCAGCGCCTGTCATATCTCCATCCGACATTACAATCCCGTCCCGGATCCCCTGGATCACCGATACGATAACAACTGTAGCAATCACGCAGGTCAGTACGATCCGGAGCAGCCAGAGATAGTTGTCATAGTATTCCGGCCCGATCAGGCAGTGGCTCCTGTCCTGATACTTTTCCGCAAATTTCGCCGGATCTCCCAGCTTTGACAGCACCTCTTCCACAGAGGCGCCTGCTTCCAGCATATCGCCGATCAGCTCCTGCAGCTCCAGGCTCACCTCTCCTCTCTGGTCTCTCGGCAGGCGGCGCACCACCTGATAAATATAACGATTGATCAATTCCCGGTCTCTCCCGTTCATGCCTCTCCCTCCTTCAACAGTTTTCCCATGCTTTCCGAAAGTTCTTCCCACTGGACTTTAAGTTCTTCATAGATCTGTGTCCCGTAGTCCGTTCTGTGATAGTATTTTCTTGGTTTGGAGCCTCCTGTCTCCCACTGGCTTTTCAGGAGCCCCTGCTTTTCAAGCCGCCGCAACAGCGGATACAGTGTATTGGGATCAATATCAATCCCTTTTTCTTCCAGACTCTGGACAAGGGAATATCCGTATTTCGGCTTTCCCATCTGGCTGAGCACGCTCAGCACCAGCGTCCCTCTTCTCAGTTCCATCTGCAGACTGCTGCGCAGATCCTTTTCCTC
>DWVT01000042.1 GCA_019120075.1 Candidatus Mediterraneibacter excrementigallinarum
AGCAGGTATTATCATGGTGAATAATAAAATACAGGCAGCAGAGGAAAATCTGATCCACGTATACAACCGTTTCCCGATCGTGCTCGATCACGGAAAAGGCATGTATCTGTATGATACGGACGGAAAAGAGTACCTTGATTTCGCGGCAGGGATCGCCGTGTGCGGGCTGGGCTATGGCAACGAAGAACTGAACGAGGCTCTGAAGGCGCAGATAGACAAATTGTGTCATACCTCCAATCTCTTTTATCATGAATGCTGTGGAGAAGCGGCAAAAGAACTGAACCGTGTCTCCGGGATGGACAGAATATTTTTTACCAACAGCGGTACCGAGGCAAACGAAGGCGCACTGAAGGCGGCAAGGAGATATGCCTTCACAAAGAAAACCGGCAGATATGAGTTCATCGCTATGGAGGATTCTTTCCACGGGAGGAGTTTCGGCGCGGTATCCGTCACGGGGCATGACTCATACCGGGAGCCTTTTGAACCGGTGCTCCCCGGGGTAAAGTTCGCGAAATTCAATGATCTTGACAGCGTGAAGGCGCTGGTCAGCGACAAGACCTGCGCTATCATCCTGGAACCCCTTCAGGGAGAAGGCGGGATCCATCTAGCAACTCAGGAATTCATGGAAGGGATACGGAAGATCTGCGACGACAATGACATCCTGATGATCTGTGACGAGGTCCAGTGCGGTATGGCGCGGACAGGTACCATGTTTGCATGGCAGGGATTCGGAGTGAAGCCGGACATTATCACCATGGCGAAAGCCATCGGAAACGGAATTCCCGTGGGTGCCTTTGCCATGACGGAGAAAGTGGCAGAGTATTCCCTGCAGCCGGGGGATCACGGCGCAACCTACGGAGGCAATCCGCTGGCGTGCACAGCCGTTAAGAAAGTGATCGAGATCTTTGAACGGGAGGATATTGTCGGACATGTGAATCAGGTGGCTCCCTATCTGACGAAACGTCTGGATGAACTCGTCGATGAGATGGACTGCGTCACGGAGAGGAGAGGGAAAGGTCTCATGCAGGGACTGGTGCTCTCAAAGCCCGCCGGAGAAGTGATCAGCCGTGCAATCGCGGAAGGTCTGCTGGTGATCCAGGCGGAAGGAAATGTGCTGCGTTTTGTACCGCCGCTGATCGTTGAGGAAAAACACATAGATGAAATGATCGGGAAGCTGAAAAAAGCACTCATCGGGGCCTGACTCTTTGCAAAGGGGCCTGACCCCGTTGAATATGACCCCAATGAATAAGAAACCAGTCATCGGACATACTATCTGAAAAGCGGGCATAAACTGCATGGAGGGATAGAAAGATGACTGGTTTTATTATTGCACTTTTATCGGGGGCGCTTATGAGTGTCCAGGGGGTATTCAACACACAGGTGACAAAGACGACAGGGGTCTGGGTGAGTAACGGATGGGTTCAGTTTTCGGCCCTGGCGGTCTGTGTCGCCGTCTGGCTTTTTACCGGGAGAGACAGTATTTCCGCTCTGGGAAAGGTGGAGCCAAAATACATGCTCCTTGGCGGCGTGATCGGCGCCGGGATCACCTGGACTGTGATCAAAAGTGTTGAAGCGCTGGGTCCGGCAAAGTCGGCGCTGCTGATCGTGATCGCTCAGCTTGCTGTTTCGTATATTATTGAGCTTTTCGGTATGTTCGGAATGGAGAAAGAGCCTTTTGACTGGAGAAAGCTGGGTGGTCTGGTGCTGGCGGTGATCGGGATCACGATCTTTCAGTGGGAATAAACTGTAAAAAATCCGTAACAAATTGTCATGAATGTAACAAACCTGTAAATGTCTATTGTAATTCTGAGAGAAATTCGTTACAATGATACTGTCCGGCATAAAGGGGTATTCTCACAGCCTGCAGACTGTGAGGGAAATATGCGAGACAAAATACGGAAAAGAAAATGGGCCTGTGTCCTGACAATGATGGCTCTTCTGTTTCTGCTGCCGGGCTGTGACAGCAGGGAGAAAGACGGGCTGCAGGAACTGCGTCTTGAGAATGAGACTGCGGAAAAGGATGTTGCTGAAAAAGAGACACCTGACGGGACAGAGGACACAGCTGATAAAGGAGAAGAAACTTTATCCGCTGCAGAAGACGACGCCCGGGAGACCGGGACTGTTTTTGTCTATGTGTGCGGAGCGGTTCATTCTCCGGGAGTATATGAACTGAAAAGCGGAGCGCGTATCTATGAGGCGATCGAGATGGCGGGGGGAACAACGGCGGATGCCGCCCAGGAGCTGATCAATCAGGCTGAGGTGATCGCTGACGGAGCACGTATCTATGTACCGGATCAGGAGGAAGCAGAAGAATTCCGAAGCGGTACAGAGGGGCTGGGAACAGAAGTAACCGATGGATCGGAAAAAGAAAAGATAAATATTAATACAGCCGGAAAAGATGAACTCATGACGCTGACGGGAATCGGCGAGGCAAAGGCGGAGAGTATTCTCAAATATCGGGAAGAAAACGGAAAATTTGAGAGTATTGAGGAGCTGATGCAGATCGGGGGCATCAAAGAGGGAGTATTTAATAAAATAAAGGATGATATAACAATATGATAGGAAAAGTGGAGTATGAGTAAAAAGATATTAGTAGTCGATGATGAAAAACTGATCGTGAAAGGAATCCGCTTCAGCCTGGAGCAGGAGGGCATGGAAGTAGACTGTGCCTATGACGGAGAGGAAGCTCTGGAGTATGCGAAGAAATGTGAATATGATCTGGTGCTTCTGGATGTGATGCTCCCAAAGATCGACGGATTCCAGGTCTGTCAGCAGATCCGGGAATTTTCTGATATGCCGATCGTCATGCTCACAGCAAAGAGTGAGGATATGGACAAAATACTCGGTCTGGAGTACGGCGCTGACGACTATATCACAAAGCCCTTTAATATCCTCGAGGTAAAGGCCAGGATCAAAGCGATCATGCGACGCACGTCCAAACGGAAGGAACCGGCGGGAAGCCCGGTCCTTGTGAAGGGGAATATGAAGATCGACTGTGAGAGCCGAAGAGTATTTATCGGCGACAGAGAAATCAACCTCACGGCGAAAGAGTTTGACGTGCTGGAATTGCTGGCGATGAACCCCAACAAGGTATACAGCAGAGAAAATCTTCTGAACCTGGTGTGGGGATATGATTATCCGGGAGACGCGAGAACAGTAGACGTACATATCAGAAGGCTCAGAGAAAAGATCGAGGTAAACCCCAGCGAGCCGAAATATGTACATACAAAGTGGGGAGTGGGTTATTATTTCCAGGGTTAAGTCACATTTCAAATTTAGAGACAAGATCTTTCGAAATCTGAGGTTTCGTATTATCCTGATCGTGATGCTTGCAGGGCTGGTGCCCTGCACGGCAGCGCTTTTCGGGATCGTAAATTTCTATGAATCACAGACAATTTCAATTCGGACCGCTGAAATCCAGAATCAGTGTACAATCCTAGGCAATCAACTGAATAATTACGGGTATTTTGAAAATCCCTCTTCCGATGTGGTCAACGCCAATCTTTTTCAGATGTCGACGATCTACAGCGGGCGTATCATGGTGATCGATCAGGATCTGAAGGTCATAAAGGATACATACAGCCTTGATGAGGGGAAAACGGATGTCTCGGAGAATGTTGTACGCTGCATGAGAGGCGCGAGTACGAACTATTACGATACAAAAAACCATTATATTGAAGTCACTTCTCCGGTGACGGAGACCGGCGGAAACCGGGTGATCGGTGTGATCCAGGCAAGTGTCCCGACAGACAGCATTGAAGTTTCGGTGGCGGTCCTGTACAGCCAGGGGGGAGTCCTGATCGGCATCGTCCTGATCCTTCTCGCGGCGGCCGGGGTGTTTGCGGCTGCCCGGGTGGTGCGGCCTCTTCACAGGATCTCCGCAGCGATCGAAAGTGTGACAGAAGGGTACACAGATGACGTGCTGCATGAGGATACCTTTACAGAGACCAGACAGATCAGTGAATCTTTTAATAAGATGCTTGGCAGACTCAAACAGCTCGACGAGTCCAGGGAAGAATTTGTCTCAAACGTTTCCCATGAGCTGAAGACTCCCATGACCTCCATGAAGGTACTGGCGGATTCGCTGCTGGAGCAGGAGAATGTCCCTGTGGAAATGTATCAGGAATTCATGGGGGATATCGCAAAAGAGATTGACCGGGAGAACCAGATCATCACAGACCTTCTCTCTCTGGTCAAGATGGACAAGACCGGACAGAATATCAATATTCAGTCGGTCAATATCAACGAGCTTCTTGAGCAGATCCTGAAGCGGCTTAAGCCTATCGCCGACAAGAAGAATGTGGAGATCGTAATGGAAAGCTTCCGCCCGGTTTCCGCGGAAATCGATGAGACAAAGTTTTCACTTGCCATCTCCAATCTGGTGGAAAATGCGATCAAATATAACCATGACAACGGATGGGTGCATGTCTCTCTGAATGCGGACCACAAGTATTTTTATATCAAGGTGGAAGATTCCGGCATCGGAATACCTGAGGAAGATCAGGCTCATATTTTTGAGCGGTTTTACCGGGTGGACAAGTCACATTCCAGAGAGATCGGAGGAACCGGTCTGGGACTTGCCATTGCGCGGAACGCCGTGCTCATGCACCGGGGATCTATCAGAGTCTACAGCACAAAAGGGGAGGGAACCACATTTACGGTCAGGATCCCGCTCACCTACGTGGCGTCATAGGAAGGAATGGATGATAATGAAGAGAATCCGAAGAATATGTCTGCCTCTCTGCATCTGCGCCATGCTTTTGCTTTCGGCATGTTCCGGAAGGACGGATGTGGGGGAAGGGGATTCATATATTTACAGTCTGAACACAGAAAGGACCGGTCTGGTCAAGATCTCATATGATATCGATCAGGAAGACACTCTGGGAGCTGCGGAAAGCATTCTGGAAGAACTTAAGAAACCGGCCGAGGAGATTGAGTACACTCCGGCAATCCCGGATAATGTCGAGGTTCTCGGATGCAGTCTGAAAGGAAGCATCCTCGCCGTCGATTTCAGCAGTGAGTATCTGCAGATAGAGAAACTGGAAGAAAAGCTCGTGCGTGCTGCAGTGGTGCAGTCTCTTCTCAGGATCGAAGGGATAGACGGGATCATGTTCACGGTTGATTCCGAACCCCTCCGGGACAGCGACGGGAATATCGTCGGGCTGATGAATGAGGATGATTTTGTGGAGAATGCAGGATCCTCCCCCAGTTCTTATCAGACGGATACCCTCCATCTGTATTTTGCGAACAAGACCGGAGACCGGCTGGTGGAGCAGGAGATGGATGTCCGGTACAGCAGCAATGTTTCCAAGGAGAAGCTGATCGTGGAGAAACTGATCCACGGCCCCTCGGGAACAGATGCATATCCGACTATTAATCCGAACACAAATCTTCTGAGCGTGACGACAAAGGATGGAATATGTTATGTTAATTTTGACAGTACGTTTCTGACAGCGACGTATGATGTGTACCCGGAGATCACGGTATACTCGATCGTCAATTCACTCGTTGAGGGGACAGATGCAGTGAGGGTGCAGATCACCATCAACGGGGAGACAAATGCAAGCTATATGGAGACAGTTGATCTGTCGCAGCCTCTGCAGGAAGATATGGATTGGGTCGCAGCAGAAGAAAGCGAATGATAAAACGACCTCTTTGCACGGCATGTATCCTGTTCCTCGTCGTGCAGGCGGTAAGGGTATGTATATTTCAGGATGCGGAGGATTTAAAGCCCTCCGCTCTGGAATCCGCGGTGTCTGAAGGAACACCGCTTGCTCTTACCGGAACAGTCAGCAGGATCGAAGAAAAAGAAAAAGTCACGGCAGTCTTTCTTGACGATAATGCCGTATCTGCCTCCGGGCAGCAGATCAGTGAACCGAAACTTCTGGTTTATTTCAATCCGGATGAGATACAGACAAAAGTGAATATTGGGAATGTGATACAGGTGGAAGGAGAAATCTCCCTTTTTGACTGCGCGCGCAATCCCGGCAATTTTGACCAGAAAGCCTATTATCAGAGGCAGGGGATACATGTGCTTGTCTGGGCGGAAAAGATTAAGATCAGCTCCGAGGACAGGGACGAAGTCAGAGTGTTCCTTACGCATCTGCGCACCCGCTGGAAAAACCTGCTTACGGAATATCTGGGCGAATATTATGGAAATACCATGAGCGCGATCCTTCTGGGAGACAAAAGCGGACTGGACGAGGAGATGAAGAAACTTTATCAGAAAAACGGGATCGGTCATCTCCTTGCCATAAATAGTACTAATCTAAAATAGTGTGTTTTGTGTGTTATGTGTTAAATAATATGTATTTATTCTACAGAGTAAACACTAATTTGTAAAACTGTGTTTTGTGTAAAAGGGATTTAGTGTTTGTAAAAATATTGGGACTATCTCAATGTAACATATTATTTCTTGGAAAATATTAGAAAGAGGTCTAGAAAGAATATTTACCCACCTATTGTCAGTGAATAAAAAAGACAGATAGGTAGGTAAATTAGAAGTGTTCGAATTCACTTTATATAAAATGGTGATTTTATAAATCAATATTTTCAATGGAACCTTGCAATTTATAAAAATCGTCACTAATCTCTGAGTTTTTAATAATTCCAGAATACATCATGGATTGTTTTACTCCTTCGAATAATTGAGCGCATATACATTTTTTACCGAAATTCTCTCTTAAGCTGGTGAAAGTATCATTTTCTTTGGCCTTATCTCGATAGACTTTTTCTTTTTTTAGTAGGCAGTTAATCATACGAACTAAATCTTTAAATATTTCGTATTGTTGTCCTGTTTGCATTAGGATATAACTGCAATATGGATTATTACAGGTTTCTTTAGAATAATCTCTATAATAGTCTTCCCGAAATATTTCTAATAAAACACTGTCCCAACTTAGCATTTCCCAAAGAATTTCACCTTTGGGAGTCAAATATAGCCGGCTTTCATGACTTAAACCAGAATTTTCATCTTCTTTTGTTTTGATACTTTTATCTAAAATTTGCATATTAAAAAGATAGGAAATACAGGTTGATATCTTCTTTTCTAATCCATTAATACCCCCAAATATTTCTGTGAATATTCTAATTATATCCCAATGTTTAAGATAAATGGTTCCATAAAGATTATCCTTTTTGCAAAAATTATAAAAAAATTTAATTATATATAGAATTAAAATACTATAGTCATCATTAGGAGTGCTATATAACAAATTGCATATAGGAGATGAGTAGTCACGTTTTTTATTATCATATATATTAATAGAATAGGTTTGATCTTTAGGAACAAACATTTCATCTTCCAAGCAGGAAATAGCACGAATAACAGTTATATTATTTATAACTATATCGTCAATGTTAAAATAATCGGGGCTATCTGATTTTTTGCAATCGTCAGGGCCTTTATCGTGCATCCATCTTGAGTTAGATAATATATTGCTATAAATTTTCATAGCTGCAGGAACACTGTAGTTACAAAGTTTTTTAATTATATGATCATACTTACGATTATATTTTTGGCTAACTTTCATGAAAAGAGGAAGGCACTTGTTCCAAGTTTTAAAATTGCTATTTTGTCTATTATAGTTTTTGAGTTTTAAACTGAAATATTTTTCTAAATTTATTGTATGAATTTGTTTTATATAAAGTCCTATTTCTTTATTTTGAAAACAACCATATTCTTGAGCTTCATATAAAGTGTCAGGTCTAAAAGAGAATAGCATTTTAATTATAGTATGATTAGAAGTGTTTTCTGTCAAAAGACGGAAACACTCAACTAATTTACTGATCAGACAAAATCGTCTTTCGCTTTTCAAACTTTCGATATTATCTATAACAAAACAGAAAGATTTGATTCTTACTTTATCTAATATAAATTCAAAGCGACGTATCTCATATATTTCATTATTGTTTCTTTTTAATTCTTGAATAGACTGCTTAATTGCACAATCAATTGAAATTAAATCTTGATCCTTCTTAAGAAGAAATTCAAAAAAAGCATCTTCTTCATTTTCAAATTGAATCTGAAACAAAGAGCACAGCCTTGAATTAATGTTATGAATGATATGCCCTAAATTATATGCATTCTCCTTTAAATAATTATAATTCCAATTAAATTTTGAAAATATAATTTTATTATTTTTAATAAATAATTCATCCGAGGAATGTACACTAAAGTAATTTTTTAGAATGGTACTTTTACCCATTCCGTGATAACCAACTAAAATTGACAACAGATTTTTCTCAGTGGCAAATAGAACATCTAATTCTTTTTCAACTTTTTCATCTGGTATATAAGTGTTCTTGTTAGCATAATCATTTGTTCCACAAAGCGGTTGTTCAAAAAAATAATCGTAATCTTCCGGAAAATATTCCAGCATTCGTGTCTCTAAATGAGTCGTTTTGGTTTCATATCCACTGTTTATTTTTCTAATAGCCATAAAAACCTCCTATTCCGAACACAGATATATTTTATATCATTTTTGGGAAAAATACAATAAATAATTGACAAACTGTGATATACTCTATATAATTGGACATGCTAAAGGAAAAGTAAAACCTTGAGCAAAGATATTCGAGAATTTTGCGCAAAAAATATTGGTTCAATATTATATTGTTACCAACGATAGTAGTTAGGAGTTTGAAAAGTGAATAGTAAAGAAAATTTGTCAAAAGATGAGTCACGCACAGATTCATCTAAAAAGCCATTGTCGCAATTAGTACGGGAAGCTAGGATTTCATTGAATTTATCACAAAGGGCTTTTGCTAATAAGTTAGATATTACACAAGCTCAATTATGCCGTTTAGAAAATGGAACATCAAAAAAACCAAATCGACGTACTCTGCAAGCATTACTTCCATATCTTCAGGGATACTCATATGAAGATTTGCTTGCAATGGCTGGATATTCTATAGACTTCATGGATCCAGAAGTGGAAGATGAAGATTTGGATGCATATGATTCAGAAAGTGATGAATTAGCAGAAGAGTTTAAATGTATAAAACCTGAGCTTTACGATGCGGCCAAGGGGTTATATCAATTTCTAGATGATCCCAAAAATCTTATTCTTATTCAGAAAGTTTTTAATTTAGTAAAAGCGATAGGCATGAAAGGAAATGTTTCAGGTAGCGAAGCCGTGAAACAAACTTATTTAAGAGATTGCATTCTTAATTTGCTTCAGTAGTAAATAATTGTTGGTTAACCATTATGTGCGGGTTAAGCGACGGAGGAGGAAGAAAAGAAATGAACGACAGGCAATATCCCCTAATATCCCAGACATTTCAGGAGACTTTGGGAAACAGATTTTTTAATTGTCCTGAAGAAGCATGTAAATATTTTCTTGAAAAAAGGAAAATTAAGGTGAATTTTGTACCAATGGAGCAGCAGAAAGATCCAGCTATTTCCAGAAGTAGACAAGGAAAGTTTAGTGTGGGTATTTACCCCAAATGTTGTTTGATTCATTACTATGCAGTAGCAATATTTGTAATTATAAAAGAACAGCAAAATCCAGGATTCTATAAGCAATATCAATTGGATACGAAAATAACTGAGAAGAGATCTAATATCGAAGAGGTTCTTAGAATCGAAATGATTTTATTAGACGTGTGTGATATAGAACGCATGCATTGATTAAAAAGACTGCCGTGTTTTGCCAAAGGCGTTTGGCGAAATATGACAGTCTTCAAATTTTAGGGATCGTAACCCTGTTGAGCTGCAAAATATAAAATATCTGCTATACTGATGTGTGATATCGGCTATATACTGAAATCACCTTCCCGTTATAAAAATAGGGTATTCAAACCGATTTATAACGGTAAGGTGATTTTTTATAATAAGCAGTTTGTCGTATAGCGTGCCTCAAATTCTACTATTTTCTATAAGGCATAGGCGATATTTTTTGCGAGATGGAGGTGGACACTTTGTATTGCTATATAGGTGGAGATTGAAAAAGTTATAGGGGCTTCGTATAGGAAAATCTATATTTGATGTGGTAGGCATCGCAAGATAAAGAGAGTATGAGTCAAAATCGGTAATAGAGTGCAGATTACCAGCAGAAACGGATGCCTGTGCCTTATTTGACGGACAGTGCGGATCTAATTATCCGGTCAGACACTAACCATTATTCCACGGTGTTCTTGACATGAGCCGCCATTTCACATGGTTGCTTGGCAAAAACGGCAAACATTCGCTAGTGGCTTATTTGTCTAGGCAGATAAGCCTATCATGTGCTGCTCATATAAAGGACCTTTCGCAACACATAAAGGTTAGTATCAGGGGGATGTTCTTGGCTGTTCGCCTAATATGCCCCACTGTCCGCAGAAAGTGGTTATCTGTATAGAGTTTGATAATGTCGAATTCTTTGACTAAACTAATTATAAATTATGATAGCCTGTTGCAAAAAAATATAAAAGTGAAAGCTGTCTTGAGCTTTTTCAGGGAGGCAAGAAGATAAAGAAGATATTTACGTTGAACCATGATTGACATATTCTATATTATATGATATATTTTATATCATAGAATATGACAAGAGTCAGAAAGGGGAATTTATATGCATACCTGTGTCGCAATTGGAATTTTGAAAAAGGATGATAGGGTTTTGTTTTTGAAAAGAGAGCGTGGAAATTTTCCGGGGCTTTTGGCTTTGCCCGGAGGAAAGTTGGAAGAAGGCGAAGGGGTATATGAAGCTGCAGTTAGAGAAATTGAAGAAGAAACAGGCATTATAACAAAGGTGAAAAGTTTTTTGGGAACAGCAGCTGAAATAATATACGAAGGAGAAAAAACGTTATCCACTATACTGTTTTTTTGTGAATTAGAACAGATTGGGGTTAATGGAAAAATAGAAGAAACATATCATTGGTTACCAATTGAATGTTTGCAAAATAATCCAGACATTGTTTTTAGTGATTTATTATTTTTGAAACATTTTTATCTTGATAAAGATAAAAATTATATCAAGGTTAAATGTATTCATCAAGATGATGGAACTTATGTTTGGGAAAAGGATGAGATATGATGTGAAAAGTAAACATATTATATTAAAATGGAACGAAATGCCTTTCTTTCATGAAAAGGCACCGGATACTATTTTTTGTCATGCTAATGTTCTGGACAAGTTTAGTAAAAGTACTAATCCGGAAGAAAGGTATGTATGGTGGGGAAAAATATCGGTTTCTAATCATTTAGGAGATTTAGAGAAATATATAAATGAAATAAATAATCAGGCCAAAAAACAAGAGACATATCTTTTTTTATATTGTCCTGATTCGCCACATCCAACAATGCATGTGGCACGAGTTTTAGAAATTAGTCGGGAAGACCAAAGTGCTTCTCAACATACACCATCGTATTACGGTGATCTGTTAAAAAAATATAAGATCCCTTATTGGTTTAAAATTTCCGATATCACAAGAGCATCTTTATTTACGGTTATTCAGCAATTACTTACAACGGATAATTTACATTATGATCCAGTACAAGCTAATTCGTATCCTATGGTAGTTTATTTGAATAGAGAAAATGTATTTTTCCCTGCTGAAAAAATGTATGAGTCTTTATTGGGAGGTTATCAAATGAGATGTTTTAAAACAGGAAATAATTGTTCGTTTGAAATTTTATATAATCCAAAACAAGTTTTTATTGGCTGCCCTTTCAACAAAGCATTTTTAACCAGAATGAAATTTGCTGTGCGTCCTATTTTGGAAAACTTAGGATGCTCAGTTTGGATTGCGTCTGATGTGTTTTCTAATTTTGATGTAATGTGTAAGGTATGTAAAGCTATACAGTCTTCTGGAAAAGCGATTATTGATATTACAGGCTGGAATCCTAATGTACTACTCGAACTGGGACTTTTATATGGTAATAATAAAGATGTATTGCTTTTAAAACAAAAGGATGAAAAAATTCCTGTAGACTTAAGCGGAATGGAATATCTTGAATACGATCCTGATGACTTTGAAGCATTGGGAAACAATTTAATTAAATACTTTAAAGGGGAGGGAGTATAATGTCAGTTACAATTGTGGTTGGAGCACAGGGAGGAGATGAAGGGAAAGGGAAGATTATTGATTTCCTTTCAGGAGATAATACGATTATTGTGAGATATCAGGGAGGTGATAATGCTGCACATACAGTAGTAGTGGATCAAAAGGCACATATTTTTCATTTAATCCCAAGTGGTATCCTTAAACCCAATACAGTTGCTCTTTTAGGTAGCGGAATGGTAATTAATCCAGATAGTTTATTAGCAGAAATTAATGAATTAAAAAAAATGGGTATTGAAGGACGAGTATTAATATCAGAAAAAGCCCATATTGTATTTCCCTTTCATCAGCAATTAGATATTTGTTCCGATAGGAAAAATGGGATTATAGATACCACTCACCGCGGAATTGGACCAGCATATATGGATAAAGCCGCAAGGGAAGGAATCCGATTTGAAGATTTAAAGTACCCTCAATATGTAAAACATAAATTAGAGATACTTTTACCTAGAATCAATTCTATGCTGAAACTCTATGGTAGCAATCTTTACGATTGCAATCAAGAATTTGAACGTTGTATGAGATGGCGAAAACAATTAATGGAAGTGATTGTGGAGCCAGTATCATATTTGCATAATTCATTATGTGGCGGAAAGAATATACTGTTTGAGGGGCAGTTAGGACTTTTAAGAGATATTGATTTAGGAACATATCCTTATGTAACGTCTTCGTCTCCTACAGCCGCTTATGCATGTGCTGCATCGGGAATCCCAATAAGTAAAGTCAATAAAATAATTGGAGTAGCAAGAGCATATCCTATTTTAGCAGGAAATGGTCCTTTCCCTACCGAAATGAGTGAGGATATTGCTGTTATCTTAAGAGGAACAGGAGAAAAGCCGGATGATGAGTATGGAGGAACAACAGGGCGGAAAAGAAGAATAGGTTGGTTGGATCTGCCCGTTTTAAAATTTTCTACTCAAATTAACGGATACACAGAGCTTGTCTTATGTAAATTAGACAGACTAGATAATTTTAACGAAATATTGGTATGTACAGATTATACGTTAGATGGAAAAATAATTGATTATATGCCAGATTCCAAAACTCTGGAAAGAGTAATTCCTAAGTATGAAAAATTTCCTGGATGGTTAGAATCTACACGCAATGTTCGAAATATAAAAGATCTACCTATAAATGCTAGAAAATATGTTCATTTCATTGAGGAGAAAATAGGGGTGCCAATTACGGCAGTTGGAGTTGGACCTGATCGAGAGGAAATTGCTACTTAGAGATATAGTGATATTATTAAGGGGTGTTTTAAATGGACGGAATCCAGTTACCATATGATATAAAAAAATTTCAACATAGAATAGAAATTTGTGGAGGAATAGCATCAGGGAAAACGACACTGACACAGCTACTAGAAAAAAATGGATTTTGTGTAGCGTATGAGGATTATGAAGCGAACCCATATATCAAGGACTTTTATACAAATTCTTCTATTAACTGTGATTTTGAAACTGAGATGGTATTTACGCTTTTACATTTCTCAAGTATAAAGCGAAGCCGGAAAGCAACTTTCGATTTTTCCTTATTGCAAGATTTAGCTTACGCAAATGCAAATTTAACGGAGTATTATTTGAAAATATATTATGAATTCTATAAAGGTATAATGAAGAGTGTTGGATTCCCGAAGTATCTTATATATATAGAATGTAGTCCTAAAACAGCTTTACAACGCTTAAAAAGGCGAAATAGATTAATAGAAGAAGAGGTACAATTAGGATATTTGATGCGTATTATAAATGAACTGAAAAAAATAGTTGTGAAGTATCCGAATGTATTAATTCTTGATTCGGAAAAAGTTGATTTTCTTACAGAGAACAAAAAAATAGTTAATATTGTGAGACGATATATAGAAGATAAAAATACGGAGCTAGGAGAAGTTGTATAATATATTAGAAACATATTTTGCCTGGAGTATAAATTGTCTGAGATGGATATATTAGTTCCCCGGAATTATAAAATGTATTTTAATTCCGGGGATTACATTTTTTTAGAAGATTTCTTAGAAAATTAGATATGTGTTGATTTTTAAACTGTTGATAGATCTATCTCTAATAATAAAGATACTAGATTTCAATGAATGTTACGGTGCAGCAGAGTTGCCAGTCTGGTTGTTTAGATAGATGGTTTAACGTGTTCCTGAATAATCAAATACAATTATATAATTAATTTTTTACTGTACTCGTTCTGTCTCTAATCAGTTATAGTTTAATGCAAATAGCGGCCCACTACGGCCGCTATTTGCAGACATAGAAGCTGAGGACCTTTGTATGTATAAAATGCAAGTATAGATTCAATAGCATGCAGATACTAGAAATTATAGTTATGTATTATGTAAAGGATATATAACATCTAAGTGGAGTTATACCATGAGAGAAAAGGTTTCGAAATTACAATGTTTAGAGATTAGGATACTAAGGGTATAAAATTCAAAATAATAGAGCAAATGCGTTAAAGTATTTTGGATAAGGGGCTTCTTTATAAAAAAACAAAAGTGCTTGAAGTGCCTGCTTTTATAAACAGGCACTTCAAGCACTTTTTATAGAGCCGATTCAAGCTAATGCTTAATTTAAGGATATGTATTTAAAGACTTGACAAGACGTGTTAAATACGTGTAATATAGTGGTATGAAATACATCCAGTTATGATGGAGTATAAAAGGAGGACGGTCCGATGAGTAGAATAAATCAGTAGCAGAAAAAGAAGTAACAAAAGGAGGAAACTGATATGAAACCAGAAGCATTAATCAAGATTGCTGTAGAGGCTGGCTGCGAGTATGAGGAATATGACTCTCATTACTGCATTCGTAGCAATATGGAAGTGACTGTCATTATTACAATACCTAAAGTGAAACAGTTGGCTTCGCAATTGGTTGAAAAAGTTAAAGAAATGTTAGGCTTATGATTAAGCAGGAGAGCAAGAGCAGGGAGTTCTCCATTCTCCCTGTCTCTTGTGAAAATTAAAAGGTTTCAGTATCAGTTATTCATATATTAAAAGTATTTTGAAAGGAGGATTATAATAGTCACATGAACGGATTTATTGGGTATGTTGCAGTGTTTATATTGGTAAATGAAGGAAAATATTTTGTTGAATTTCCAGATTTACCCGGATGTTTTTCGCAAGGTGATTCATTAGAAATGGCAATTTGTAATGCACAAGACGCATTAGCAATTTATTATCAAGAAAAAGAAGGAAGATTACCACTAGCCTCAGACTTAGCTTCAATCCAAAGAAAAAATTCTAATGCATTAGTTCAAATTGTAGCCATAGACACTGATAATTATATTGTAAAGACATCTCAAACTGTGAAAAAAACATTAACAATTCCTAAATGGCTAAATGAATTATCAATCAAATATGATGTTAATTTTTCACAAATATTAAAAGATGCACTTATTGATTATTTAAAAAAATTGGCTAG
>DWVT01000043.1 GCA_019120075.1 Candidatus Mediterraneibacter excrementigallinarum
CTGAATTTCTCAAAAAATCGGCAGATTGGTACTTTGAGAAGACATATCAATTTTTTAATGCAGTTTGCGAAAACTCAAGCCAATCCTTCAAACTTCACATTATTCTGACTGCTTATCCACTGCTTTCCGCCCCGTTCCGGTCCGATTGACAAACCTTAATACAACTGATATCATTTTTTAATATGCAAAAATAAGAAGCGCGGGATTTCCGCGCCGGAAAGGAACTGTTATCATGAACCCTCTTAAAAAAATCTATTGCAGGACCTTTCAGACAGGACTCAAGATTGCCCTGCCGTTCCTGCCTTACCGCAAACCCAAAATTGTCGGCAGCGTGAAAGCATTGCCGGAGATCATCCAGAAGAAAAAGTGCAGCAGTGTTCTGATCATCACGGACGCCGGGATCCGCAGTCTCGGACTGACCCGCCGTCTGGAAAAAGCTCTTGAGAATGCCGGGATCCCCTTCTGTATCTACGACAAAACTGTCGCAAACCCTACCACAGATAATGTAGATGAAGCCGTGGAACTCTACAGAGAAAACGCATGCGACTGCATCATCGGCTTTGGCGGAGGTTCCAGCATGGACTGCGCCAAGGCAGCAGGAGCCCGTATTGCAAAGCCCAGACAGTCTCTTGCAAAAATGAAAGGAATCCTGAAGGTTCATAAAAGGCTGCCTCTTCTGATGGCTGTGCCCACAACAGCAGGCACCGGAAGCGAAACAACGCTTGCCGCCGTCATTACGGACGCACAGACCCGCTATAAATATGCCATCAATGACTTTCCGCTGATCCCAAGATATGCGGTCCTGGATCCGAAAGTCACCTTAAGTCTGCCTCCGTTTATCACTGCCACTACGGGTATGGATGCCCTGACCCATGCAGTGGAGACTTATATCGGAAATTCGACTACTTACGGGACGCGCAAGGATGCGCTCCTCGCGGTGAAACTGATTTTTGAGAACATAGATACTGCTTACGAGAACGGCTCCGACATAGACGCGCGCTGCAATATGCTGCACGCTTCCTTCTACGCCGGGTGCGCATTCACCAAATCCTACGTGGGATACGTGCATGCCATTGCACATTCACTGGGCGGTGAATATAATGTTCCCCACGGTCTCGCCAACGCGGTGATCCTCCCCATGCTCCTGGAAGCTTATGGGAAAAAGATCCATAAAAAGCTTGCACGGCTTGCCGTTGCCGCCGGACTTGCTCAGGAGGATACTCCCTGCAATGAGGCTGCCGGATTATTTATCCAGGCGGTCAAAGATATGAAGAAACGCTTCGGCATCGGCGACCGGATTCCGGAGATCCAGGAGACTGACATTCCCAAGCTGGCTCATTATGCCGACAAAGAGGCGAATCCGCTCTATCCTGTCCCTGTCCTGATGGATGCTTCTGAACTGGAACCTTTCTATCACAGGCTGATGGAAGAACCGGACGCTGTTTCGAAGGATGAATCTGATAATGAAATCGAAGAGATAGGAAAAGGAGGCCCTGAAGATGACAGAACAGGAAATTAAAACCATTGTAACCCGGCAGAGAAAGTATTTTCAGACCGGGTCCACTCTTCCGGTAAATACACGGCTCAATGCACTCCGCAGACTTTATACCGCGATCTCCGGTTCCGAGAAGGAGATCCACGAAGCCCTCAAAAAGGATCTGGGGAAAAGCGGATTTGAGAGCTATATGTGCGAGACAGGGCTGGTGCTGGAAGAGATCAGCTACATGCTGAAGCACACTGCCCGTTTTGCCAGAGAAAAAAGAGTCCGTACACCGCTGGCTCAGTTTCATTCAAGGAGTTTCCAGAAACCTTCACCTTACGGCGTGACCCTGATCATGAGTCCCTGGAACTATCCCTTCATGCTGACTCTCTCGCCTCTGGTAGATGCTCTGGCGGCGGGGAACACTGCTGTGGTCAAGCCAAGCGCTTATTCTCCCAACACCAGCGAGGTGCTCCGAAAGATCCTGTCACAGTGCTTCGAGCCTCAGTATGTGGCTGTGGTGACCGGCGGACGTGCGGAAAACACCTGTCTTCTGCATGAACATTTTGATTACATTTTCTTCACCGGAAGTCAGGCGGTGGGAAAAGAAGTCATGAGAAACGCTGCCGAGTATCTGACTCCCGTCACACTGGAACTTGGTGGAAAGAGCCCCTGTATCGTAGATCAGACGGCAGATATCAGACTTGCGGCAAGGCGCGTCGTTTTTGGAAAATATCTGAACTGCGGCCAGACCTGTGTGGCGCCCGACTATATTTACTGTCAGCGCTCTGTCAAAGACACTTTTATAAAAGAAGTGCAGAAGCAGATCAGAAAGCAGTATGGCAGACATCCTCTGGACAATCCGGATTATGGAAAGATCATCAATGAGAAACATTTTGACCGGATCCTTGGACTGATCGACGAAAAGAAAGTCGTACAGGGAGGCGGTTCCGACCGCAAAACACTGCGGATCGAACCAACGGTCATGGACAATGTCGCCTTCTCTGATCCGGTCATGCAGGAAGAAATCTTCGGTCCAGTCATGCCGATCCTCACATTTGACAGCATAGATGAAGTGATCCACCGGGTCAATGCCATGCCCCATCCGCTGGCGCTTTATCTCTTCACTTCTGACAAAAAAACAGAGAAAAAAGTCATCTCCCGCTGCGGATTTGGCGGAGGATGCATCAACGATACCATCATCCATCTCGCCACCACAGAAATGGGATTCGGCGGTTTCGGCGAGAGCGGCATGGGAGCCTACCACGGGAAGATCGGCTTTGATACTTTCACTCACTACAAGAGTATCGTAGACAAAAAGACATGGCTCGATCTGCCGATGCGCTATCAGCCATATCGAAAGCTGCACGAAAAGATGGTCCGCTTTTTCCTGAAATAGGCAGGAAAGCCGCGGTACCTCAGAACATAGCATCTGAGTTGCCGCGGCTTCTTCTATCATTTTCTTCTATCTTTCTTTTTCAAAAGTCCCGAATACGACCTGTTCTCCGTCCCTGACCATAACCTGCCCCTTCGCGATGACGGTCTTCAGCTCAAGGGATTTCTCCGTCAGCAGACAGATGTCTGCGTCATATCCTTCTTTTATTCTTCCCTTTCCTTTCAGTTTCAGGATAGAGGCGGGATTAGAGGTGATTCCCTTCACTGCGGTCTCAAGAGGAATTCCTTCTCTCTGGACACATTCCCTCACTTCCTTTAAAAGGCATGACGCCTTGCCGATGCCGATTCCCTGGAACCCCCCTTTTGCATTGAACACCGGAAGACTCCCCTGTCCGTCGGATGAGATGGTAAACCGGTCACTGGAGATTCCCCGGTCAAGGAGTCTCCGGATTCCTTTGCAGACCCGGACTTCATCACAGATTGTCTCCCAGTAATCAATATCTTCATTTCCGGTAAAATCAATATTTCCGCCTTCAGCAGCAAAATCAAGGCATTCCTCAAAAAGAGCTTCATTTCGATTTACGTGAGTTGGCAGAAACTGAGACGCCGGGATCTCTGTCTCACGGACCGCCTGCCGGATCAGATCCAGTTTTCTCGGACTGTCCCCCAGATGTACATTCACGATCCCCGCCTTACCGGAAAGCATTCCCGCCACTCTGGCATCCGCCGCAATCCGTATAAACTCCTCAAACGAAGGCTGGGAAGAACGGTGATCGGAAATGGCAATCTCTCCAACGCCGATGACTTTGTCCAGCATCATGATATCCTTCATAAGACTGTCCGTCAGTGTGTGCACCGGAACCTGATAAGAGCCGGTATAGGCAAATGCAGTGATTCCTTCATTCTCCAGCCCATGGGCTTTTGCCAGCAATGCTGTCATATCTCTTCCCACCCCGTCGGTACCGATGCACCCGACAACGGTGGTGATCCCGTTGCAGATCAGATCTCCCAGGCTGGCTTCCGGTGTTCGTGTGTGAAATCCACCCTCTCCGCCTCCGCCCATGATATGCTCATGACAGTCGATAAATCCGGGCACTGCAGTCATCCCCGAAGCGTCAATCTCCTCCGCCTCCACAGCACCACCGAGATCAAACCTTATATTTTCTTCTACGGCGGCAATCTTTCCCGCCAGGATCAGGATATCCTTTACGCCGGCGTATTCCGGCTGGCAGACTTTTGCATTTCTTATGATCGTAACCATCGACATTTTTCTGTCCTCCTGTATCAGACGGCTCAAAAGCCTGAATTTTAACAACGGACGCCTTCCGGCGTCCGCATTTTAACTCATATCTTATTGAAAATTCATCGCAACGGCGATCGCTATGATAACAGTTCCCATTGCAAAGAAGAATGCCTGCATCTTGATCTGGAACCTTGCCCATTTTCCCCATTCGATCCTTGCCACGCCAAGTACACCGATCAGGCTGGCTGATACCGGTGTGAACGCATCCACAAAACCAGCGCCAAGCTGATAAGCGAGCACTGCGATCTGGCGCGATACTCCTACAAGATCAGCAAGCGGCGCCATGATCGGCATAGTCAGAGCAGCCTGTCCTGAGTTGGATGTAACGACCAGATTGAACAGACTCTGGAAGATATACATAAACCATGCGCCAAGGAATGCCGGAACACCGTGAAGCACCGTTCCGATAGCGTACAGGATGGTATTGAGCACGGACGGCACATCCGCGTCGGAACCGCCCAGTACAAGGAGAATACCTTTTGCCATGCCGACTACCACCGCCGTACCTGCCAGATCTGAAATACCTCCCTGGAACGCGGAAGCCATACCGTTGATAGTCATGCCGTTCAGTTTAAAGAGAATAGCGATAACACCGGCCGCGAATCCCATAACAAAAAACTGAGACGCGATCTCCGGGATATAAAAGCCTCGCTGTGTAACTCCCCAGACGATCCAGATCAGGACTGCCAGCATTTCAAGAAGGATCAGCTTGTGCCCCAGATTGAACTCACGCTCTTCCTCGGTTACGGAATCCAAACGTTCGCGGAAATAAGCGTCTCCCGCATACACTACGGATTTCCGGGGATTCTTCCGTACTCCCTCCGCGTAGACCATCATAAATCCTGCGGATGCCAGCGTCACTATCACCCACATGATCAGCCGGAAGGTCGCTCCCGAAAGCACCGGAATCCCCGCGATCCCCTGTGCCACTGCCACAGAGAATGGGCTCATCCATGACACTGCGTTTCCAACCTGGGAAGCAACGTAGGTCACTGTGACTGCCACGATAGAATCATATCCCAGAGCAATGACAAACGGCACCATGATCATGGCAAAGGGGATACATTCCTCCGCCATTCCGAATGTGGCTCCACCCAGAGAAAACAGAATGAAAAGCAGCGGCAGAGCCAGTCGCTCCAGCCCCTTGGTTTTTCTGATGAATGCATAGATTCCAGCGTCAATGGCTCCCGTCTTCATGATGATACCAAAGGAACCTCCGATCACAAGGATCAGTGCGCACAGCCCTACTGCAGAACTGGAACGGTCGCCGGTCACCAGACCTTCAAACACATAGTTCAATAATCCAAAGCCGCCAAAGTCCTCTGTTCCCCAGATTCCCGCTGTCTTGTGAAGTTTTTCACTGGTATCGTAAAAATCTTCGCCATACAGGCTGTACATCTCATCATCGCTGATTCCCACTGCATCCAGGTCCTCCTGTGTCCATGCAGAGGAATCCGTCTCCAGCAGTGCTGCCAGAGCATCCGGATCCACTTCCAGCTCTTCCATCAGAGCAGGATCTTTACTGATATCAGTAAGCGCATCCTCTACGAAATCTGTGTCCAGGTTATAACTGTACCGGAACGTATCTGCCATCAGGACCGTCCTCGTGGCAGTCTCTCCATTTGCATCTGTGTACTCGATCTCATGGGTGCTGAACTTTCCTGCCGGGATCAGAAATGTCAGGATCCAGCAGACGACCACCACGAAAAAGATGATCGCATAGGTATGGGGCGTCTTCATCCTGGTGAAGTCACGCTTCGCCTGCGGAACCTGCCCTTTTTTATTCCTCATAAACATACTCTCTCTCCTCTTCTGTTAAATATGCAGACACTATTTTAACCTGATGTATAAAAATACACAATATAAATTTTTCACAAATCGAAATATTTGCAGAAAAATTTCGGCTGTTTCCAGTAACACAGGAGCCTTCCCGGCTTTCTGTTGTCAGGATTTTCCTAAAAGAAGAGACAGGATCCCTATAATGATCAATACAGGGATCGCGATATAGATCAGCCCTCCAATGACCAGCCCGATCAGTATGACCGGCAGAAGAAAGACGGTCAGCAGAATCCTGGCGAGTCCCCAGGCCGCCCTGATTCCAAACACAAACAGTCTGATAAATATCCATAACATTAATATGACAAAAATAAGCGTAAGCATTGAACTCCTCCTTAAATATATTTTCTGATCATATCTGTTCTGATGCCGGGGTATCAACCCGCTGTTCATAATCTGTGATCATTGATTCCAATGTGATTTTCTCCATCGTCTGTCTGATAGAGGCCTCAATCTGATCATAAGGACCTTTTAGAACTTTCCGTATATTCTGCGCCACCGGGCATTTTCTTCCTTCACAGGAATGGATGCCGATCAACGAGGACAATCCCTCCGGTTCCATAGCGCTGTAGATCATGTACAGATTTATCTCAGAGGGCTTCCGGCAAAGTTCAGCGCCTCCTTTTCCTCTGGTCACTGTAATCAGGCCCGCTTTCTTAAGCGCGCTGAGCGTATTGCGGATCACAACCGGATTACACCCGGTACTCTCAGCCAGAAGCGTGCTTGTCACCCTGGCTTTTCCTTCTGCCTCATAGATAAAGATCAGACAGTGGACTGCAATCGAACATTTCATACTAATCTGCATATTCGCAACCTCTCTGCAAAGCATAGATGTAAATCTTGGCTTTACATCTTGTCAGTGCTAAACTAAATTCCAGATGTAATACTATTTATTACATACATCCCATTTTACAGTCTTATCACACGAAATACAAGCAGGAATCAAGATTGGAGGAATGAAAATGAAACTCTATGAAATCTGTTTCAGTCCCACAGGCGGGACACAGAAAGCCGCAGATATACTTTCAAAAGGAATTGCGGACGAAATACATACAGTGGACCTTACGGATCACTCGACTGACTTCTCTGCCATCTCCCTTGCCGGAGAAGATATGGCCGTCATTGCCGTGCCTTCCTATGGCGGACGAGTACCTGCGCCTGCGATCGATCGTCTTAAGTCCATAAAAGGGAACGGAGCTCTTGCGGTTCTTGTCTGTGTCTACGGAAACCGGGCTTATGAAGACACCCTGATCGAACTTCTTGACGCTGCAAATGACGCAGGATTCACAGTGATCTCTGCTGTAGCCGCGATTGCAGAGCACTCGATCGCCCGCCAGTTCGCAGCAGGACGTCCGGATGAAGCAGACCGGAAGATTCTGGCAGAATATGCCGGGAAGATACGTGAAAAAAATCATCTCAGGAAATACTTCTCAGCCTTCTGTCCCCGGCAACCGCCCTTACAAGAAAGGCGGCGGTTCCGGAATGGTTCCAAAGCCCACAAAAGACTGCACACAATGCGGTCTGTGCGCTGAAAAATGTCCGGTTCAGGCCATCGACAAAAAGGATCCCAAAAAAGTGGACGGAAAAACATGTATTTCATGCATGCGCTGCGTGAGTGTCTGCCCTCAGTCCGCAAGAAAGATCAATGCCGTGATGATGACAGCAGTCAGCACCATGCTGAAAAAAGTCTGTTCCGACAGGAAAGAATGCGAACTGTATCTTTAAGGCAATATCATCAGAAGGTAAGCCCCGGGAACTCTGCAGTATCCCGGGGCTTCTGTTTTCCCGGATCATTGCCGGCATTTTTTCACTCTTTCTCGCAGGTAAAGTATAACTCATCATCAGAAAAATTTACCTTTATATTCTTTTCCCTGTCATGGGATTTTACTTATGCTGAATATACTTCAACAACTGTACTGTCTCTCCAGCCGTCTGATCTCATTCCTTACCTGTTCCACTACCTCTTCCGGCCCAAGTATCTTCACCCCGTCCCCCAGAGAGAAGATCCATGCAAAGAACTGCCCGCTGACACGGACGTCTACATTTACAGTGAAGTGTTCCTCATCAACAGGAAGGAACATCACGTCTTTTCCAAACCGGTCTATGATAACTCCAGCCAGTCTGTTTTCCACCAGAAGCTTCACTTTCTGTTCTTTTCCGCCGAACATTCCAAAGCTTTTTTTCGTATACTCCGCCATATCCAGCTTTTTGAAATGTTCCTTTCCTTCTCTGCTCTCCTCGGACATCCGGATATGCAGCATCTTGTCAACACGATAGTGCTTGATCTGTTCTGCATCAGAATCATATCCCACAAGATAATAGTTTGCATCATCCCAGGCCAGGCCCCACGGGCTGATATGATAATAGGCTCCGTTGTGCCTCAGTTCCGGTTCTTTTTTCACATTCCACTGAAAGTACTGAAACCGGATCTTCTTATTTTCCGAAATTGCATTATGAATCGCATCCACCGTGTAGTAGATGCTTTCATTCATCGTCTTGATCCTGCCGGATACATAGACCTGACGCTGCAGTTTCATCGCCTCATATCTGCTGACCAGTTTTTCCAGTTTTCGGATCAGCGTATTTGACTTTCTCTCCGTAATAAATCTGGAAGACTGGATCGCATCCACCAGAAGCTTCAGCTCCGGAAGTTCAAAGGGGCGGTCCACAACGTGATAATGATATCGGTTTCCCACCGGTTCCCCTTCCACTTCTATTCCAAGAACCTCCAGATCCCTAAGGTCATTATAAATGCTCTTGCGGTCTGCTGTGATCTCATATTCTTCCAGAGCGGACCGGATCTCCGGCATTGTGATATAGTGATCGTCGTCCGTTTCCTCAAGCATGATCTGAGCGAGGCGGTATAGTTTGAATTTCTGATTTGTTCCCTTTGGCATAGCATCTTTCCCTTTTCCCTGGATAACTGGTTGTACTGTATAATCTCTGTACAGCAAAACAGACCGAATCTGCCGGCCTGCTCTGCACATCGTATGGTCATTATATCACAGATGGGAAAATTATTGTACACTTTATACCTTAATCTTCCAGATATTCTCTGTAATCGGACTCACTCGCGAAAAGCCTGTAACCTCCGTCAACATATCCCATGTATCCGTTCTCTGTGTTATATCCTTTCATGTTATCCTCTCCTTCTTATCAGAATTCCCATGTTCATTTTCTGATAAAAAGATACTTCCGCAGGTGTCCGATATAAATACCACCTTTGAAAATCTGTTGTTCTTTTCTTTTATCCGCTATATAATAGTAAAGCTGATCAATCAAAACGGGGTGATATATTGAAACAGAAGCATAAAATGAAATTATGGAAGAAAATACTTATCCTGATCGCCGTACTCCTGCTTGCTGCCGGGGTTGGATGCGGAGTATACCTGGGTGATTATTACCATGCAGAAAGCTCTGCCATAGAAGCGATCACCGACCCTGAAAATGGGGTCAGAGTCTCCAGATCTGATAACGGTCAGATCGTCTTTACACCTGAAAACCCTCCCGCTGATCTCTCCGCCGGGCTGATATTCTATCCGGGAGGAAAGGTCCAGTACGAAGCCTATGCCCCGCTGATGGAAGCCTGTGCGCAGCGGGGGATTCTCTGTGTCCTTGTGCATATGCCCGGGAATCTCGCTGTATTTGATATCAACGCAGCCGACGGGATCCGGGAACAGTATCCTGATATCACGAAATGGTATCTGGCAGGTCATTCTCTTGGCGGATCCATGGCTGCCTCCTATCTTGGCAGTCATGCAGAAGAATATGACGGACTTATCCTCCTGGCGTCCTATTCCACGGAAGATCTGAACAAGAGCGGTCTGGACGTCCTGTCTGTCTACGGTTCCGAAGACGGCGTCCTGAAAATGGACTCCTACGAAAAATACAGAAAAAACCTCCCGGAAGATTTCACAGAGATCATCATTCCGGGAGGATGTCACGCTTATTTCGGATGCTACGGTCCTCAGGACGGAGACGGGACTCCTGAGATTTCCAACGAGGAACAGATCCGGCTGACCGCAGATGCGATCGAAGAAATGGTCATGTCGTAAAGCTCTTACAGACCGTTTTCGTAAATATCATTGAGTACGGACTGAGCGTGTTCCATCTCCTTTTTCTGTATGATCGCATCCCTGTCGCTTAAGATTGCCAGCATCTCGTCCACCAGATCTTCGATCCTGGGGTCTGTCACACGGTACAGGTACCCCAGCATCCTGGTGGCAGTGTAATCCGTATTCATATTTTTGTATGCGATCTCTGCACAGAACTCCTTCGGGTATCCCTTGCTCAGAAGGAGGCTATACAGTTCATCTGTTTTTTCCGATGCCATCTTTCTTACACCTCAACCTTCTCAAACCGGTATTTCTGCCTGATCACCGGATATTTTTCTCTGTCCACCTCACTCATAAACATGGCGTAAGGCCTGGCGCAGATCTTAAAAGGCGCATACATCGCCTGATAGATGACCAGCTTTTCCCCGGTTTCCGTGTGCTGTGCAAAGGCGATCACCTTATACAGATACTCCGACGTTTCCTGTGAGACCCACTCCCTTTTAAAATGACGTACGATATCCCCGACACGGATATCCCTCTGCACAGTGTTGTCTGCATCTTCATCTGTCTCCGGTTCACGATCCGGCTCGGTATCCAGCTCAGCGTACTCTTCTTTATCCAGCGACACCGGCACTCCGGATTTCCCCGTGATATGTACACCGCCATACCATGTCCCCTCAATCTCAAAAATATCTCCGACTTCATATTCAGAAGTATATTCATCGTTCTTTTTTATGATTCTGACTCTGCTCATCCTTCCATTCCTCCAAACTCAAATATCATGATCCTCTCTCTTTTATCGCTGCCGTCAAACAGATCCCCGCACTCCAATTCATCTGCAAATGTCAGCTCATCCACCGTCATCAGAAAAGAGACATATTCATCAGACGGATAATAAAAAAACATGAGGATTTCCCGCGGTACTTCATAATACGACTCCCGGATCCGGCTGATCACTTTCTGAAGAATCTCAACAGAAAATGGATTAAAAAAATAAATCCGGTCTACTTCAACAGGCACCGCGAACTGCTCTGCATTTTCAGCTTTAAAAACCGATCTTCCGGAAGAGACCGCCGTCTTCTGATTTTCCAATGCCTTTTCATAAATCCGTTCGTCATACTCGACTCCGATGGAACGACATCTGGTCTGCCAGGACAGAAAAAAATCCACCCGTCCTTTCCCGCAGCCATAATCCAGCAGCGTATTTTCTTTCCGAATATATCCGGAATTTGCAAGCCGTTCCAGAACGGTGTAAGGTGACGGTTCATAAGGATATCTGTACTGGTCTGAGTGAGAGTCATCTCTGCCTGTCGTCCTGATATGCAGCAGCCTGTCCCATTTTTCCTCATTCATAGACGGTCAGCATCCTTTCCATTTTGTTTCAGCTTTAGGACCATAAACACATCTGCAAATTCGCTTTCATTATATCGTTCTGTCATTATAAATCCTGCCTTTTTATACAGTCTGATTGCTTTCTCGCTCGTTGACAGTGTATCAAAAAAACAACTCGCAATACCCCTGTTTCTTCTCTTCATTTATCGCAGTTTCCAGAAGCATCCTCCCCAGCCCCATTTCCTGAAAATTTTCTAATAAGTATAAGGCCTTTAATTCGCATCGAGTATTATCGATTTTTTTCAGTGCTACTGTACCTGCTATAATTTTCTTGTCAAAAAGAAGCCAGAAACATTCGAAATACCGATCAATATCACCATATATTTTATGCCGTCCATCTAAATCCAGTATTCTTCCGGATTCTGGGAGACACTGTTTGAGAAAACGAATCGCACTTTTTGAATATTTCTTTTGGAAACGCTGTACGTAAAACATCACTATTCTTCAAACATCTTGTCTACGATTCCAGCAATATGATACTTCATCGTATCAAAAACAGGAACCGACAGTTCATCATCTGCAAACATTAATGGTAGTTCCGTGCATCCCATAACAACAGCCTCGATATTTTCCTCACTCATCAGACGACGAATAATTTCATCCACCTTTCTCTTTGACTGAATTCTTTTACAATTTCTTTGTAATACAATATCGTTGATTCTGGTCCCATACCTCCAAGAATTCCTAATTTTTTCATTCTATTTTCTCCATAATCCTGTTTCTTTTCTCTAAAGCAAAGTATACCCCATTCACAGATTTGTGACAACTCTGTGCAAGCCAGAAACACCCACAAAAAAATTTCGAAATATCAACTGATCTGCCACCGGACATGACTTCCATCCTCATCCTTCGTCACGATAAGCTGATCCTCGATCTCCTGCTTCAGCTCTGTTACATGAGATATGATTCCGATCATCTTTGAGCCGTTCGCCATATCCTGGAGCACCCGGACCGCCTTATCCCTGGAATGATCATCCAGTGAGCCGAACCCTTCGTCGATGAACATGATATCCAGATTTACCGAAGCCGCACTCTCCTGAATCTGATCCGCCATTCCAAGGGCAAGGGAAAGTGCAGCCATAAAGGATTCACCTCCTGACAGAGTGCGGACCTCCCTCTCTTTTCCGGTCACGGTAGAATACACCATCAGATCAAGACCTCTGTTCTTTCCAACACCTGCCTTGTCTATGTCTTTCATCCGGAGTTCGAACTGACCGGCGGACATCTCCTGGAACCGGCGATTAGCAGCATACAGGATCCGTTCCAGGTAATATCGCTGGACAAAGGTCTCGATATCCATCCTGCCTCCGGACACCTTTCCTCCCAGAAGATTATACAGATCATCCAGCTTCCTGTGTTCCTCCATGATCCTGCCGCGTTTTTCCATAACAGGCTTCAGTGCCTGATATACTCGTGTATTCTCCCTGTAGTATCCTCTTATTTCCTCCAGTTCTTTAAGAGCTTCATCTGCCCTTCTTTCTGCTGACATCTTCGCAGCTTCCAGCTCTTCCAGTACCGGTTTTTCCCGTCCGTCTATCGCTTTCTTTGAAGCACTGTACAGACTCTCGGCTGCCGCTTTCTTTTTCCCGTGTGCATCCACCTTTTTCTGTATGAGTTCCGGATCGTTTCGCTGATATCGTCCTGTCAGTCCCGTCCACTCTGCTTCCGCCAGATCCTTTTCCTCCATGATCTGCTCATACGCTTTTCTTCTTCTCTCCCGTTCGTCCTTCTGTCCCGGAAGTTCCTGAAGATACCGGCGGATCAGAGTCTCTGCATTCTCTTTTGCGGATCTTGTCTTCTGCTCTGCCGTTCTGGCATTCCCGTATGCCTTCTTCCTCTTCTGTTTCTCATTCCTTGCCTCATGGAACACCGCGTTCGCTTCTTCCGACGTTTCATAATCCCGTGCATCATACAAGGATTTCAGTTTTGCCTTCTCTGCCGCAAGCATTTCTTTTGCAAGAACTGATGCAGAAGCAGCTTCGTCAGAATACCGTTTCATCCTCTCTTTCTCTTCCGTGACATCCTTAAGAAATTTCCTGATTTCTTCCAGGTTCCGTACATCCTCCTGCAGTTTCCTTCCTTCCGTCTTCAGGAAATCCTTCCGGAAGTACAGCCTGTCCTTCCATTCTTTCAGCTCATTCCGCCACAGGTCCTTTTTCTCCTCCCATTTTGAAATGCCATCCTTCTTTTCAGATGCCGCTTCTTTTCCTGACGTACGCTCAGCCTCCCCCTGTTTCTCCCCATGTTTTGAAAAAAATTCCTCTGCTTTCTCACCGAGAGCACTCATCTTAAAAGAAAGATTCTCCTCCTTTTCTCTGAACAGTGCTGATGCTGTCTGGGCAGCGGATACGCTTTTCTCCTGCTTATCACGCAGAGCGCTCACCGCTTCGCTCATTTCATCCAGCATCTCCCGGCTCAGATTCTGGTGTTCTTCCTGCAGCTGAGCCGGATGCGGATGGTCAGGAGAACCGCAGACGGGACAGGGTTCTCCCGGCCGAAGCTGTTCCCTGGCAAGAAATCCTGCCTGGGTGTTGAGGAACACCTTCCTTTGACTCTCATACTCTCTGTTTTTCCGTTCATATTCTCCGGTTGACCTGAGGAACCCAGTTCTTGCCTTCTCTGCATTTTCATACTGAGTTTCGGTCTCTTTCAGAAGTCTTTCGGAGTCTCTGAGCTCCAAGTCGATCTCTTCCGCCTTTTCCTGCTCCACTTTCCATTGTGCAAGGAGTACTTCAGACTGTGCCAGTTTTTCGGACTGCTGTCTCTGCTCTTTTTCCTTCTTCTCCAGAGTTTCCAGCTTTACTCTGGCCTTCTCCGCATTCCGCTCCGACTGTTCCGCCGAGAGTTCCTTTTCTGCCACATCTTTCTGTACTGTCCGGATCTTTTTCAGGATATCCAGCGCCTTCTCCACCCGTTCAGAAACCTTTGTAAAAGACTCTGTTTCCTGATCCAGGAGCTTCTTCTCTTCCCGTTCCTTTTCTGCCGCCGCTTCATGGGCCTTTCTCAGATCCGGAAGAAGTTTCTGACTTTCTGACAGGCTCTTTTCTGTATCATCTGCAGTCTTTCCGGCATCCCGGTACCTTTGCCATAACGCCTGGATCTCATAAGCACCCGTGATCTGACCGGCCAGCCTGTTCAATTCCTCTATCCTGTCCTCTTCCGAAGCGCATATTTCCAGGTCTTTCCCGGCCTGTTCCATTTCATCAAACCGATGCAGCAATTCCTTGGCGCTGTTGTATTCATCTCTTTTCTTCAGAGACGCCTGCTGCGCCCTCTCATGGAGTTCCGCCGCAGTCCTTGCCCGCTCTTCCAGTATCTCGCAGAAATCCCGCAGTTTCTCCAGAAGCTGTTCCATATCCACTATGGAAAGGCGCTCAGATTCCAGGATTCGTCTCTTAAGCTCTATGAGCTCTGCCGCCGGATCTGCCTCTTCCTGTACTTTTCCTTCCGCTGGCACTTTTATATGGGCAGCCTCGGTCTGACATATTGTACGGATCCTGCCCATTTCCTGCTGTTTTTCTTTTCTTCTTCGTCCCAGTTCATCCACGATCTGGCTGTAAAGTTCTGTGTGGAACAACTTTCGGAAGATCACCTTTTTTTCATCTGACTTTGCCCGAAGCAGTTCCATGAACTCCCCCTGGGCGATCATCGCGACCTGCATAAACTGCTCTTTAGTCAGCCCGACGATCTCTTCCAGCTTTTTGTCCGTCTCTTTCTGAGGGTACTCTGTTCCGTCCGGCATAGTCAGTGCGACCGATCCGCTCTCCTCTTTTTCCCCGGTCCCGCGTTTTAATGGACGGACATGACGGGGAATGCGCCGGACTGTATATTCCTCCCGGCTGTCTCCTGTTCCTTCAGAAAAGTTCAGTTCTACGAAAGGTTCCACGCTGTTCTCAACAAACTGGCTCTGCAGTTCTGTTCCATCCTTTCTGTTTGCATTTGAGCTGGCTTCCCCGTAAAGCGCAAACACAATGGCGTCAAAGATCGTCGTCTTTCCGGCACCTGTGTCTCCGGTCACAAGGAAAAGGTTCTGGTTCGTTTCCCCAAAATCGATGATTGTACGTTTTCCATAAGAACCAAATGCCTGCATGGTAAGTTTCAGCGGTCTCATCCCTGATCCACCTCCTGTACCGTGTTGATCACATCCCGAAGGATCTGCTTCTCCTCCTCATCCGCATCCTTTAAAAATGAACAGCAGAGTTCAAAAGGATCCAGCTCTTTTTCAGAGATCATTTTTTTCCCGTACTCCGCCTTTCTCTGGTTCTCTCTCCGTATCTCCAGCAGATACGGGAAAGCCCTGCGGATCCGTTCCTGCATATCAAGGATGTCCAGATCTGCCCGGTCCGTCAGAATCACCGTCACATAATCCTGACATGCCTGACGGAGCACTTCCTCCAGTTCTCCCTGTATCACCCGCACCTGTCTAAGCGGTTTCAGCGGGAGCACAGTCGTCTTCACATCTCCTTTTTCGCCCATTTCCACCATGATGATCCCTTTCTGCTGTCCGGCCTCGCTGACAGAGCAGGCGAGAGGTGTTCCGCAGTAGCGTATGAATTCACTTCCCACTTTCATCGGCTTGTGGATATGTCCAAGAGCGGCATAATCAAACTGCCCAAGGATATCCGCCGATACTGCATCGATGTTTCCAACGGTCCGGATCTCGGAATCCATGCGCTCTATCTCATCCGCGTCCTTGCCCGACGGGAGATAAAACTGATGACTTACCAGAACGTTTCTCTCTGTTTCCCTTATCTCCTCCCGTCCGATCAGCCGGCGCAGCGTCTCATCATAGGACAGATTATTTCCCTTTTCGTCTGTCCCAACGATCTGCTTGACCATGGATGGCCTGACAAATGGCAGCAGATAGAAATTCACATTCCCGTATGCATCTGTCAGCGTCACTTTTTCAATGAACTCTTCCCCGCTGCCGGGAGGCATTCCGATCATATGCACATTCTGCCGGGAGAGCACGCTGCGGAAACAGTTGACTCTGGGACCGCTGTCATGATTTCCACTGATCAGCATCACAGAAGTTTCAGGCAGGTTCTCAGACAGTCCTGCGATAAAATGATCAAAGACTTCCACTGCCTCCGCGGACGGGACCGCCTTGTCATAGAGGTCGCCCGCCACAACGACCGCGTCAGGCCGTTCCCGGACTGCAAGTTCTATAATCTGGCGCAGGATATATTCCTGATCTTCTCTGAGATCTCGATTGATAAGCTTCAGACCGATATGAAGATCTGAAAGATGAAAAAACTTCATTCTGGGATCCTCCTTTTCTGGATCGTATCCTTTTTCCCACATTCTCAGTATAATATAAAAGTTCTCCTTTTTAACAGACGAGCCGTATGATCCCCAGGATCAGCAGATGCACCGGATAAAACAGATAAAAGAACCATTTAAAAAAGGTTCTGCCCTTCTCTGCTCTTTTCCCGTTATACAGATACACAACTGCGATACCTGCCAGCAGTATTCCGCAACAGGAAAGAAACGCATAAATGAGACTGTAAAGAAATGCTCCCGGAGAGGCTGCCGGATAAAAATTCATCAGAGCAAACACGCCTGCACCGATGAGAAAGGATTTCTTTGTCCTTCTCTCATCGCCTCTGCTCCACGCAAACAGGAGAGTAAACATCGGAGCCAGAATGGCCCAGTCCGAGATCATAGACAGAAGGAAAAGGAAAAGATAGAGTGAAAGCTTCAGCCCTTCCTCCTGTACATGCTCCCGCACAGCCAGAACACCGAAACAGAGCAGCAGAGTAAATATCATATTCATCCCGCAGAAGGAAATGCCCTCCACATCATTGTATGCCTCTGAGAAAGCAAGGCAGAACGGCACCTCCGAGATCAGAGCAAAAACCGCCAGCCTGGCAGCATAACGTTTCTTCGACCGGGTATAATGATACCCCTCTACAAGAAACCAGCACATCACCGGAGCTGTAAAATATCCGATGTCCAGCAGGATCGTAAAAACAAGTGTTCCGGGCTCAAGAAAAATATTCGCGATATGATTCAGGAGCATGGTCATCATGGCAATATATTTGATCTCGTCCCGGTTCAGTGTTTTCATCTTATCCTTAAATTCACTTCCCGACACCTCTTTCATCCTCCATCCTTGGACTGAACCTGAAAAAAACATAAAAGGAAAGGATCACGGTCAGCATATCCGCTGTCACCTGGGACCATACGATCCCATACATTCCGAAGATCCCGTTTAAAATAAACAACATTGGGATATTGAACACCAGCCATCTCGTCACCCCCAGGAAAAGCGAGATTTTTCCTTTTCCAAACGCCTGAAACAGATAGACCGTAAAAAAGCTCAGGAACATGAGTGGTGTCGCGAGTACCCGGATTCTCAGAAACCGGGACGCCATTGCAATAGTCTGCGCATCCGAAATAAAGATCCTGACAAACTGTCCCGCGAAGATCTCGTAAAGCAGGATACTCACCAGAGCAATGACGATCCCCACTCCTCTTGCAAGCCGGATCGTATCATCCATTCTCTTTTTGTTCCCTGCACCGTAATTATATGCTACCAGCGGAAGCATTCCCTGACAGATCCCAATCCCCACATTCAGCGGGAACCGCTCTACCTTGAGTACAATCCCGATGGCGGCCAGAGCTAGATCGTGGTAGGAAACCATCAGTTTATCGATCACCACATAATCCAGGTCAAACAAAAATGTAGCGACAGCCGAAGGGATCCCGACTGCAAAGACCGCCGCCATACTTTCTCGTTCCGCGAGACCCGTTTTCGGGCTGAATGTGATCACGGACGCCCGTCCCAAACGTATCAGAACTGCCAGGAAGAAAAGGCAGGCGATACAGTTTGAGAGTGCTGTGGCAGCTCCTGCTCCCAGCACCTCGTATCCGTCCGGCAGCAGGACAAACATGAACAGCGGATCCAGAGCAATATTCAGGATTCCTCCCAGAATGATGCCTGCCCCTGCCTCCTTTGATTTTCCTATGCTGCGGATCAGGTTTGACAGCACATTGGAAAGGACCGTGGGGATTCCTCCGAAAACGATCACGCAGAATGCATACTGTCTTGCATATTCATATGTATTTTCTCCCGCTCCAAGCATTTCCAGAATGGGATCCATAAAAAGCCCCATACCCACGGCAAATACCGCTGCGATCAGGATTCCGAGATAAAGAGAGAAAACGCTCACCTTTCTCGCCTCATCTCTTCTCTCCTGTCCAAGAAGTCTTGAAATCAGGGCGCCTCCTCCGATTCCCGCAAGTCCTGCCAGGCAGAGTGTGATGTTGAACACCGGAAGGATCAGGGACGTTGCCGCCACCATATAAGGATTGTCCGTCTGTCCCACATAAAACGTATCTGCCATATTGTAGATCAGCACGATCAACTGGCTGATCACCGCCGGGACAACCATTACCCGGAGTGCTTTAGGAACAGGGAACTCCCGGAACACCTGCTCCTGATCAGTTTTCACTTTCTCTCTCATCTCTCAACCATCTCTTTATCTTTATTCTGTATCATTTTGTCCGTTTCTCATTCTCGTTGTCACAAGCCGCACCGCGGCAGCCAGCGGCATGGTCACCATCAGCACCGGATAGAACAGCCTGATATCGAGTCCTCCGTACAGCGCCCCGCCGATCATGGGTCCCAGCGTCATTCCCAGATCAAGTCCGATATAATACGTGCTGTTAGCGAGTCCTCTCTTTTCTTTTCCTGCCAGCAGGATAGCCGTGGACTGGCACACAGAACTCATGATTCCATATCCTCCCGCAAGAAAAGCCGCGGCAAGGAACATCATCACATTATTCCGCATCACAGCGAGCAGCAGGATCGCGATCAGTTCGCAGACACAACTTGCCCCGAGGAACACGCCAAAGGGCAGTTTGTCAAACAGATTTCTCAGAGTCAGCCTCAGTATGATCAGGACTACAGCATAGAATGGGAAAAACATACTTACGGTTACAGTAAGTTTCCTCACTTCTGTATAAGTCACAAGAAAAGACTGTGTTGCACAGTACGGAATGGCAAAAAGCATAATGATAAAAGAAATCGGGATGACCCTTACATCGATCAGTTCAAAATGTTTTTTCTCTTCTGTCAGAGTTTCTTCCGGTTCCCCTTTATCTCCGATAAACTGAATCACGATCATGATCGCAGCTGAGAAGACCAGAGCAATGACAAAGGCGGTCCTGTATCCAAATCTCTGATAGACGCTGACCCCAATGGCAGGTGCCAGAGCCATTCCCAGTGCATTCATGGTTCCGTATACGCCCATGCCTGATCCCACTTTTTCTTTCGGAAGCATATTGGACATCCAGGTGGACATGCACACAGAACAGCACGCAAATCCAAACCCGTTTATGATCCGCGAGATCACAAGGACTGCTTCATTCGGCGCAAAAACATATCCCACACAGGCAGCCGTCATGAACACTCCGCCGATAAAAGACACCTTATATTTGCTGAGCCTGTCAGCCAGATTTCCAGCCAGCGGCCTGCAGAACAGAGAGACCAGATTCATCAGGCCGCCCACAAAGCCCATCACTGCCGCCGTCGCGCCGATGTTCTCCGCAAATCCTGTGATCAAAGGTGTTACCAGCATGGGACTTGACATGTAAAAAAAAGTGGCCGTAAGGACCAGCATGATATCTTTCGGATACATTTTCTGCCGCATCTTATCGCCTTCTTTCTGCAAGACTTACTGATCAGCCGGGATACTTCCCCCGGATTTCCCGTGTATATTAAAATATTCTCCTGCTTTCTTTTTTATACGTTTTTATCAATTTTATACGCTTTTACCGACTGACCGGACAATTACCATCATATACCTTTCCTTTTCCAAATACAAGAGAATGTGGCCTTCAAAACTTATGCGCAAAAACCTCTGCACAGTTTCTCGCCATGCAGAGGTTCCGCCCGGAGATTTTTCTCCGATATTTTCTGTTTTTCCCTGATATTCTTATCTCTCCCGTATCTTCTTCAGAGCTGTCGTAAACTTGATCGGATTTCCGTACATCAGCGTTCCAAAGCGGAAAATCTTTGCTGCAAGGACTCCTGCTCCAGCGCAGAATGCAGCGAGCAGTACTCCCGACACAATGACTTCCCACATTTCCACACTTCCCATGGCAACACGGATCAGCATTCCATTGCTGGAAGTAAATGGAATAAAGGACGCTGCCCGGACAAGTAGTCCGTTGCTGTCATTGAGTCCGAAGATCGCGATAAAGAATGAAATGATATAAAGCATGAGAACCGGCGCAGACGCCTTGCTTATATCCTCTGTCTTCGACACCAGGGCCCCAAGCATCCCGAAGCAGAATGCGTAGAGAAGATACCCCATCATGCCAAACACGGCAAATGTCGCCCAAACCGGGACCGGAATATCAAATACATTGTCCAGGAGACCTCCCCAGCTGTCCCGGAAGATCTGATAAGCCCCCACGGCGCTTCCAAGGATCAGAGCGCACTGTATCAACCCTGAGATTGCCCCGGCAAGGACCTTTCCAAAAATCAGGCTGCTGCTGTCAACGCTTGTGACCAGGATTTCGATCGCCCGGTTGCTCTTCTCCGAGGTGACCGAGGTGGCGATCATCTGTCCATAGAAGATCAGCAGGAAATACAGGACCATGATGAGCATGTAAGTATATGCGTAGCTTCCCGCACTGTCCTTTCCCAGTACCCGGGTCTCACTCTCCGGCTGTGTCTGATAAAGCGCCTCGATTTCTGCCGGATCCAGCCCTTTCTCTTCCAGCACCTGAGACCGATATGTCGCGGCAGCGGCCTCTGAGAATGTTTCCTGAACTGTGTCATATGTGGAACGATCCTCCACCACATAGGTATAATGCAGGAGATCTTCCACGATAAAACCGGCTTCCGCCTCCCCGCTGTTTACCATTTCCTCCACTTCGTTTTCACTGCCGCACATGATCCAGGAAATATTCTGTCCCATAGATGAGGCAAAGGCAGATGGGTCCTCAATACTTCCGTTTATGTCATACAGTGCGTATCGTTCCTGCTCTCCCGTATCCTGCGGGATCTTATCTTCCTGTCCGGGCTGTTCTTCCGCAAGTTCAACGGTCTGCCCGGCATTTTTCTCTGTCTTGCCGCCGGATCCGAAGATCAGGCCCGGAACCGCGATGATCCCCACTGCCAGGACCATGAGTACAATGGTAGTCAACAGAAAACTTTTATTTTTGAAATAATTCCCCAGTTCAAATTTCAGCACGATCAAAAACTGTCTCATGACTGATCACCTGCCTTCTCCACAAAAATCTCGGTCAGCGATGGCTCGTAATTTCCGAACTCTTCCGGGACCAGTTCTCTCTCCAGAAATTCTCTGAGGAGAAGCTCCCTGGTACATCCTGCTTTCATCTCAACGATGACCTGCTCTTTCCGTCTTCCGACAACCCGGATCAGGTCTCCCATATAATCTGTCAGTACCTGTCCCGGATCCTGATATCCGTATCCCATTCCGATGATCAGTCTGTTTTTTCCATACGCTCTCTTGATCTGGCTGAGCGCTCCCGACAACACGATTTCTCCCCGGTTAATGAGTACGATATCCTCACAGAATTCCTCCACATAGCTCATCTGATGACTTGAAAATATCACAAGCTTCCCCGCCTCGATCTGTTCTTGGATCACATCTTTCAGTATCTGGGAATTGACCGGATCCAGACCGCTGAACGGCTCGTCCAGGATCACAAGATCCGGATCGCAGACCAGCGTCTGTGCCAGCTGAACCTTCTGCTGATTTCCTTTGGACAGCGTTTCCAGCCTGTTCTGTGCATACTCTTCCACCCCCAGCCTCTTCAGCCAGCGCATGGTCTGCTGTTTTGCATCAGCCCGGCTGCTCCCGCGGAGCTGTGCCAGATACATAAGCTGTTCCTCTACCCCCTTCTTCGGATAGAGTCCCCTCTCTTCCGGAAGATAACCGATCCGGAACTGCTTCGGATGAAAAGGTCTCCTATCTACTGTGATCGTCCCGGAATTGGCATGAAAGACATCCATCAGAATACGGATGGTCGTCGTTTTTCCCGCTCCGTTTCGCCCGAGAAGCCCCAGTGCTTTACCGCTCTCTATGGAAAAAGAAATTCCGTGGAGCACTTCTTTATCGCCAAAACTTTTTCTTAAGTCTTTCACTTCCAGTTTCATAAACTTTTCTCACTCCTTTGCCCTCATGATTACAATGAGATTTCTTTCTCATTGTATTAATAGCCAGTCACAGTTTTTCTCTTTTATTATACTTTTTCCGTAAAGCGGATCTCTTTCGGAACCAGCCCCGGTTCCACCTTTTCACTTATGTATGCATTAAGTTTCTCTAAATCCGGGGTCTCACTGCCCGTAATATCCGCGCACAGCATGAGGCGGTGATCCGGTCCCCAGCAGGTATAAGCCTCTGCCTGATCGATACCGTCATAACTTTGGATGACTTCCTCCAGTTTTCCAAGATCCAGGAATTCCCGTCCGGTCAGATTTTCAACCATGATCGTACGCCCGCATCGCTCCAGAATATCCAGCGTTCCATCTGGAAGGATCCTTGCATGCAGTCCCGTCTGATAGAGAACTCCTGCTCCGTAGGGATTGGTGATCTTGTCCGACCATCCTTTCGTCGGACGGTCCATGATATACAGGGAACCCCATGCTCCATAAGGCTGTTTACGGCAGGTCTCGTCAAAAACATAGGCTTTGACAAGTGTGTTGCGTGAGACGTCATGGATGAGTTCGAATCCCGCAGCGTCATTGACCAGTCCTGCCTTCAGGATATAGTGTTTCGGGAAAAGATGTTCCGGCAGATGTTTCTTCAAACGGCGCACAGACGGTTCTGTAAGCATCGCTTCCAGAATAACATCCATACATTCCATGAACACTTTGAGCTGCTGTTCATCAAACCGGTTTTTCCAGTATCTCAGTTCATAGAAGTAGAATCCTTCCGAGTTGGACATTACCTGCAGATGGAACGGCAGGGAATCGAGCTGGATCGATTCTCTGTGCGCCGGAGCGCCGCCGATCTCTTCCAGGTTCAGGATATCCCCCTGGTACTGGAAAAACATTTCGTCCGCGTGAAGCGCGGAAATATGGCAGCGCATAGTCTCCATGATCTGGCGGGCAGATCTTCCCAGGAGCTGAGGCACTGTCTCATGCGGCACATTCGTATACCGGAACAGATAGCTGATGAACAGCGGTCCGGCAAGTCTGGACCATCTGCTGTCAGTCCTTCCGCTGTGGATGCTTGTGCTTACAACATCTTTCTCATTGCTGAAAATGCTGATGCAGTAATTATATGCAGTCAGGAACATAACGTTTTCGGAAACCCGGTTTCTTCGGCAGAACGCATTCAACTGGTTCGGACTGATCGTAAACCTGCCTCTCAGCGATGCATTCTCCCCATGATCCAGATCGTGGAAGTCACGGAGCGTGAGGATACTCTTCCTGACCTTAAGGTCTTTCATCAGTTCACGATAGTAAGCGATATCCTGTTCCCGCTTTCCCTTTCCTTCCTGTGCTTTCTCATCCAGCACATACTCAAACAGCGTATAGTTTTCTTTTTCTACCTGTTTTCCCGCATAGAGATCATTCAGGTCTTCAAACAGGATCTTCAGCGTCATTCCGTCGCCCACGATATGAGCAATATCCAGGAACAGGTATTTCGCGCTGTCCGTCTGATAGATACCGGCGTGATAAAGTGGTTCATCCTTTTCATACATATATGGAACCAGAAGTCCCTTCCTTGTCTCTTCAAACTCTTTGTCAGTCTGACGGATGATCGGAATCTCCACTCTCTTTTCATCATGCCGGAAACTCTTATACACGCCCTCATCCAGCTGGATGATCGATTTTAATCCGGGATGAATGTCAAACAGATCCTCAACCGCTTTTTTCAGCCGTTCAAGATCGATACTGTCATCCAGACGGATCAGAGAAGGAAGATTCGCGGTCGTATTCCCTTTCATCACATAGGCAAAATAAATCTGAAGATTCGTCAACGGATAGACCGGCCGGACGGAGTAATCCACCTTTTCTTCGCCCTGCATCTTGTTGTAATACACTTCCAGCTTCTCGATCGAAGAGTTCGCCATCAGATCATCTAAAGTGACAGAAAAGTTCAGTCTGTCAGACAGCTCAGTCAGAAGGAGGACGCTCCCCATGGAATCCAGGCCCGCCCGGTAGAAATCTGTGTCTGTACCAAAATCCTTATGGCCGAGGATACCTGACACAATATCATAAAGTTTCTGCTGAAGCTCGGTTTTCGGCATGACAAGTTTCTTCTTTTCTTCTTCCTGTGCCTTTTTCTGGCTGAAGTAATTGGAACGCTTGATCTTTCTCGAACTGGTCTTCTCGAACGGATCTCTGCGGACGCGGAAGTTCAGGATTCTCTTAAAAGAGGGAAGTTTCTGATTGATCTCTGCGATGCTCTCTCCGACCGCTCCCTCGATGTCTGTGATACCGCACGCCTCCGCATACTTGAAGTTGGGATAGATCTCCGCTGTGATCACATCATTCTCTTCAAAGACAAGAATATCTTCCACGATCATCTCATCGGCGAACATATTCTCGATCTGTTCCGGCGCCACGTTCTCTCCGTTGCTCAGAATAATAAGATTTTTCTTACGCCCCGTGAGATAAAGGAAGTTTTCTTCATCCACATACCCGATATCTCCTGTGCGGAGCCATCCGTCCTCTGTGATGGCCTCCGCGGTATTCTCCGGATCCTTGTAATAACCCATCATGACCGAAGGACTCTTGACCTGGATCTCTCCATCCACGATCCTCACCTCACAGCGGTCCACGATCCTTCCCACTGATGCGATCTTGTCCGGACGGTCCCAGGCAGCGCTGGAGATGACCGGAGAACATTCGGACATTCCATATCCCTGCCCGATAAGGATCCCCAGATCCATATAGTTCCGTGCCAGCTCCGGGGTCAGATATCCCCCTCCGCAGGATACTCTGCGAAGACGGCTTCCGAACACTTCCTTCTTGATCTCATCCACACTCTTCTCCGGATTCTGTTTACGCAGGAGACTGAACCGGTTATACAGCGCTTTTGCCACCATGGGCACAACACGAAATGCCGTAGGCTCAAAAAGCTGCAGATGGTCCGCCAGTCTGCTCATATCTCTGTTCAGGCAGAGGATGTTCCCGTAGCGCAGAGAAACAAGCACATCACAGTTGATACAGAACACATGATGGATCGGAAGAATATTCAAAAATACCTGATTTTCGGGGTGATCGTTATCGGTAGAAGAAAATGTATTGTCGATCAGATTCCGGTTTGAGAGCATGACACCTTTTCCCCGTCCGGTCGTACCGGAAGTAAAAAGTATCATCGCACAGTCATTTTCCGATACGCTCGGAGTGACGGTGCGCCCCGCAAACTCTTTCAGAATATTGTCAGAACATGGGACATGTTTTCCATGCTGAAGTGAGATATAAGATCTGACTCTCGGGCAGAGTTCTTTCACCCCCTCCACAAGAGGATGATGTTCCCAGTCATAGAACAGAATGTCTACGTCGGACCGGTTCAGACAGTCCGCCAGTCCCTGTACGTCGAGCTGAATATCCAGAGGCACCACTGTATTTCCGTTTTCCATAACGCCCAGCATAACAGCCAGATAATGATGGCTGCTGCTTCCAAGGAGGCCGATCTGCGCCCTGTGGCCGATAGCGGCATCCTGCTCTTTTGTCCAGGCTGCTATGGAGTCGCACTCTTCCGCAAACTGACGGTAAGTAACGTCATAAACAACATCATTGTCCTCATAGCGCAGGAACACATTCTCCCCGTGCTCTTTTCCTGCATTTTTTACAAGGTCGCAGATTGTTTTTGTGTTTTCGTAAGTAATCATGATCTCCCTCACTAAATAAAATAGATTCTCACCGGGCAGCCCTTTCCGAAAGACTTCCGCAAAGGGCTGCACCTGTTTTTCAGACAACAAGCTACAGGAATACTATAGCAAATACGGAGGAAGATTTCAATTATACCAGCTTTATCATCTTTCCTTTCAGCTTCATATAGAGCCCCCGGATCTTCTCCACCAGCAAAGTCAGATACCGGAGTACAGGCTCTGTGGCAATTGCAAATACAACAAAAAGCATCACACATTCCGTGGTCATTCCCGTGATCGCAAAGAGATTATTCAGGAAGATACTGCAGAACAGCAGTCCGGCAATACAGCCTCCCAGTATCGCGGCACGGATCTTGTTCATAGGGGCACTGATCTTATAGAGGATCATAAACCCTACGATCGCCAGCAGCATGGTCGCCGCAGTAGATATATCCACAGAATCCACTCCGAATGTCCGTCCGAAAATGACCATCGCAGCCACCACTGCCGCGTCAGTGATCGCCGCCGGGAGAGCCTTCAGGAATACATTTGTCAGGAAGTGTCCCTTGATGATATTCTTATTTGGCTCAAGTGCCAGGAAAAACGCCGGGATCCCGATGGTAAACATACTGATCAGAGAAACCTGGGACGGTTCCAGCGGATAAGAAAACATAAACACCAGCGAGATCAGGCTCAGCAGGAAGGAGAAAATGTTCTTCACCAGGAACAGGCTGGCGGAACGCTGGATATTATTTACCACGCGCCTTCCCTCCAGGACGACCTCAGGCATACGCGAGAAGTCTGACTCCAGAAGAACAAGCTGGGAAGCCTGGGCTGCCGCCTCGCTTCCGGAAGCCATGGCAATACTGCAGTCCGCATCCTTGAGAGCCAGCACATCATTGACCCCGTCTCCGGTCATAGCCACTGTCCTGCCCGCATTCTTGAGGATCTGTACAAATTCTCTTTTCTGTCTTGGCGTAACGCGCCCGAATACTGTATTGTTAAGCAGCGCTTTTTCCATCTGTTCCGGCGTTTCCAGTTCGGACGCATCCACATAATTCCCGGCATTCCTTATCCCCGCCTGCTTTGCGACCCTTGAGACGGTCACCGGGTTATCCCCGGAGATCACCTTCACTTCCACACCCTGTTCTTCAAAATACTCGAAAGTCTCTTTAGCTGCTTCTCTGATCGGATTTGCAAGAAGGATATAGGCAAGGGGTGTCACCGCATGTTTCAGAGGCTTTCCGTCGATTTCTCCGTCATAAGTCCCGAACACAAGTACACGGGCTCCCTTCGAAGCGTATTCTGTGATTGTTTCCGCATAGTCTTCATAATTCTCTTTCAGGACAAACTCCGGCGCTCCCAGCACGTATGCTTCGTCTTCAAATGTGACGCTGCTGTATTTCGTCGCTGAAGAAAATCCTGTCTTTGAAACAGGTTTTTTCCCGCTACCCTTTTTGAAGTGCTCCTTGATCGCAGCCATGGTAATATTGTCTCTCGTCATAGCCGCCGCAAAGTCGCTGATCAGTACGTCAAGAGATTCCATCTCGTCCGGATCATACTCCTCTGAAGGGATCACTCCCTGTACCTTCATCGTGTTCTCCGTGATCGTTCCGGTCTTGTCCACACAGAGCACATCCACTCTGGCAAGTGTCTCGATGCATTTCATGTCATGGAGCAGCACTTTCTTCTGAGCAAGCCGCACAGAGCTGACCGCCAGAGCAACGCTCGCGAGAAGATAAAGTCCTTCCGGGATCATACCGATAACCGCTGCGATCATGGATGTGACACTGCTCTGGAATCCATCATGCTGAAAGAAAAATGCCTGGGAAAAGAGCACGAGACCGATGGGGATGATCGCCACGCCGACCCATTTTACCAGTTTATCCAGAGAACGGATCATCTCTGACTGTTCCCCTTCCTGCATCTCCTTTGCCTGCAGAGTCAGCTTTGAGATATAAGAGTCCTCTCCCACTTTATCCAGACGGGCATGGCACTGACCGGATACGATAAAGCTTCCGGACATCAGTTTCGCCCCTCTGCGCTTCGTGATCTCATCTGCTTCTCCTGTCAGGAGAGATTCGTTCACCTGCACCTCCCCCGCGCAGACTTCAGCGTCGGCGCAGACCTGATTTCCCGCCTTAAATATGACGATATCGTCGATCACAAGATCCTCCGCGTCTACGACATGTTTCTTTCCGTCTCTCACCACCGTCGCCCTTGGAGCGTTGAGCATGGTCAGATTATCCAGTACCTGTTTTGCCCGCACCTCCTGCACGATACCGATCAGCGTATTGGCGATGATGACCGGCAGAAAGGTCAGATCCCGGAACGATCCAACGATGCAGAGCAGTATAGCCAGAACCGCAAAGATCAGGTTAAAGTATGTAAATACATTTTGTTTTATGATGTCCTGAGTCGTCTTCGACGGAGGTTCCACCGCCCTGTTTGTCCATCCGTGGAGCCGGTGTTCCTGGACCTGCTGAGAGGTCAGCCCGGTATGATAGTCCGGACGGTATCGCGTCGTCGGGATTCTTCTGTCTTTCTTTTCTTCCACAGCCTGCTGTCTTCTTCTCTTTGGCATATAAACATCCTTCCCTATTTTTTTCCTGCTGTTAATCTGTGCAGAATTTTCCCCGCAGATAAAGACACTGCCCCGTGTTTTTTTCACGGGGCTGTCCTGTTTTCATTCCTTATTCTAACATACTGGAGAAACTTTTCCAGAGACTTCATAAAATCTTTAGTTTTTCTCCTCCGAATCTTCCTTTTTATTGAGGATATACATGAACTCCTCTCCTGTGATGGTCTCCTTCTCATAGAGATATTTTGCCAGTTCATGCAGTTTTCCCTTATTCTCCTTCAGAAGGTTCATCGCCTTGTCATAGGCCTGCTTCACAGTATCAACAACCATATCGTCGATCGTGGAGGCCGTCTCCGGCGAGCAGCTCAGGCTGCTGTCTCCGCCCAGATAAGGATTGACCTGGGTCTCCAGAGCTACCATGCCGAAACGGTCGCTCATGCCGAATCTGGTGATCATCGCCCTCGCCAGCTTTGTTGCCTGCCCAATATCATTGAAAGCTCCTGTAGTCACAGAATCAAAGATCAGCTCCTCCGCACATCTTCCTCCGGTCAGAGTTGCGATCTTGTTCTCGATTTCTTCTCTGGACATCAGGTTTCTCTCCTCCTCATCCACCTGCATGGTGTATCCGAGGGCCCCTGATGTACGGGGTATGATCGTGATCTTTGTGACCGGCGCCGAATTGGTCTGCAGCGCAGCAACAAGGGCATGCCCGATCTCATGGTAAGACACAATAAGTTTCTCCTTTGTGGAAAGCACCTTGTTTTTCTTCTGATACCCTGCGATGACTACCTCGATACTCTCCTCCAGATCCTCCTGCGTCACGTATTTTCGGTTATCGCGGACCGCACGGAGCGCCGCCTCATTTACCATATTTGCAAGCTCCGCCCCGGAGGCGCCGGAAGCCGCCCGGGCAATGGCGTTAAAGTCCACGTTGTCAGACAGTTTTACTTTCCGTGCATGTACTTTCAGGATTTCCTCTCTTCCCTTCAGATCCGGAAGTTCCACCGGGATCCGCCTGTCAAATCGTCCTGGTCTTAACAGCGCCGGATCCAGACTGTCCGGACGGTTTGTTGCCGCCAGGATGACAACACCCTTGGAAGCATCAAAACCATCCATTTCGGTCAGCAGCTGATTCAGTGTCTGTTCTCTTTCATCGTTTCCGCTGAATCCCTGGCTGTCCCTCTTCTTTCCGATGGTATCGATCTCGTCGATAAAGACGATGCAGGGTGCCTTCTCATTTGCCTGTTTGAACAGATCCCGTACTTTGGACGCTCCCATTCCCACAAACATCTCTACAAATTCAGAGCCGGAAATAGAGAAGAAGGGAACCTCCGCTTCTCCCGCCACTGCTTTGGCGAGAAGAGTTTTACCCGTTCCCGGAGGTCCTACGAGCAGTGCCCCTTTCGGGCAGACAGCTCCGATCTCCTGATATTTGCCCGGATTATGAAGAAAATCCACAATCTCAGTGAGCAGCTCTTTCGCCTCATCCTCCCCGGCAACATCATTGAATGTGATCCCTGTTGTAGACTCCACATAGACTTTGGCGTTGCTCTTTCCAAACTGCATGAATGGGTTGCCTCCCGCTCCGCCGCCCATCTTTTTCATCATCTGCTTTGCCAGAAGCTGTCCCAGAGCCCAGAAGATCAGGACAGGAATGACAATGGAGATGAGCATGCTCAGGATCGGGTTCATCTCCTCCTGAGCCACTCTGCCGAATTCACACCCGGCATTCTCCAGACGGTTTACGAGTTCCGGATCATCAAACGTCGTTGTTTCATACTGCTGAGGGTTTTCACTCTTATCCATAAAATAGATCGTATCTCCCTCAAGCTGTACCTTTGAGACCTGTCGTTCCTCAATCATATTCAGAAAGGTCCCGTAATCTACTTCTTTCACATTCGATCCCATGAACATTGGAAATACAAACCAGTTCAGAAGTATCAGTACTATAAATGCGATCAGATAATATATGATCAGCGGTTTCTTCGGTTTCTGTACCTGTTTCATTCTATTCCTCCTTTGCCGATCTCTGATCCCACCCTCATTTTTATTTCTTCCGTTTTTTCAGTGCCATCCGGATTGCTTTCAGAAGCTGGATGATCGGGATATTGACCGCTGCAAGTCCATAGACTGTGAGCAGCTGGATAAATGTCAGCGACTGTACCTGGAATACATTGTGCAGTGCCGGAATCGTCACAACGGATGTGATCAGTATCATTCCGAGAAGGAATGCGCCGATCAGCCATTTGTTGTCGATCACTCTTTTCGAGAATACGACCGGTCTGTCAGATTTACAGTTAAATCCATGGAACAGTCTTGCCGAACAGAGTGTTGCAAACGCCATCGTGCTGCCCAGCAGTTCGTTCTCTCCATGATAGCCTATCAGGAATGCGATCATAGTGGTAACGCCGATAGAAAGTCCTTCTGTGCCGATCTTGATAAGAAAATCTTTCGTCAGGATCGACTCGTTCATCGGTCTCGGCTTGTCGTCCATCACTTCTTTTGAATGAGGCTCCAGGCCAAGCGCGATTGCCGGAAGGCTGTCTGTCAGAAGGTTGATAAACAGCAGGTGCACCGGCGCGAAAGGAACCGGAAGTGCCGTAATGGACGCATAAAGCACCGCCAGGATCGCCCCGAAATTTCCTGACAGCAGGAACTGGATCGCACTCTTGATATTTCTGTAAAGATTACGTCCGTTCTCCACCGCCTTGACAATGGTCGCAAAATTATCGTCTGTAAGTACCATGGCAGCCGCATCCTTGGACACCTCGCTTCCGGTGATTCCCATTGCGACACCGATATCTGCCTGTTTCAGAGCCGGCGCATCGTTCACACCGTCTCCTGTCATGGCAACAATATTTCCTTTGTCCTGCCATGCCCTTACGATACGGATCTTATGCTCCGGTGAAACACGGGCATAGACAGAAATTCCTTCGACAAAGTCTTTCAGCTCTTCATCCGACATGTTCTCGATCACAGCACCCTCGCATGCCTCGGATTCATCCTGGAGGATTCCGATCCTCTTTGCGATCGCCGCCGCGGTCACCTTGTGATCTCCGGTTATCATGATCGGCCGGATTCCCGCGCGCTTACACTCTGCCACAGCCGCCTTCGACTCCACTCGCGGTGGATCCATCATTGCGATCAGGCCAAGGAAGATAAGATCATACTCATCATCCAGGCTGAGCTCAAGCTCATCGGATACAACTTTATATGCAAACGCAAGAACACGGAGTCCGGATCTTGAGAATTCCTGATTCTGCTCCTCGATCTGTTTTCTGTCCTCCGGAGTGATAGGACGCACTTCGTTTCCGATCTGTATGCTGACCATGCGGTCAAGCAGAACATCCACCGCACCTTTCACCACCATGGTCGGAATTCCTTCCATCGTGTGCTTTGTAGCCATCAGTTTCCGGTCACTGTCAAACGGATTCTCACTCTCTCTCGGATATTTTGCCTTGACATCATCAGGATCCAGCCCCAGTTTTGTCGCCAGGTTGAGGAGCGCCGTCTCTGTAGGATCGCCGATTTCAACGCCGTCTGTATTTGAAGAATCGTTACAGAGGATACTGCTGATGAGCAGTCTGCTCTGAGACGGATCGTTGAGATCGATATCTTCCGCCTTGATCCGAAGACCATCTACATAGTAATCTTCAACCGTCATCTTATTCTGAGTCAGCGTACCTGTCTTATCCGAACAGATGATGGAGACACTTCCCAGACCTTCTACAGCCTGCAGTTTTCTCATGATCGCATGTTCCTTCGCCATCTTCTGTGTTCCAAAGGAAAGAACGATCGTGACGATTGAACTCAGCGCCTCCGGAATTGCCGCGACTGCAAGAGCAACGGCGAAGAGGAATGCGTCTCCGATATTGTCGCCTCTGAAAATGCTGATACCGAAAAGGATCGCGCAGAAGACAAGGATCAGGATAGAAAGTTTCTGTCCGAACTGATCCAGATTGATCTGCAGCGGCGTTCTCTTTTCTGACGTTGTCTTGAGAAGACTGGCAATCTTTCCGACCTCTGTCTCCATACCGATAGCTGTCACAACAAAGGAACCGCGTCCGTAAGTGACGAAGCTTCCGGAGTACACCATGTTCACCCTGTCGCCCAGCGGCACTTCATCTGCATTGATGATATCAGTCTGTTTTTCTACGCCAAGACTCTCTCCTGTCAGCGCGCTTTCATCCACTTTGAGGCTGGTGCATTCAATGATACGTCCGTCTGCCGGGATATAGTCTCCTGCATCTAGCATGACTGTATCTCCCACTGTCACTTCAGAAGACGGGATCTGAACCACACTGCCGCCACGGAGCACTTTTGCCTCCGGCCCGGAAAGTTTCTTCAGGCTCGCAAGCGACTGCTCTGCCTTCACAGTCTGTACGGTTCCGAGGATCGCATTCATCGTGATCACGATCACGATAACAGCCGCGCTTTCCGCATCCCCCATAAAGCCTGACACGATCGCTGCAATGATAAGGATGATGACAAGAAAATCCTTATACTGTTCCAGAAAGATCTGAAGGACTGTCTTTTTCTTTCCCTCCACCAGCTCGTTCGGTCCATATTTCTCTTTGTGTTCCTTCACCTGTTCCTCGGTGAGAGGCTCAGTAGAACCGTTAAGCTCTTTCATTGTCTCTTCTGCAGACAACTGATAATAGTTTTTCATTTCTCTGACCTCCGTTTTCCCCGTGCAATAAAAAAGAGACATTTATTGCACTCTTTTATTATGCAATAAAAGTCTCACCATTTAATCGCGATACGGATGGGATCTGCCATCGTACTGACGATATCGCAAACACCTTTTCAGGTGCCAGTTACTCCCTTTTACCAAGGTTAAATATAAATGATTTTCCTGGATATGTCAATCATTTTCACATTTTTTTAACAACAGCCCCGCCTATCGTAATAGAAGATCAGGACAATACTGACATGGATCCGGTCAGGCACGGTCGGTGTCTCTCATTGCTTCAAAGACAGTATTTCCCAAACTCCGACGCGTATTCTCCTAAAAACGGCTGCCCTGTTTTCCTGCAAATCCGGGCTTTGGCTCGTCACGGACGAAAAAAGGCTGCCGCTTTTCAGCGGCAGCCTCAGAACTTCAGAAATCAGCCGGAAGTCTGTCTCTTCCTATACGATTCCCTGCGCTTCCATTGCATCAACAACTTTCTCGAATCCTGCAATGTTGGCTCCTACCACATAGTTGCCCTTGAAGCCGTATTTTTCTGCAGCGTTTGCAGCATTGTGGCAGATATTTACCATGATGTCTTTCAGTTTTGCGTCAACTTCCTCAAATGTCCAGCTCAGACGCTCGCTGTTCTGTGACATCTCAAGTGCGGAAGTAGCAACTCCGCCTGCGTTTGCAGCTTTTCCAGGAGCAAAGATCACACCGTGCTGCTGCAGGTATTCTGTAGCTTCGATCGTTGTCGGCATGTTTGCACCCTCTGCTACAACCTGGCATCCGTTCTCTACCAGCATCTTTGCATCCTCAAGGAGAAGTTCGTTCTGAGTTGCACACGGAAGAGCAACATCAACCTTCACTGACCATACTCCTCTTCCCTCATGATACTCTGAGTTCGGACGATATTTCTTGTACTCTGTCAGTCTTGCACGGTTCACTTCCTTGATCTCTTTGAGTGCTGCAAGATCGATTCCTTCCGGATCATATACCCATCCGTTGGAGTCGCTCACTGTGACAACTTTAGCGCCCATCTGCTGAGCTTTCTCTGTTGCATAGATCGCAACGTTTCCGGATCCGGATACAGCGACTGTCTTGCCAGCGATATCCATTCCGTTAAGTTTCATCAGTTCTTCTGTAAAGTACAGAAGTCCGTATCCTGTTGCCTCTGTACGTGCAAGAGAACCGCCGTAGGAAAGTCCTTTTCCTGTAAGGACACCCTCATATACACCACGGATTCTCTTGTACTGTCCGAACATGTATCCGATCTCTCTTGCGCCTGTTCCGATATCCCCGGCCGGAACGTCTGTGTCTGCGCCGATATGTTTGCAGAGTTCTGTCATGAAGCTCTGGCAGAATGCCATGATCTCTCTGTCTGATTTACCCTTCGGATCAAAATCAGAGCCTCCTTTTCCTCCGCCGATCGGAAGACCTGTCAGTGAGTTTTTGAAAACCTGCTCAAATCCAAGGAATTTGATGATACCAAGGTTTACTGACGGGTGAAGACGAAGACCTCCTTTGTACGGTCCGATCGCACTGTTGAACTGTACACGGTATCCTGTGTTCACATGAGCCTGTCCGTTGTCATCAACCCACGGCACACGGAACTTAATCTGTCTCTCAGGCTCTGTCAGTCTCTCAAGGAGTGCTTCTTTGCGGTATTTTTCCTCGTTTGCCTCGATCACCGGGCGAAGAGACTCAAGGACTTCCTTGACTGCCTGATGGAATTCCGGCTCAGCCGGATTCTTCTTCACGACTAAATCAATTACTTCATCAACGTAAGACATCTCAATTACCTCCTGAAATTATAAAGTAGTGTCAGTGTTTTTCCGGCAACTCCGATTTCCCCATTCTTCCCAAATCGCCGAAAGTATCCAAGGGCACATTTCGGGATCATATGCGGTTGCCAAAGTCTCAGGCAAGCCCGGACTTCGGCTCGTCACCGTTGCAAAAAAAACAGCGGGCAGACAATCCACCCGCTGACAGACACCATTGTCTACCTGTTTATTTTACTGGCAAAATGCATGAATGTCAATTATAAGTTTCATTATTTTACAGTTTTATCACTTTATCTTGATAAATTTGCAGGAAAGAGTGTGATCTGTTTCAGTTTTCTTTTCCTGCTTTCCTTTTCCCGGCAAACCCGGACTCTGCCCCGCCGATAGTCGCCCCCATCCGTAAAACGGGTGGCTCGGGACGCGGGCTCTAAGCCCGCCCTACTTGGCTGCACCTCAAGGCGCTGGCTTTCTCTTTAAATGCTATGGGAAGTCTGCTGCGCATTCTTCCCATAACTCCGTTCAAGCCACATTGCTATTGACTCGTCGCTGCCCCTAAAGGGGTGTTTGTACTACTCAGCCTTGATACTTAAAAGGGTCCTCATGGTGGGGATTCCCAATGTAGCCTCCGTGTACTCCTTGACAGAAAATCCCGCTTTGGCGGAGCAGCGGCAGAAATAAAAACAACGGCTTTGAGAGAACCATCAAGGCCGTTGTTTTTATTTCTGCAATTCCTACAAAATTGTAGGGTTCTTGTCATAATACAGTAGGATTGACGTGTTACTCTTTCTACATCAAAACAGAAAGAGGTGTTACACGATATGGATTTGTTAGAAGTTAAGAATATCTCCAAAACATACGGGACCGGCGAGGCCACGGTTCATGCTTTGAAAGATGCCA
>DWVT01000044.1 GCA_019120075.1 Candidatus Mediterraneibacter excrementigallinarum
AAAACCGCTTCTTCAATTAATACGGTATCATAGTTGAGAGAAAAAATCAATAAAAAATTTGAATAAGAAAAATTTTCAGATTATTTCAACGGTACAGACTTGGACAGCCGCCAGATTTATTTTGTCAACCATATTGTAGAATATTTATAATTTATATACAATGGTTTGATTGATGAATGATCTGTCTGTATTTCAGGAAACACCATTTGCAGATCAGAGGAGTATTATTGTATATATATGAGAATAGCTCCTTGCCTAAACAAAGGCGGCGAATGGTACCTTGATAAAATATTAAGGAAAAATCGGAAAGACATAGCTGTTTTTTCCAGAGAAGAATTGTTTGCTTTAACCTTATGTTTCAATGGGAAAATTAAAAGATCTGATATTCTTCAGATATACGAAGAGGAGATCCAGCAGCTCAATTTAGATAGAATAAGGCTACAAGAACTTGTTTATCAACTGCAGCAAAGTACTTAATAAATAGAAGTGAAGGAGATAAAGAACAGATGAATTTTCACATACTTACCCTTTTCCCGGAGATGGTCCTGAACGGGCTGAACACCAGCATCATCGGGCGTGCCGTAAATTCGGGACTGCTCTCGATCGAGGCGGTGAACATCCGGGACTACGCGTTCAACAAACATCAGAGCGTGGACGACTACCCCTACGGCGGAGGCGCCGGGATGCTGATGCAGGCGGAACCGGTTTATCTTGCCTGGGAGGCGGTGGAAGAGAAGATAAAGGCGCGGCGGGAACTCCCGACGGAGAACGAGGCGGCGCTGGCAGAACAGGCGAAAATACCGGAACAGAGCAAAGCGGCGGAGAACGAGGGAAAGAGGACCCGGGTCGTCTATCTCTCTCCACAGGGCAATGTCTTTAATCAGAAGATGGCGGAAGAACTGGCACAGGAGGAAGACCTGATCCTTCTGTGCGGTCATTACGAAGGAATCGATGAGAGAGTGCTGGAGGAGATCGTGACAGACTATGTGTCTATCGGGGACTATGTCCTGACCGGCGGGGAACTCCCGGCAATGGTCATGGTGGACGCCATATCCCGACTGGTGCCGGGAGTCCTGCACAATAATGTGTCCGCAGAATTTGAGTCTTTCCAGGACAACCTTCTGGAATATCCGCAGTACACCAGGCCGGAAGAATGGCACGGGAAGAAAGTGCCCCCGGTCCTCCTGTCCGGACATCACGCCAATATCGAAAAGTGGAGGCGGGAGCAGTCCATCCTCCGGACAAAGGAACGGAGACCGGATCTTCTTGAAAAGTGCGAGCTGACGGAGAAGGAGAAAAAGTGGCTGGAAGGGCTTGCATTCCCGGAAGAAATATGGTAAACTACAACAGTTGTGAAAAGAAGAGCGATGGTCCTCTGGCACACAGGATGTGTTAAGAACGTCAAATATTAAGGAGGTCACACAAAATGAACGAGATCATTAAGAAGATTGAAGCAGAGCAGTTAAAAGCTGAGGTTCCCCAGTTTAACGTGGGTGATACCGTAAGAGTACACGCAAAGATCAAAGAGGGTAACCGTGAAAGAATCCAGGTTTTTGAGGGAACAGTCCTGAAGAAACAGGGTGGCGGAGCAAGAGCTACTTTCACAGTAAGAAAGACATCCAATGGAATCGGAGTTGAGAAGACATGGCCGATCCACTCTCCGCACGTTGAAAAAGTAGAGGTTGTCCGCAGAGGTAAAGTAAGAAGAGCTAAACTGAACTACTTGAGAAAACGCGTGGGTAAAGCTGCTAAGGTGAAAGAATTAGTAAAATAATGACCATGAGAGGGACAATTACAGATATGTATTTGTCCCTCTTTTGCTTATGGAGGACATATGAAGGGGTTAGATTTTCGTAAGAAGCGAAAGAAGCCGTCACAGAGACCGCGCAGGAAGCCCGGGAGCAGTAAGCTTAAGTTTGAGGACAAAAGGCAGAAGCTTCATTTTGAGAGAAGACACATTGTTATAAACGCAAAGGCGGTCGTTATATGGGCTGTGGAGATCCTGATCTTGTGTATGGCGGCAGTTTTTCTTGTACTGGCGTTCGGTGAGCGTGTAAGTGTTGCCGGAGACTCCATGAATCCGGTCCTGAAAAACGGAGACATAGTTCTGATCAACCGGCTTGCCTATGGGATCAAATCACCGTCGAGAGGAGATGTTGTGGCTTTCCGGCCCAATGGGGATGAGGATGCTCATTATCAGATCAAACGGATCGTCGGACTTCCGGGGGAGACGGTACAGATCACAGACGGCAGTGTTTATATTGACGGGGAGCAGGTAACGGACCACGTCTATGTGACAGGGATCGACTATGCCGGACTGGCGGAGGAACCGCTGGAACTGGGGAAGGACGAGTATTTTGTGATGGGCGATAACGCTTCGGCAAGCGATGACAGCCGGACACCTGAGATCGGGAATGTCAGCCGTGACGATATCTACGGAAAAGTATGGTTTGAGGCGGGATTCGGGGATAACTTCGGATTCGTCAGTGATTAGGAGGGAAAAGATGCATTTTCAATGGTATCCGGGCCACATGACAAAGGCCAGGAGAATGATGCAGGAAAATATCAAGCTGATCGATCTGATCATCGAGCTGGTAGACGCCAGGATCCCTTTGAGCAGCAGGAACCCGGACATCGATGAACTGGGAAAGAATAAGGCAAGACTTATCCTGCTGAACAAGGCGGACCTTGCGGAGGACCGGAGAAATGACGAGTGGCTGGAATATTTTAAGGAGAAGGGATACTCTGCGGTCAAGGTGAATTCAAAGAAAGGCGGAGGGATCAAGTCCATCCAGTCCGTTATCCAGGAGGCGTGCAGGGAGAAGACAGAACGGGACAGAAAAAGGGGAATTTTGAACCGTCCGGTTCGCGCAATGGTGGTAGGCATCCCAAATGTGGGAAAATCTACATTTATTAATGCTCTTGCAGGAAAGGCATGTGCAAAGACGGGGAACAAGCCGGGAGTCACAAAGGGAAAACAGTGGATCCGTCTGAATAAAAATGTGGAGCTTCTGGATACACCGGGAATCCTCTGGCCGAAGTTTGAAGATCAGGAAGTCGGACTAAAGCTTGCATTCATCGGATCGATCAAGGATGAGATCCTTCAGACAGAGGAACTTGCGGCAGAGCTGATCAGGTTTCTGAACCGTGATTATCCCGGAGTGCTTGATGAAAAATACGGGATAGAGGCGTCGGAGGATCCCTACGAGACGCTGGGGAGGATTGCCGAAAGCAGGCACTGCCTTACGAAAGGAAGCGGATACGATACGGAGAAGGCAGCAATGATCCTGTTGGATGATTTCCGAAACGGGCATCTGGGGAGAATCACCCTGGAGGCTCCTGAAAAAGCACAGCAGTAGAAAGAAGGACAGAGCAGATGAAAAGCATTTTAAAAGAGCTTATGGGCTGGATCGTATATATCGTTATCATAGTCGGACTTGCCTGGCTGATCATCACCTTCGTCGGGCAGAGGACCCAGGTGAGCGGCTCCTCCATGGAGACGACTCTTTCAGACGGAGATCAGCTTATCGTCGATAAGATCTCCTACCGGTTCCGGGATCCGAAACGGTACGATATTGTTGTATTCCCCTATCAGTATGAGGAAAATACCTATTATATCAAGAGGATCATCGGGCTTCCCGGAGAGACGGTTCAGATCGTAGACGGCTATGTTTACATAGACGGGGAGAAGCTGGATGAGCATTATGGAAATGAAGTGATGCTGGATCCGGGGATCGCGGAGGAACCGATCACGCTGGGAGATGATGAATATTTTGTCCTCGGTGATAACAGAAATAACAGCCAGGACAGCAGGGCGGCCAATGTGGGAGTGATCCACAGGAAGGATCTTCTCGGGCGCGCATGGATACGGATCTGGCCTCTTTCAGAATTCGGAGTGATAAAGCATGAGTAAAAGTATCGCTGAGATAAAACAGGAATTTGACCGTGCCGCAGAGAACGAATGGGACGTTCTCTGCGGCGCGTATGCTTCTGACAGCCGGAGAGGCGTGCAGAACCTGATTGCCGGATGCAGGAAAAAGCAGGCAGCTCTTGCCCGGGAAAGGGAACGGCTGGAGGAGATGAGGTCTTATGAAAGAAAATATGCGGAGTATACCTGCATATGCGGAATTGACGAGGCGGGGAGAGGCCCCCTTGCCGGTCCGGTCGTGGCGGGAGCGGTCATTCTGCCGAAAGACTGCGAGATCCTTTATCTGAATGATTCGAAAAAATTGTCTGCCTCAAGGAGAGAGGAACTCTATGACGAGATCATGGAGAAGGCAGTGGCTGTCGGAGTCGGAATGGCTTCCCCGGCCAGGATCGATGAGATCAATATCCTCCAGGCAACCTATGAGGCGATGCGCCAGGCAGTGTCGTCTCTCCCGACAACGCCGGAGCTCCTGCTCAATGATGCGGTGACGATCCCGGATATCGTGATCCCTCAGGTTCCCATTATCAAAGGAGATGCAAAGAGCGTGTCTATCGCGGCGGCAAGCATCATCGCGAAGGTGACAAGGGATCGTCTGATGGTGCAGTATGACGAGATCCTGCCCGGATACGGATTCGCTCAGAATAAGGGATACGGTTCAAAGGAGCACATTGAAGCGCTGAAGAGTCTGGGACCAACTCCAATACATCGTCGTTCTTTTATCGGTCATTTTGTGAGCGTGTGACAGGTTAAGATGTTAAAACGCGGCTCTTGCTGCATGTGCGTAAAAAGACAGTACAGCAGGATGAGGCAGATGTGCGGGAAGGGGAAGAAATATGCCGGAGAACAGGAACAAACGGCAGACCGGCACAGATTATGAGCGGGCGGCCGGCTTTTATCTGGAGCAGATGGGATGGGAGATACTGGAATATAATTACAGGTGCAGGAGCGCAGAGATAGATATAGTTGCCAGAGACGGGGAGTATCTGGTATTCTGTGAAGTGAAGTATCGCTCGGACGGGAGACGGGGAGATCCTCTTGAGGCGGTGGATGTACGAAAGCAGCAGCGGATCCGGAGGGCCGCACTGTATTATCTGACGGAGCACGGAAAGATCGATGCCCCCTGCAGATTTGACGTGATCGGGATCAGGGGAACGAAGATCACACACATACGTGATGCTTTCTGAAAAAGAGCAGGAAAAAGGTATTTGAGAAGGGAGGTAACTTTATGAGCCTGGGACTTCGTTATAAAGATGACAGGCATATTTTTGACGAGAGGGAAAATGGAGAAACTCCTTATCTGGAATTTTCGCTTTTGCGGGAAACAGGACTTGTAGATCATGGATTTTCTACGAGGCTGGGCGGAGTCAGCAGCGGGGACTTCGCCTCTCTGAATCTGAGCTTTGACCGGGGAGACGACCCGGAGGCGGTGCGGGAGAATTTCCGGCGTATCGGGGCGGCAATCGGCGTGAGAAGTGAGGATATGGTCCTTTCTCAACAGACTCATACTACAAATATCCGGCTTGTAACGGAGGAGGACCGGGGAAAAGGGATCACAAAGGAGAGAGATTATACGGATGTGGACGGTCTGGTCACGAATGTTCCGGGAATCTGTCTCGTGACCAGTTACGCGGACTGTGTGCCTCTGTATTTTGTGGATCCGGTGAAGAAGGCAATCGGTCTGAGTCATTCCGGATGGCGCGGAACTGTGGGAAAGATCGGCAGGAAGACCGTGGAGATGATGACGGAACAGTTCGGCTCCGATCCGAAGGATATTCTGGCGGCAGTGGGACCGTCGGTCTGTGTGGACTGCTATGAAGTCAGCGGGGACGTGATTGAACGGTTCCGGGAAAGCTTCGGAGAAGAATCATGGGGGAAACTGTTCTACGAAAAGGAAAACGGGAAATATCAGCTTGATCTCTGGAAGGCAAACGAACTGATCTTCCGGGAAGCCGGAATCCTGCCGGAGCATATAGCGGTGACGAATGTGTGCACCCACTGTAACAGCAGGATACTTTATTCACATCGTGCGGCGGGAAACCGGAGAGGAAATCTCTGCGCGTTTCTGGCTCTCAGACAAGGAGGTAGATGAGATGTTTGGAGCAGCAGGCAAATTGACGGCATATTTGACGGTCCTGACGTCGGCTTCCGGTACGTCGGAGCAGACGATGGACGATGTCATTGATTCCGCCACAGAGGTCACGGCGGAGGCAGGGCAGGAAGTGAACCAGTTTTTTCAGATGTTTCAGGATAATCTGCCGGATATCATCGCGTTCGGGCTGCGGGTAGTCTTTGCCATTATCTTTTTTGTCATCGGCAGCAAAGTGATCACCTGGATCCGGAAACTGGTGCGCCGGTCCATGGAGCGTGCGGATGCGGATATGGGAGTCCGGCAGTTTGTGGATTCACTGCTGAAGTTTGGTCTGTATGCGATCCTTCTCTTCTCTATCGCGACCAGGTTTGGCGTGGAGCCTTCATCAGTTGCCGCGCTGATCGCTTCTGCAGGTGTTGCGGTAGGTCTGGCGCTGAAGGGAAGCCTGTCGAATCTGGCGGGAGGGATCCTGATCCTTCTGCTCAAGCCTTTTGCCGTGGGAGACTATATTATTGTCACCGGCGAGGGAATCGAGGGGACGGTAAAGGAGATTCAGATTTTTTATACAAAGATGACAACCGTGGATAATCAGACTGTGGTCGTGCCCAACGGCATCCTGACGGACAACAGTCTGACAAACGTTACGGCAAGGCCTGAGCGGCAGCTTGATCTGAAGGTCGGCATCTCCTATGATTCTGATCTGAAAAAAGCGAAAAGCCTGATCGAGAATATGCTTTTGTCCCATGAAGACATTATACAGGATGAGGATATCAAGGTTTTCGTGGATGATCTTGCAGACAGCGCTGTCGTGATCGGACTGAGGGCGTGGGTCCCGACAGAGAAATACTGGGCCACCAGATGGCAGCTTCTGGAGAATATCAAGCTGACTTTTGACAAGGAAGGGATCGAGATCCCCTATGATCAGCTTACGGTGCATGTGAAACAGCAGTGATATGACCACATGGAAACAGGGTTATATAAGAGATGTATTGCTTTTTGAGAAGAAAAGCAATACATCTTTTTATTTTTGTACGAAAATAAGGGGCTGTATTTTGGAAATACTGCGAATTGTATTGAAAGTTGTATTGGTGTATAGTTAAAACACGGAGAAAAAGAAATTCGGTTCCGGGGAAAAGGACAGATCTGCGGATCTGATAAAGGAGGGAACAGATGCTGAAGAAGTACAAAGTGATCACAGAATGGGTCCAAGAGGAGATCAGAAAAGGCAGTCTGCACTATAGAGAACGTATCCCTTCTGAAAAAGAGCTGGTGGAGCAGTTTGGCGTAAGCAGACAGACGGTCCGGCGGGCATTGGAAGACCTGAATGAAGCCGGAATCGTAGAGAGCCGGAGGGGGAGCGGAACTTATGTGTCCATGAATGCCCGGAGACCGGAAAGAGGGGAAACCCGGATCGCCGTTATGCTGACCTATGTGGATACCTATATCTTTCCGTCAATCATCCGCGGGATCGAGTCGGAATTGTCGCGGGAGGGATGTATCCTTCAGATTGCAGTGAATGACAACGCGGTAGAGAAAGAGCGGATGGTGCTGAGAGAGTTTATCCGTACAAGGTCTGTGGACGGACTGATCGCGGAGGCGGTAAAGAGCGGACTGCCCAATCCAAACCTTGATCTGTACAGAGAGCTGGAGAAAATGGGTATCCCGGTCCTGTTTGTGAACAGCTATTACAGAGATCTGGATCTCCCTCATGTGAGCTTGGATGACCGCAAAGCCGGATATCTTGCTGCAAGGCACCTGCTGGAATGCGGCCACACAAAGATCGGCGGGATCTTTAAATCAGATGACGGTCAGGGGCATTTCCGATATGCGGGTTATACGGACGCGCTCATGGAAAGGGAGATCAAAGTCCTGGGCAGCAGGATCATCTGGCTGGACTCCGGGGAGAGCAGCGAGCTTGAGGAGGAGAGCAGAAGGATCCTGAAACGTCTCAAAGACTGTACGGCATGTGTCTGCTACAACGACGAAGTGGCCTATAAACTGACAGAAATCCTGAGAAAAGAAGCAATCAGGGTGCCTGAAGATATGTCCGTGGTGGGAATCGACAACTCTGCCATGGCAGAATTCTGTCCCGTTCCGCTTACTTCGGTAAGAAATCCTGTGGAAGAGCTTGGAAGGAGCGCTGCGCTCAAAATGGTTGGAAAGATTTTCCGCGGGGAGGAAATGGAGTCCGAAGAGTTTGCTCCGGAACTTGTCATAAGGAACTCCGTCAGAGTAATGAACAGACTGGTCTGAACAGTGTATAAAAATCAGAGCAAAAAGAACAGAGTAAAAAAGAAATGGAGGAAACAGCGATGTTAAAAAGAAAAGATTACAAATTCTGGTTCTGTACGGGATCACAGGATCTGTATGGCGACGAATGCCTTGCCCATGTGGCGGAGCATGCAAAGATTATTGTAGAACGGTTAAATGAGTCCGGCGTTCTTCCTTATGAGGTGGTATGGAAGCCGACCCTGATCACAAATGAGCTGATCAGAAAAACATTTAACGAGGCGAACATGGATGAGAACTGTGCGGGCGTCATCACCTGGATGCACACATTCTCTCCGGCAAAGTCCTGGATCCTCGGACTTCAGGAATACAGAAAGCCTCTTCTCCACCTCCACACACAGTTCAATATGGAAATCCCCTACGACACCATTGATATGGATTTCATGAACGAAAACCAGTCCGCTCACGGCGGCCGTGAGTTCGGGCATATCTTTACAAGAATGGGGATCGAGCGGAAGGTTGTCGTAGGACACTGGTCTGACGAGAAAGTTCAGAGAAAGATCGCATCCTGGATGCGCACTGCAGTGGGCGTGATTGAGAGCAGCCATGTCCGCGTCATGAGGGTTGCCGACAATATGAGAAATGTTGCGGTGACAGACGGGGATAAAGTGGAAGCACAGATCAGATTCGGCTGGGAAGTGGATGCATATCCGGTCAATGAAATCGCCGAGGCGGTCGAGGATGTGAAAGCCGGAGAGGTGAACGCTCTTGTAGACGAGTATTATGATACCTACCAGATCCTTCTCGAGGGAAGGGATCCGGAGGAGTTCCGCCGTCATGTGGCAGTGCAGGCACAGATCGAGATCGGATTCGAGCGCTTCCTGGAGGAGAAAAACTATCAGGCGATCGTCACCCACTTCGGAGATCTGGGAAGTCTGAAACAGCTTCCGGGCCTGGCAATCCAGAGACTGATGCAGAAGGGATACGGCTTCGGCGGAGAGGGAGACTGGAAGACAGCCGCCATGGTCCGCATCATGAAGATCATGACAGAAGGGGTGAAGGACGCAAAAGGAACGTCGTTCATGGAAGATTATACATATAATCTTGTTCCGGGGAAAGAAGGGATCCTGGAGGCGCATATGCTGGAAGTGTGCCCGTCCATCTCAGACGGTCCCGTCAGCATCAAGGTGAATCCGCTTTCCATGGGAGACCGGGAGGATCCGGCGCGGCTGGTGTTTACCGCAAAGGAAGGTCCGGCCATTGCCACATCCCTGATCGATCTGGGAGACCGGTTCCGCCTGATCATCAACAATGTGGAGTGTAAAAAGACGGAAAAACCAATGCCGAAACTGCCGGTGGCGACTGCGTACTGGACTCCGGAACCGGATCTCTATACCGGGGCGGAAGCATGGATCCTCTGCGGAGGCGCGCATCACACAGCTTTCACTTACGACCTGACTGCGGAGCAGATGGGTGACTGGGCGGCAATGATGGGCATTGAGGCAGTCTATATCGACAAGGACACCAAGATACGAAATCTGAAAAATGAACTCAGATGGAACGAGATCGCGTACCGGAAATAGACCTGATGCATACTGGAAATAGCCCGTAATACATTGAAAAGTTACTCCCCGGACGGTATAATAACAAAAGGAGCGATGTGCTTCGGGATCCGGTCCCGGCGCGCATCCTGATCAACAATACCAAAGGAGTAAAAAGATGAGTATTCGAATCGGAATTTTAGGTTATGGGAATCTGGGACGGGGCGTAGAATGCGCTATCCGTCAGAACAGTGATATGGAACTTGCGGCAGTGTTTACCCGCAGGAATCCCTCAGATGTGAGCATCCTGACAGACGGAGTGCCGGTGTGCCGGATCGATGACGCGGCAGAATGGAAAGACAAAATTGATGTGATGATCCTCTGCGGCGGAAGCGCGACGGATCTGCCGGAGCAGACGCCGAAATTTGCAGAGATGTTCAATGTGATCGACAGTTTTGACACCCACGCCCGGATCCCGGAGCATTTTGCGAACGTGGACGCTGCGGCGAAGAAGAGCGGCAAAGTCGGGATCATTTCCGTGGGCTGGGATCCGGGAATGTTTTCCCTGAACAGACTGTATGCCAACGCGATCCTTCCGGAAGGGAAAGATTACACTTTCTGGGGCAAGGGAGTCAGCCAGGGACACTCTGACGCCATCCGCCGCGTAGAAGGAGTAAAGGATGCGAAACAGTATACGATCCCGGTGGAGAGTGCTCTGGAAGCAGTGAGGAGTGGGGAAAATCCGGATCTGACAACGAGAGAGAAACATACAAGAGAGTGCTTCGTAGTCCTGGAGGAAGGCGCAGACCCGGCAAAGGTGGAGGAAGAGATCAAGACCATGCCGAACTATTTTTCCGACTATGACACGACAGTACATTTTATCAGCGAGAAAGAGCTGAAAGAGAAACACAGCGGGATCCCTCACGGAGGATTTGTACTCCGCAGCGGAAAAACCGGATGGGAGAAAGAAAACAGCCATCTGATCGAGTACAGTCTGAAACTGGATTCCAATCCGGAGTTCACTTCATCCGTACTCGTGGCATATGCCCGCGCGGCTTTCCGGCTTGCATCAGAGGGAGCGTCCGGATGTAAAACTGTGTTTGATATCGCTCCGGCTTACCTGAGCCAGAAGAGCGGTGAAGAACTGAGGAAGACCATGCTGTAAAAGTATGAGCAGACATTTGCCGGGCAACGGACAGCGGCGCTGAACGTCCAGCGGACATCCGCTTAGCGCGGATCGAAACGCAGCGCAGAACGGCTTTACTGTGAGCTGTCCGTGGTACCGCACAGATCGGATAAGGGACCGAGGGTTCCCCTATCCGGTCTAAAACAGAAAAATGACAAGGAGGAATACGGGATGCGCGGAAAAGAAGAAATCAGAAAAGCCATTACCTCAGGACAGGCCATCCTCGGAATCGAGCTGGGATCCACACGGATCAAGGCGGTTCTGATCGATGTGGACAAGGCTCCTGTGGCTTCGGGAAGCTATGACTGGGAAAACAAATATGTGGATCATATCTGGACCTATGACATGGAGGATATCTGGGCAGGACTTCAGGGATGTTACAGAGATCTGGTGAAAAATGTGGAAGAGGAGTACGGGGTAAAGCTGACCCGGTTTGCAGCGATGGGCGTCAGTGCTATGATGCACGGATATCTGGCGTTTGATGAGAACGATGAACTTCTCGTGCCCTTCCGTACATGGCGGAATACGATCACCGGAGAGGCTTCGGAAAAGCTTTCTGAGCTTTTTGCCTACCATATTCCTCAGCGCTGGAGCATCGCACATCTGTATCAGGCGATCTTAAACGGGGAAGATCATGTGGATAAGGTTCGCTTTTTTACCACTCTTTCAGGATATATCCACTGGAAGCTGACTGGAAGGAAAGTGCTGGGAAGCGGAGACGCTGCCGGGATGTTCCCCATTAACATCGAGGCGAAAGATTTCGATGCAAGGATGCTGGATCAGTTCGACGAACTTGTGGCAGATAAAGGATATCCGTGGAAGATCCGGGATCTTCTTCCCAAAGTCCTTCTTGCAGGCCAGGATGCCGGCTGCCTTACAGAAGAAGGGGCAAGACTTCTGGATCCGGATGGAAACCTGGAGGCAGGGATTCCCCTGTGTCCTCCGGAGGGAGATGCAGGGACCGGAATGACGGCGACCAACAGTGTTGCCGTGCGCACCGGAAATGTTTCCGCCGGCACCAGTGTGTTTGCCATGGCTGTTCTGGAGAAAGATCTGACCAGACCCTACGAGGAGATCGATCTCGTGACAACGCCGTCCGGAGATCTGGTGGCTATGGTGCACTGCAACAACTGTACTTCAGATCTGAACGCCTGGGTGGGAATCTTCAGAGAATTCGCGGAAGCCTTCGGTATCGATGTGGATATGAACCGTCTCTTCTCAACCCTTTACAACAAGGCGCTGGAGGGAGATGAGGACTGCGGCGGACTGCTGGCATATAACTATTTTTCAGGGGAGCATATCACCGGTTTCGATGAAGGAAGACCTCTCTTCGTACGCACGCCTGAGAGCCGATTCAACCTTGCGAACTTTATGCGTGTGAACCTTTATACTTCTCTCGGAGCCCTGAAGACCGGGATGGATATCCTGCTCAAAAAGGAGAATGTGAAACTGGACCGCATGATGGGACACGGCGGCCTCTTTAAGACAAAAGGTGTGGGCCAGCGGATCCTTGCCGGAGCCATTGACACCCCGGTCTATGTCATGGAGACAGCCGGCGAAGGCGGCGCCTGGGGAATCGCGCTTCTGGCGGATTACCTTGTGAGAAAGGAAGAAGGAGAAAGTCTGACCGATTATCTTGCAAATAAGGTGTTCCATGAGACGAAAGGCACCGGGATGGATCCGGTTCCCAGGGATGTGGAAGGCTATGAGAAATTCATGGAGCGGTATACAAAAGGACTGGCGATCGAGAGGGCGGCAGTGGAGAATCTCTGATCCGGCGGGGCGAAAGGGGCCGCCGGAGGCAGGTATTGCTTTCGGACCCGCTTTCGCTTGGAGAACGACGCAGCGGTACTAGGATCGCAAAAGACGCAATCCAAGTACCGGCGTCGTTCTACAGTCCTTAATCAACACCTGCTTCCGGCTGCACTTTCGCGGCCGGAAGGAGAAGGGATTCCTGGAGAAATGCTTTCGCGGCCGGGAGGAGAAGGAATTTTAGGAGATATGACTTCGCAGCCAGGAAGGAAAGCAGAAGCTTTTCCGGAGTTTTATGTGCTCCAGGGAGCAGCGCCCCAAAGGGGCGCGTCTCTCCCGTCCGCTCCCGGAAATGCCGTGGCGAGTGGAACAACCCAGCCGGAGGGGATGTGTTGACGAAAGATCGTAAAACGACGCCGGCACTTGGAGCGCGTTTTTTGCGATCCTACGTGTCCGCTGCGTCGCTTTCCGAGCGAGAGCGGGTCTGCTGTCAATACATCTCCTCCGGCGGATTATTTTACTCCCCCGCCAGATCTGTCAGCGGTCTCACTTCATATCCCATTTCCTCCCATTTTGTCAGCAGCTCGTCAAGAATCTGTGCGTTAGTGGAGGAGGTGCTGTGGAGCAGGACGATGGCGCCGGGATGAATCCGGCCCAGAAGTTTGTCAAAGGCTTCTTCCGGGGAGGGCTGGTCATCCTGATACCAGTCCACATATGCCAGACTCCAGAAAAAGGTCTTATATCCGAGCTGCTGTGCCATCTTCAGATTTTCTTCGTTGTATTTTCCCTGAGGGGGACGGTAGAATTTCGTCATTTCCTGTCCGGTCACATCGCGATAGGCGTCTTCTACATCTACAAGTTCTTTTTTGAAGGAATCCATGGTTGCAATCTGGGACATATCCGGGTGGTGCCAGGTGTGGTTTCCCACAGTGTGACCTTCTTCCACCATTCTTTTTATCAGTTCCGGTTCAGAATCTATGTATGTTCCAACTACAAAAAATGTGGCGGATACGCTGTGCTTTGCAAGCGCGTCCAGAATGGGCTCTGTGTTTCCGTTTTCATAGCCTGCGTCGAAGGTGAGATAGAGCACTTTCTCGTCAGTGTCTTCCGCATAGTAGGCGTCATATTGTGCCAGTTCGTCGAACGTGGCGTTCCCCACGGGCGTCTGCCCCTCCTCCTGAAAGCTCAGTCCCCAGTTCCCTTCCGCTGAGACGGGAAGGGCAGGGGCGGTGTAAGAGGAGTGAGAAGAGGTTCCGGAGAGTGCGTCTTTTGCGGCTCCCGCGGCTGTGCCGAGCAGAAAGGCTCCTGCTAACAGGAAGAGCGCTTTCGCAGCTGACCGGGTGACCAATTTTTCCCTCAGAGAGAGAAATGATTTTTGAGGAAAATATTTTTTCATATTCCTGCCGTCTGATCCTGTTTCTATCTATTATATGAAGGGGAAAAGCGGATAATGAAGGATTGATTTCCAACCATGTTTTTAGTAAAATAAGAGAAGGTAAAACAGAAGAAACAGAGAGGTTCCGGTGTAGAAGGTCATTTGGACATTCATTCCGGGATGAGTTCAGGAGGAAGATATGGCAGAGAATTATACGGGGATGGCAATCGGCGTTTTTGAGCTGGACAGCGAGTGCATCTGCTTTGTGGCGCTTGATGCAGCAGCAAAAGCGGCGGCTGTGAAGATCCAGGCAGTGGAGAGGAACCGTCTGGGAGCCGGTGCCTGTGTGAAGATGAGAGGAACGGTATCTGATGTGAAAGCTGCGATGGAAGCGGCGCTGGAAACAGCCCGTCCGCTGGCAAAGATTATTTCCCATACAGTGATCGCTGCTCCCTCGGAAGATACAGAGACAGCGATCGCGATGACGATAGGAAAGTAGAGGTATGACTATGAAGTATGGAGCTTATGGACTGGTGGAAGTCACAGGGGATGCGAACGGCGTGATCGTTACCGACCGTATGCTGAAGACGGCGGATGTAGAATATGTGACCAAGGATACGAAATGTGGTGGTCATGTCCTCATTTTCATGGGAGGCGATGTGTCGGCGGTAACAGCGGCAGTTGAGAGTGTAAAGAACGACCCGCCCTGTCCGGTGGTGCAGTCGGCAGTAATTTCAAACCCGTCGCAGGAGATGGTCGATATTGTGGAAATGTTCAGAAAAAGATGAGAAGACGCTGTGGATCGGCGCGGCAGCTGTGCCGGAGTATACAGACATAGGTCACGGTGCATCGGGAACGGAGGGTCCGTTTCTGATATACCGTGATATTTTTCTGCGAGGAATTTCTGAGGCGGGAAACAAGATGATCCGCAGGTCCGCCTGGAGGTTCCGGGGATGAGATGCTGTTATACATGTTATATACGGTGGACATCTGCTGGCGGGAGTGATAAAGTGTACAGGGAATAACATTACAGGAGTATGAAACATGGAAAGAGCAGTCTTATTTTTTGATATTGACGGGACGGTCATAAGCGATGATACAAAGAAAGTGCCGGAGAGTGCGGCCCGTGCCCTTCAGGAGGCACAGGAGAGAGGACATCTGCTGTTTATCAACACGGGAAGGACTATCTGCAGTGTGCCCTCCGAGGTAAGGAGAGTCCGCTTTGACGGGTATCTCTGCGGCTGCGGGACGTATCTTTTGTATGGGGATGAGATTCTGTTTGCCCGGTCCGTACCCCGGGAGCGCGGGAAGAAGATCATTGAAGAGATAGAGAAATGCAGACTGGGCGGCGTTGCCGAGGGCGTGGAGGATGTTTATTTTCCGGGGCGCATGAGCAGATTTGAAAATCTGGAGCAGTCAAGAAGATATTTCAGGGAAAAAGGTATGGGGATCGAACAGCCTCTGGAGTCCGGCGGTTTTACCTATGACAAACTGTTTATATACGCAGATGGAGAGAGTGATCTGGAACGGTTTCTGAAATATATCGAGGATGATATGGAAGCAATTGACCGCGGTGGCAATACCTACGAAGTGATCCAGAAGGGGTATTCCAAGGCAACGGCGTGTGAATTTACCATGGAGAAACTGGGGATTCCGAAGGAGAGAGCCTATGTATTTGGCGACAGCAGCAACGATCTGTCTATGTTTGAGTATGCCTGCCACACGGTTGCGATGGGCGTTCATTCCCCGGTGCTTGATCCTTATACGGAATATGTGACCAGCAGGGTGGAGGAGAACGGGATCGCCAACGCACTGAAGCATTACGGACTTATCTGAATCCTTTTTCAGGGGAAGGGCGTAAGATAACACGGGACAAGTTTTATACTATGATATTTGATAATGTAAGAGCGAGGAGTATCAGGATGAAGATTTTTGTTTTTGACTACAGAGAATTTGACGAGGCGGAATATTTTCAGAAATTTGCGGAGGAATATCATGTGGAACTGGGGATCTGCACGGCTCCTCCAACACTGGAAAATGCCCATCTGGCGGCTGGATATGAATATGTCAGCATCATCACGTCAAAGATTGACGCACAGCTGATGGAGCGGTTTCATGAGCTGGGAGTGAAGATGATCTCCACGAGAACGATCGGATATGACCATATTGACCTTGACGCTGCAAGAAAGTGCGGGATCCATGTGAGCAATGTGTCCTATTCGCCGGAATGTGTGGCGGATTATACGGTTATGCTCATGCTGATGTCGATCCGGAAGATGAAGCGGATCATGCAGAGGGCGGAGATGAATGATTTCTCTCTTCCCGGGATCCAGGGACGGGAACTTCCCAATTTCACAGTGGGTGTGCTCGGGACAGGAAGAATCGGCAGGTCTGTGATCCGTGATCTCTCCGGCTTCGGCTGCAGAGTCTATGCCTATGATAAATATGAAAATGAAGAGGTAAAGGAGCATGCGCAGTATGCGGATCTGGATACCATTTTCCGGGAGTGTGATCTGATCACGCTGCATATGCCTCTTACGGAGGATAATTTCCACCTGATCGATAAGACCGCGATAGAAAAGATGAAAGACGGCGTAGTAATCGTCAATACGGCCCGCGGCGGACTGGTTGACACAAAGGCGCTGATAGAGGGAATTGAATCCGGAAAGGTCGGCGCGGCAGGGCTGGATGTGATAGAAGATGAGTTTGGCCTGTATTACAATGATCTGAAATCAGATATCCTCAGCAAACGGGATCTGTATATCCTGCGCGGCTTCCCGAATGTGATCGTGACGCCGCATATGGCATTCTACACAGACCAGGCAGTGAGCGACATGGTGAAGCATTCGATTGAAAGCTGTATGTTGAGAGCAGAGGGGAAAGAAGATCCCTGGGCAGTGCTGTAGAATTTGCAGAATAATCAGAAAACAGTGGACGAAGGTACCGTGTACTTTCGTCCACTGTTTTCTGATTAGTTTTTGAGAAGAGAAAAGTTTAAAGCTTCTGTTTTGAAATGTCTGACAATACTTGGGATGTCAGACAGAGATATCCTGGTTGAAAAAATCTATATTTGTCGGATAAGTATAACTGTCGCCGATTTCCCTCAGCAGTACTACATTCAGATGCCCGCCCAGATTTTTCTTATCAAGTGTGATCGCCTCGGTCAGATCGGAAAGCGGAAGGCCGCATTGGGAGGGAAGTCCGTAGATATCAAGCGCTTTTTTGATTTTTTCTGCACATCTCGGGGCGGTCAAGCCTTTTTCTTCTGCGATCTTTGTGATCTGGTACATGCCGATTCCGACTGCCTCGCCGTGGCTCTCACGTTCGTAGTTGTAATGCTGTTCAATGGTGTGGGCAAGGGTATGACCGAAATTCAGGAGCATACGCTCTCCTTTGTCAAACTGATCGGCTTCAACGACTTCTCTTTTTATGTCCACACATCTGGTGATCACATCAGTGAGGTCGGCTTTCAGATCTTCAAAAGAACTGTGGGAACACAGGGAGTTAAACAGTTCTGCATCCTTAATACAGCCGTATTTGATCACTTCTCCCATTCCGTCGTTGATGAAGTGCTGCGGAAGCGTGTCCAGGACGTCCGGATCGATCAGCACCATTTTCGGATGATAGAAGGCGCCAACCAGATTCTTCCCCTGAGGAAGATCTACGGCCACTTTGCCGCCCACAGAAGAGTCTACCTGGGCCAGGAGGGATGTGGGAATCTGGATCAGCTTTACTCCGCGAAGGTAACTTGCTGCTGCAAATCCGGCGAGATCTCCGATCACACCGCCGCCGAGGGCGATGACCAGATCACTGCGGGTCAGCCGGGCGTCAAGAAGAGCGGAATAAACAGCGGGCAGTGTGCGGAAATTTTTAGTCGGCTCTCCATGGGGGAGAACGAGAGTGTGGCATTCATAATCAATCAGGCTTCCCATGAGCGTGGCGCCATACAAGGGAAAAACATTGTCGTCCGAAATTATCATGATTTTTTGCCCATTAAAAACTTTTCTGACATATTCCCCTGCTCTGGGGAGGATTCCCTTTTCAATATAGATATTATAGGTGCTTTCGCCTAAATTAACTGTCAAATTCATGCTTGAATACCTCGTTTTCAGAAAATATTTTAAAAAGGTGCCAGGCACTTTTGAAAAAGTACACGGCACCTTTTTAAGAAATTTACAGAATCTTTCCTACAACTTCAGCAATCTGCCGTACCTGTTTGAGAAGTGCGTCATATTTTGCCGGTTTCAGGGACTGAGCTCCGTCGCACAGCGCGCATTCTGGATCGTTGTGGACTTCGATCATGAGTCCGTCAGCGCCGGCAGCGATAGCGGCTTTTGCCATGGGCTCAACCAGCCACCACTTTCCGCCTGCGTGGCTTGGGTCTACGATGACGGGGAGATGGGTCTTCTTTCGGAGCACGGGGATGCTCTGGAGATCCAGAGTATTCCTTGTGAAGGTCTCGAAGGTGCGGATCCCTCTCTCGCAGAGGATTACATTTTCATTTCCGGCAGCCATGATATACTCTGCGGACATGATCCATTCTTCGTAAGTCGCGTTGAGCCCTCTCTTGAGAAGGATGGGGCGGTCAACCTGACCCAGCTGCTTGAGCAGGTCAAAATTCTGCATGTTGCGGGCGCCGATCTGGATCAGATCCACTTTCTCGTTGAAGATATCGAGATACTGCGGAGACATTAACTCTGTCACAATGGGGAGACCGACTTCCTCTTTTACCGCGCAGAGGATATCCAGTCCCTCCAGCCCGAGTCCCTGGAAAGAATAGGGGCTGGTCCTGGGCTTGAACGCGCCGCCGCGGAGCAGGTTCGCTCCGGACTCCTTTGCGGCTTTGGCGATCTCAAGGACCTGCTCAAAGGACTCTACGGAACAGGGACCGGCGATCAGTCCTAAATGCCCGCCGCCGATCTTTACACCGGAGACGTTCACCACAGAATCCTCCGGGTGAAAAGCGCGGTTGGCAAGTTTATATGGCTCCTGTACATGCATGACTTTATCGACGCAGCTGTCAACTTCAAACTGCCGCGGATCGATCAGTGTTGTATCTCCGATACAGCCAATGATCGTCATCTCGGTACCGCGGACAACGTGAGTGTCCAGCCCGCGTTTTTTGACAAGATTTTCCACACGTGTTATATTTTCTTCGGTCGTGTGCGGTTTCAGTACAATGATCATTTCTGTAATCCTCCAAAAATATATTGATAAAATTTCTTTATTTTAACTTCACACTGTAAAATTTTAGTTGTTTAAAGTGTGAAAACATTTGTATCATAAATCATATAGTAACGATTGTCAAGTAAAATCATATCCGTTGACATACTTATATCAGAATGGTATTTTATCATGTGGACGTCCGGGAAGGTGAGACGGTCTTCCTGCCGGATGTTACATTACACTATATAAAAGGAAAGAGAAAATGAAGATCATAAAACAGATAGGCATCATATTTTCCGTCTGCTGGATCAGCATGGTCATTGAGAAGATCTTTCCGGGTGTTTTCCCGGCAAGCATTATTGGGATGATCCTGCTGTTTCTCTGTCTGGCAGCCGGTATCCTGAAGATCGAGCATGTGCAGGAAAAATCAGATTTTCTTCTGGAAAACATGGCGTTCTTCTTTATTCCTGCAGGAGTGAGTATCATTAATTATATGGACATCCTGAAAAATGCAGTGGTACAGCTCATCATTATCTGCACGGTGTCCACCGTCGTCACATTTGCGGTGACAGCATATACAGTCCGTTTCACTATGTATTTGATCAGAAAAAAGAAAAGTGATGCGTAAGGAGGAAAAGACTTGAAAGAACTGTTTGAATCACCTTATTTCGGAGTGGCTCTGAGCGTGATCACTTTTGGTATCGGTGTTAAACTGAACCAGAAGCTGAAGACGCCGGTGTGCAATCCGCTGATCATCGCCATTGTCCTGACTGCAGGCGTGCTGGTGATCTTTGATATCCCGTATGAATCCTACAATGTGGGAGGAGAAATTATCAATATGTTCCTGGCTCCGGCGACCGCCTGTCTGGCTGTGGCGATCTACACAAAGAGACAGATCCTGAGGGAATACTGGCTGCCGATCCTGGCAGGATGCAGCGCGGGATCCGCGGCATCCATGGCCAGCGTCTACGTGATGTGCAGACTGTTCGGACTGGATGACAGCCTGACAGTGTCCCTTATCCCCAAATCCGTGACCACGCCTATCGCAGTGAGTATCGCGGAACCGGCGGGCGGCGTAGTCCCCATCACCGTTGTGGCAGTGATCGGAACGGGGATTCTGGGAGGCATTCTGGCCCCGTTCCTGATTAAGATCTTTCATATCACGGATCCTGTGGCCGCGGGACTTGCCATCGGCGCATCCAGCCATGCGGTTGGAACCTCGAAGGCCATTGAGATCGGAGAAGTAGAAGGCGCTATGAGCGGACTTGCCATCGGGATCTGCGGGATCATCACTGTACTGTTTTCCATGCTGATCCGTCTGTAAGACGAGAATCCGGAAGAAGAAAGGGGCATGCATCATGAAAAAAGACGTATCTCATACGATCCGAAGGGCAGAGCGGTTCCCGGTCATCCTGATCGGAGAGGGACTTCTGGTGGGGGCAGCAGCCGGACTGATCGTGCTGCTCTACAGGCTGGCTCTGACTTTTGCGGGAAATGCGCTGAGTGAGATCCTTGGATTTATCGGAAAGGATCCTCTTCGGATCCTGGGATGGATGGCTGTTCTGATCCTGATGGCACTGGTGGTGGGAAAGCTGGTAAAGCTTGAACCAATGATCTCCGGGAGCGGAATCCCTCAGGTGGAGGGAGAGATCCTCGGCAAGCTTTCCCAGAAGTGGAAGAGGGTGCTGCCGGCAAAATTTCTGGGAGGTTTCCTGTGTATCCTCGGAGGTCTCTCTCTGGGAAGGGAAGGCCCGTCGATCCAGCTGGGAGCAATGACGGGGCAGGGTGTTTCGCGTCTGCTGGACCGTGGAAAGACGGAAGAAAGATATCTGATGACCTGCGGTGCCAGCGCCGGGCTTGCCGCTGCGTTCCACGCGCCGCTTGCAGGGATGATGTTTTCCCTGGAAGAGATACATAAAGGATTCTCCGTGAATATCCTGATCTCTGTTATGACAGCATCCGTAACAGCGGATTTCATCTCCTCCCATATCGTCGGGATCGACCCGGTGTTCCAGTTTTCCATTGAACATGCTCTGCCGCAGAACTATTACTGGATGCTGCTGATCCTCGGAGTGATCCTTGGCGTCCTTGGAGCGCTTTACAACCGTCTCATGCTCAAGGCCCAGGATCTGTATAAAAAACCGGCGTTTCTCGGAGTTACAGGGCGGCTGGTGATCGCCTTCCTGGCAGCAGGAGCGGTGGGACTTATCATGCCTTCCGTGCTTGGCAGCGGCAACGGACTGATCGTGTCTCTGACTGCAGGGGAGATGACGCTTGGACTGGTCGTGATCACATTTGTTGTAAAACTTCTGTTTTCGGCAGTCAGTTTCGGTTCCGGCGCTCCGGGCGGAATTTTCTTCCCGCTGCTGATCCTTGGAGCGCTGGCGGGGGGCGCTTTTGCCATGGCCGGGGTGCAGATATTCGGTCTGGATCCCATGTACATTAACAATTTCGTGCTTCTCGCCATGGCGGGGTTTTTTACCGCCATCGTGCGGGCTCCCATTACCGGTATCATCCTTCTCTTTGAGATGTCGGGCTCAGTCAGCCAGATGCTTTCCCTTGCGATCGTCTCCGTGGCGGCGTACATCACGGCGACGCTCCTTCGATCCGAGCCTATCTATGAGAGCCTTCTGGGGAGGATCCTGGAAGGACAGGGTGCGAAGAGACAGACTGCCGGCGGACAGAAGGTGCTGAGCGAGTTTGTGATCATGGGCGGATCCGTGCTGGAAGGGCGGAAAGTCATGGAGATTCACTGGCCCTCCAGCTGTCTCCTCGTCTCCCTTGAGAGGGACGGAAAGGAACTCATTCCCAGGGGAAAGACCATACTCCAGGCAGGGGACAGGCTGACTGTGATGACGGATGAGAGAGATGCAGGATATATACATGACAAATTGGAAAACTTATGTTATACTTCAATTTAGTTAGTAAATCAAAGGAGTACTACAGACATGAAGAGAATTTTGCTTAAACTGAGCGGAGAGGCACTGGCAGGAGAGAAAAAGACCGGATTTGACGAGGAGACCTGCATCGGTGTGGCGCAGCAGGTGAAGAAGCTTGTTGACGATGGCATCCAGGTGGCGATCGTGACCGGCGGAGGAAACTTCTGGCGGGGACGGACGAGCGAGACGATAGACCGGACAAAGGCGGACCAGATCGGGATGCTTGCAACGGTGATGAACTGTATCTACGTGTCGGATATCTTCCGCCATGTTGGAATGAAGACAGAAGTGTTCACTCCTTTTGTGTGCGGTGCATTTACAACACTTTTTTCAAAGGATGCGGCAGTGGAAGCGCTGGAGTCGGGAAAGGTGATCTTCTTCGCCGGCGGTACCGGACATCCGTATTTCTCAACGGATACGGGAGCTGTGCTCCGGGCCATTGAGATCGAGGCGGACGCGATGCTTCTTGCCAAGGCCATCGACGGAATCTACGACAGCGATCCGAAAGTAAATCCGGAGGCGGTCAAGTATGATGAAGTTTCGATTCAGGAAGTGATCGACAAAAAACTGGCGGCAGTGGATCTGACAGCATCGATCCTCTGTCTGGAAAATAAGATGCCCATGCTCGTGTTCGGACTGAACGAAGAGAACAGTATCGTAGAGACCATGAGCGGAAATTTCACAGGAACAAAAGTAACGGTTTAGGAGGACTCTGGTATGGATGAGAAATTAGTTGTATATGATAATAAGATGACAAAGACGATCAATAATCTTGACTCCGAGCTTGCGACGATCCGCGCGGGACGCGCAAATCCCCACGTGCTGGACAAGATCGTGGTCGATTACTACGGAGCGCCCACCCCGATCCAGCAGGTGGCGAATGTCTCCGTGCCGGAGGCGAGAATGATCCAGATCCAGCCCTGGGAGAAGAGCATGTTAAAAGCGATCGAGAAGGCAATCCTTACTTCGGATATCGGAATCAATCCGACCAACGACGGATCCTCGATTCGTCTGGTCTTCCCGGAACTGACGGAGGAGCGGAGAAAAGAGCTGGCAAAGGATGTAAAGAAGAAAGGCGAGGCGGCAAAGGTTGCTGTCCGTAATATCCGCCGCGACGGAAATGTGGCGTTCAAGAAACTGAAGGGAACTGAGATATCAGAAGACGGCATCAAAGATCTTGAAGACGAACTTCAGAAGATTACAGACAAGTATATCGAGAAGATCGACAAGATGGTTGAAGTGAAGTCAAAAGAG
>DWVT01000045.1 GCA_019120075.1 Candidatus Mediterraneibacter excrementigallinarum
TTGTATTTGGATATTTGGATAAATATCTTGACATTGTAGAAAAAGATGAATGCGGATACGATTATCCATACAATGATTTAATCAGCCGGAAATCGGTCAAATCCAGCATTGAAATAATAAGAGAGTGTTGGTCTACAAGTCCATTTGTCTCTGCTGATGACATGAAATTATACTCCGAGGTTTTTAATGTTGTTTTGCAAGAAATTTCTGATTGCCAGACAGCATTTGACAAGAAAAAGGTAATTGAGGAATTAGTTGAATTAAGGCAAAGGGAATACAACGATTCTGATGAAGAATCTGAAACAATGGACGGCGAAGAAATATATGACGAAGGTCGTTCGCAAGGAAGGTTCGAGGCATATCACAGAGCGATTGAGATTGTCGAGAAAGGCGGGATTGAATGGGAGGATTAACAACAGCGCTGGTTTGCCTGGTATCCGCAGCGGCGGGAGTGATCACTGGGTTCCTGGTCGGATTCTGCATAGGAAGGGGAGTGTGAGCATGAAACGGAGTACAGACACACGGCGCAGCCCGGCAGAGGTCAAGGCGGATTTGCAGAGTCACTACGGCGGGCTGGCGGACAAGAAGCCGGACGGACATGCAGCACGGCAGTTTGTACATAAGGCATACCAGAATTACAGCATAAGAGGTGATGCGGATGGACAACATCGAAGAGAAGACAGTGAGTGAGAATGATAAGAAAAAGGAATACCTGCGGAGTTACCGCCAGCATGTCCGGAGAATCCACCGGATCAATGCCGAGATCGCGGAATTAAGAGAGATGAAACTGCACCCGTCTATGAAGCCTGATGACGGGATGCCACACGGAAGCGGAGGGCAGGGAGATCTCTCTGGGTACGCAGCTGAGCTGGATGAGATGATCAGGGAATTGATTCATGAACGCTATCTCAGAATCAAGACTTATCAGGAGATTGCGCTCCAGATCAAGCGCATGAATAGCCGGAATGAGTCGGATGTCCTGTTTTATCGGTACATAAGTGGGCTTGATTGGTGGGAGATCGCGGAGAAGATGGGATTTTCTGAACGTCAGATATTCAGAATCCACGGGAAGGCTCTGGCTCATTTTGAAATTCCGAAAGATGTCAGTGAATGTCAGTAAGATCTGTGGTATTATGGTATCATCGAGAAGACGAGAAAAGAGAAGCACCTTACCAGACGGCGGGGTGCTTCTCTTATGCGATAAAATGCCAGAATTGAAGGTGGTGAAGTGGCGAATTATGAAAACATAATGGACGCGAATAACAAACGAACTCCGAGTGAACGCCGGGAACTGGCAAGGAAAGCCGGGGAAGCGTCGGGAAGAGCGCGACGCCGGAAAGCTGCCCTCAGAGACACTATGAACCGGTGCCTGACGATGCGGGCGCATGTCGAGGGACTCTCCGATGTGCTGATCGCTGATGGAGGCGAAAGCACTTACGAGGAGATCATCACAATGGCAATGATCAACCAGGCGATGCTTGGAGACGTGAAAGCATACAATGCCATCATGAAGGTGGTTGGGCAGACGGATAAGTCTGATGCGGATCTGGAGGAGCAGAGAATCAGGACTGACCGCGCAAAACGCGCCCGGGATCAGGAGGTTGGAGATGACGGCGATCAGGAAGAAAATATCCAGAACTTCCTGAAAGCCATGAGACCAACAGATGAAGATCTGGAAGAGCTGTTTGCAGATCAGGAAAAGGAGGAAGATGACGATGCCGAAGAAGCAGAAGAGACCGGCGAAGTTTAAGTTCCTCCCTTTCTCAGCACAACAGAGACGCCTGATGCACTGGTGGCGCCCCGGAGTAATGTCTGCGAACAATGATTTTGTTATAGCGGATGGAGCAATCCGATCGGGGAAGACAATAGCCTGTATTATCGGATTTCTGACCTGGTCTCAGGAAATGTTCGAGGGACAGTCCTTTATTCTTGCGGGAAAGACGATGGGCGCTCTGAAGAAGAACGTGATCCGGCCCATGCTCCAGATTCTGGAAGCCTGGGGATGGCCGTATACTTACATTCGATCTGGTACAGATGCCAGGGTGGAGATTGGTAGTAACACATATTATCTTTATGGCGCCAATACAGAGGCGTCTCAGGATGCCCTTCAGGGGCTGACGGCGGCAGGAGCATATCTTGACGAGGCGGCGCTTTTCCCGCAGTCATTCATTGATCAGGCAATCGGGCGATGCTCCGTTGATGGATGGAAAGTCTGGATGAACTGCAATCCGGAAGGACCGCATCACTACATCCGGGAAGAATTTCTTCTTCCGGAGAAGAAGAAAGCGAAGCGAGTATATCATCTGCATTTTATGATGACGGATAATTTATCACTATCCAAGACTCGCCGGGAAGCATATGAGCGGTCGTGGTCGCATGGCAGTGTATTCTATAAGCGCTTTATTCTTGGATTATGGGTGGCCGCTGACGGGTTGATTTATCAGCAGTTTGCGGATCACGTGAAGGAATACCTGATTACAGATAGATGGCTCAAAGACAATGAAATTGCATATGCGGTGATCGGAGTCGATTTCGGTGGAACGAAGTCGGCTCATTCTTTTACCCTTACCGGATTCACCAGAGGATATAAGCAGGTTGTTGTACTGGATGAATATTACAAGAAAGACCGCATTAATCCGCAACAGCTCCAAGAGGCATTTGTGGATTTTGTAAGACGTGCGCAGACAAAGTATAAAGTCTATGAAGCGTATTGTGATAGTGCAGAACAGACATTGATCTCCGGTCTGGAGATGGCATGCGCGCAGGCTCATGTGAGCATAGACATCAAGAATGCCATAAAGGGTCCGATCAACGACCGGATCGCCTTCTATAACAGCCTGATTGCACAACACAGATGGAAGATCATGAAACACTGTACGCACATTATTGAGGCATTTGAGCAGGCTGTATACGACGAGAAAAAGAAGAACATGGATGTCCGGCTTGATGATGGACTGATGAATGTGGACAGTCTGGACAGCACAGAATACAGCACGGAGAGCGTGCAGGATGATATTTTATACATTGCAGCATAGAGGTGATTGTTATGAATAACGCTATACGGCAGTATCTTACCGAGCAGAGATATAACACGATTCCTGATGAAACATGCACTCATATTGATGAATGGTTGGACTGGTATCAGGGGGATGTAGAGAACTTTCATACATACAAAATCTATAACGGCATGACCACAACGAAGCAGAAGAGATACCGCCTGGGAATGGCGAAAAAGGTATGTGAAGACTGGGCGAATCTGATGCTGAATGAAAAAGTCACCATCAATGCTGGAGAATATGGAAGCAGGCTTAATGAGATTCTTCAAAGGAATAATTTCAGAGTCCGAGGAAACCAGATAGTAGAAATGGCCTTTGCGCTTGGAACCGCGGCGTTTGTGGAATATTTGGACGGCGAAGGAGATGTGATTATAGATTTTATCCGTGCAGATATGATTTATCCTCTCTCGTGGGATAACGGAGATATAACGGAATGTGCGTTTGGAAGCAACAGGGTATCTGACGGGAAAGAGATCATCTATCTTCAGATACACCGGAAAGGCCGCGAGGAGAATCCGAATGATGAAGATGTGGAACCGGAGAATCCGGATACATATTATATTGAAAATCGGTATATTGATGCGAAATCTGGAAAAGAACTGGATCCCCCGGATAGTGTGATGCCGGTTATTGACACCGGATATGAGAGCCCATTATTCCAAATCATAATGCCGAATATCTGCAATAACGTGGATCTGGACAGCCCTCTTGGGATATCTGTTTTCGCCAACAGCATAAGTCAGTTAAAAGGCTGCGATCTGGTGTACGACAGCTATATGAATGAATATGTTCTTGGCAGGAAGCGGATTCTTGTTCCACTGTCACAGGCTAAGCGCCAGATGCAGGAGGACGGGGTTTCTGCGCCAGCATTTGATCCGAATGATACGGTGTATTATCTGCTTCCGGATGACAGAAACAATTCGCAGTCTCTGACCGAAGTGGACATGACAATTCGGGCATCAGACCACGAACTGGGAATCCAGCGGAGCCTGGACTTACTGAGCCTGAAATGCGGTATGGGTACCGGACGGTATAAATTCGAGAATGGTGGTGTGAAGACAGCCACGGAAGTGATCTCCGATAAATCTGATCTTTACCAAAATCGGCAGAAAAATGTGATCGTCCTGGAAGCCGCCCTGATCGGGATGGCGCAGGCGGTCGCGTTTTTGGATAATGGTTCGATTCCAGAGGTGACAGTGGATTTTGACGACTCCATCATAGAGGATACGAATACAACGATCGACAGGAATATTAAGCTTGTCAATGCAGGGCTCCGCTCAAAGCTAACAGCAATCATGGAGATCAATAAATGTAGTGAGGCAGATGCGAAAAAAGAAATAAAGCGTATTGCGGAAGATAATCAGATTACTGGTCAGGATGTGGACTGGACACAGATGGATGACAGAAATCCAGACAACCAGGATGAGCAGGAAGGGGAGGGCATAGACGATGAACCTTCTGGAGAATCAGCAGTTGGCGGAGTCAGTTGATGGCGTATATACTGATCTGGAGGCTATGCTGATGCGGAATATTATCCGGCATATCAAGGATTATGATCAGCCAATCGCAACAGATGAATGGCTGCTCCAGAAGCTTGCCGAGATCGGAAAGCTGAATAAGGAGAATATGAAGATTATTGCACAGCAGGCGGGGATCAGTCAGACGGCCGCGGAACGGATGCTCCAGGATGCGGCAGAAGAATCAATAAAAAGTACAGATGCAGGATTCCGGTATCTGGTACGCCAGGGACTGGCAGATGAAGCGGTTGAATCCGGTCAGAGTAAGAGTGTAAGGCAGGTGATGAAAACTCTGCGGGATCAGGCGAAAGACACACTGAATGTCTGTAACACCACGATGCTCTATAAAGCCAGGGATGCATTTAAGAAACTGGTAAGGACAATCGCATCCGATGCGGGAGAGATTGCGGAGAAGCAGTCCTTTCTTGATATACTCGGAAAGCACGCCACTGCAACAACGATCGGAGCGGAGTCCCGTCAGCAGGCAGTCCGGAAGTGCATCCAGGAATTTAATGACAAGGGAATCCCGGCATTTGTGGACAGGGCAGGAAGAGAATGGACACCGGAAGCATATGTCAACATGGCAATGAGGAACACGGCGAGGCAGACTGCAGAGGAAACGCAGTCCGCACGCTGTCTGGATTTTGGAGTGAATCTGATCGCAATAGACAGCCACTCCGGTGCGCGTCCGAAGTGTGCCAGGGATCAGGGTAAGATCTTTGACTTGAATAATGGCAGTGGATATACAAAGGATGTCTATGGAAAGCGGATACGATATTACGCCTGGAAGGATTCGAGTTATGGAGAACCAGACGGAATCCTGGGCATAAACTGCGGACACCATAAATGGCCATTTGTCCCCGGGGTGAGCATACAGCGGTATTTTCCAACCGAGGATATGGATGCAAATGATACGCTGTATAAAGAAACCCAGGTACAGCGTGCTCTCGAAAGGGATGTCCGGAAACAGAAGCGGGAATGCATGCTCTTTGATGAACTGGGCGACCGGGATGCTTTTGAAAAGGCAGCAGTAAAGCTGAAACAGAAGGAATCAAAACTGAAAACATATGTTGACAGTAAAGATCATCTTCACAGGCGATCTGATCGGGAGCAGGTAGTTGGATTCGGAAAGCGTGTATCAGCAGAAGCGACAGTCGCGGACAGGCGGGTGAAGAAAAGACTTGAAGAAAAGGTCAGAGATGATAAAATAAAAACAGAGATAAAGGCAACGGGAATGAAAGGGCAGATTGAACTTTCTCCTAAAGAGAAAATAGACGTTTCCGACTTTGCGTTTGATGATGCGCATATTAATGGGGAACGTGATCACAGAGTTACAAGGGACGATGCGATACGCTTCGTGCAAGAGGCTGATGTATCTATTACCCGGTGGAATGGTCGGTTTGTAAACTATTATGGCCCTAATGGGGCTGTGTTTGTTGACACAGAAAACAACAATATCCGTACAGCATTCCAAAAAGAAGAATTTGATGATCGTGTTAAAAAGATGAGAGAGGTGATAAGGAATAATGGCAAAGATTAACTGTCCTTTGATGGATGGAGAGATTGATGATGGGATATGTTTTGATATCCACATGGTTGTAGAAGAGATGGCCCCTGAGTGGACAGCGCCTGAAAAGGCTGTACGGACACCGGGATATAAGGATATTTGTTTAAAGTGCCCAAATCATAGGGAGGATTAATGCCACTGATCCAACAGAGATTAGTGGCATTTTTATATTGTTTTGAAGGGAGTGATGCCATTTGATTGTGGTGAATATCGCCAGTAATGGTCTGACGGTAGACGGCCATGCGGGATACGCAGAAACCGGGAATGATATCATATGTGCAGCGGTGTCGGCTCTTGCGCAGGGGATGATCCATTCGCTGAAAGCTCTGACGGAAGACAGGATTTCCTATCAGATCAGGGACGGGCACATTGATCTAAAATACGAGAATCTTTCAGAACAGGGAAGGCTGCTGATCGATTCTTTTTTTATTGCCGTGAGTGACATACAGATGACTTACGGGGATCGATACGTAAAGATTAATACGGCGCCGGACGGGCGTAAAACGGAATAATGGAGGTATTACTCATGAAGTACATGAACATGAAAAAAAGATTCTGGGAAGTAAAATTACAGCTTTTTGCTGGCGATGAAGATGACGGAGGTGACGGATCCGGAGGAGAAGACGATGATCCGGACGCTGATTCAGATGATGACGATCCGGACGATGACCAGGATGAAAAGAAATTTACACAGAAGGATGTGGACGACGCTGTGAAGAAGCGTCTTGCCAGGGAAAAAAGAAAATGGCAGCGTGAGCAGCAGAGAAAAACATCTGGAAGCGGAACCGACGGCAAGGGAAAAGCCGGAGATGATGGCGAAGAGAAAGACGATGAAAAGCTGAAGGAGGCAGAGAGCCGCGCCCTGAAAGCGGAAACCAGGGCGGCATGTTTTGAGGCGGGCGTCGATAAGGATGCGATCGATGACGTAACGGCTCTGGCACACTCGTACATGGCAGCGGATGAGGATCTGGATCTTGAGGACGCCATCGAAAAAGTAGTGAAGAAATATCCGCATTTCAAAAAGGGGGCAGATAGCTCCGATGACGATGCGGACGACACAAACGGAAAAGCCTGGGGAGAGAGACAGAAGGGCACACGTCGGAAACGCTCCGGTGTAGAAGAAGCCTTTTTAAAGAAAAATCCGGGCTTAAAAATTTATTAGGAGGAATTTACAGTATGAATTTTTTAATGTTTTTACAACTGTTCGCACATGCACATCAGGAAAGATGGTCCTCTCTTGTTGATGCGAAGCTGCGGCAGACTCTTGTGACAAGAGACAATTATATTTTCAACACGAACTATGAAGGAAATCCGAAGGCTGGAAAGGTGAAAATTCCGGTAAGGGATACTGAGGTGACGGTAAAAGACTACAACAAGGCAAGCGGCGTGGATCTGGAAACAGGAACCACGACTTACATGGATTTGGATATCGATCAGGATAAAGCGGTCAATGAGCTGATCGATGGGTATGATGCTGCGTCTGTTCCGGATAACCTTGTCGCTGACCGTCTGGATTCTGCAGGATATTCCCTTGCGCTTGAGATGGATAAGAAGTGCATTAATGTACTTGAGACCACTTCCGGGGTAAATATCTGTACAACAAAGACGGCGGCAACGGAGGAGACTGCATATAAAGAAATCCTTGCGGCTAAAACATACCTTGGCAGAAAAGGTGTCCCGCAGGAAGGAAGATGGCTGATCGTGTCTCCGGAGTTTATGTCTGTACTGATGATGGATGATCACTTCATCCGCCAGGGAGATCTCTCCCAGGAGATGAAAAACGCTGGAGCTATCGGAAGTGTGGCTGGATTCGCGGTATATGAGTCAAACAATCTTATGTTCGAGAATACTACGGTCGTTTCTTCTAAGAAGACCTCTACTGAGTTTATCGCAGGACATCCGAACTGGTGTCACCGTGTGCAGGAGTGGGCTGTTGAAGTGCATAATCAGGATCTTGCGGGATCTGGCAAGTATATTGGAGCTACAGCGGTACAGGGACGTAAAATTTACGGGGTAAAGGTTTCTAAACCTCAGACTGTTTACATCAAGCGTACGGAGGCCACTACATCATAAGGGAAGGTGCTTGTATGGAATATGTAGACGAAAATTATTATAACGATACTTTCCACGGGGAGCCGGTAGACACTGCCGACTTCCCTTCTCTTTGCGAGAGGGCAGGAGAGCTGATTGAAGAACTGACGTTATACCGTCTGACTCCGTTGACATTTCTTGCAATGCCGGAGGATACGCAGGAAATCGTAAAGAAGGCAGTATGTGCACAGATTGAATATCTGGATGCAAACGGCGGATCTGATCTTGACAATGGATCTGGAATACAGAGCGCAACTCTAGGGAAGTTCAGCTATTCTGGCAGTTCCGGTGTGAACGGCAGTACAGAACAGTCACGGTTTTCCCCGCGGGCGGAACGCCTGCTCTGGCCAACCGGATTGACATACCGGGGAGGGCGGTGCTGATATGAGAGCAATACCCAAAAGCTTGTTGATCCATACAGTGACACTTCACAAGAAAGTGAATGAGGATCGCTGGGGCAAAGGAGAACTGGATTCTGGCACGGAGCTGACACATGTTCGTATGGAGCCGTCCGGAAAGATAGTCCGGGACAAGAACAATGCGGAGATACAGCTTGCGGCAACACTGTTTTACGATTGTAAGAACAGCAGGCCGCAGGATGTAGCGTTTCAGATGGACGATATTATCATATTTAACGGCATGAAGCATCAGGTGATGCTGATCGAGCCGCTGTATGATGATAAGCGCCTGCATCATTATGAAGTGGGGCTGATAAAGAGTGGCTAAGATTAAAACCAGAGTTACGTTTGATAAAAAGCGAGCTGCCGGCTTGATCAAGGCTGCATCCAACAATGCACTAACTGTGATGGGAGTGCAGGCATTACATGATGTATCACAGCATGTTCCGCATGACCAGGGAACACTTGAAAACAGCGGAATTTCATCCAGTGATCAAAGAGCTGTTGACGGCAAGTTCGCTATGCGGTGGTCAACACCATACGCACAGTACCTCTGGCATGGAGATGTAATGTATGGAAACCCGACAAATCGGACATATGGCCCCAAAAAGATATCATTCACCAGCGCCCTTGCCCGAGAAGAATGGGCAAAATACGCGCATGAGGTTTACGAAGAGGACTGGCGCAGGGTGTACCAGGCCGCATTTAGGGAGGAGATGAGAAAGGTATGACGCCACAGACAGAGCTTTTGGAGCTGATCATAGGCACAGCAGAGAAAGAACTTGATCTCGACACGCCCATCTCCTTAAAGGAGCTTCCTGCCGAAGGCGGGCTGTATGCAGAGCTGGGGGATGGATTTACCGAAACAGCATATTACGACAAAGGTAACGTGAAGACGATTCCGGTGCTTTTTTTATGCAGACATGCGGATCAGCAGCGCGGGCTTGAAGAACTCTGCGGGATATGTAACTATTTTCAACGTTTAAAAAAATATCCGCAGGGAAAGACATTCTCCTGGCTGGATGCAGAAATCGCAAAGGAACCAAATAAGATCGCGCGGGATGAAGATGGCGTGTACCACTTCTCTTGCATACTGAACTGCAAAATATATTATTGAGGAAGGATGATGAGAAGATGAAAAAGATGGAACTTCAGTTATTTGCAGAAACTCTGCCAAAGAACACGATTACTCCGGAGCTGAATTATGAAACAGAAATGTTTATCAATACAGTGCCTACAGAAGAAACAGCAACATGGGCCAGTATGGCTGCTTTTGTTAAAAACATGGCGGAATCTTTGAATGAAGTGCTCTATCAGGCTTCGTATTATGCGGATAAAGGTTGGGGGAGCACAGAGGTGGTGGGAGCGCAGTTTACCCTGACTCTGACGGGAGACTGCAAACCAATAGATCCGGCATATGAATATCTGACCAGGGATGACGTGATGTATGGACTCGGTGATGCCAGAAAGACGCACATAAAACTGACACGTGGAGACAAATACGTGATCTGGCCGGTTACATTGGCGAATATCACCAAGGGTAGGGGAGATTCTGCAGCTACAAATGCATTGACATTGACCGTACACGGAAACGGGAGACCGACAACCGGAACCGTGTCTGCTGGCTGATTTATTACGAAAGGGTGATGGATTATGGCTTATCAGGCAAGGAAACACAAACGATTTCAGGAGGAATTTGAACTGGTAAATGAAGAGGGTGAAGTAGTGCACTCTCTTCATGTCGATCTGGATGCGGATGATCTTGTGCCAAGGATTAACAGGAAATACACGGAGCTGATTCGGGCACTCGCGGATACCAGTGAAGCGAAGGCGGGCAAGATTTCAAGTTCAGAAGATGCGGATCAGAGATTTGAACGGCTGGGGGGCGCTGTGGTTAATGTACTGGAGACGGTGTTCGGAAAAGAGGATACAGAGCTCATTCTGGATTTTTATGAGAACAGATATATTGAACTGACAAAAGAGGTGGTCCCATTTATTACGAAATGTGTGATACCGCGGTGCATCGAGATCAAAAAAGAAAACCAGAATGAGATACTTAGAGGATATAACCGCAAGCAGAGAAGAGCATTTCTCAGAGGAATGAAAAAATGAGTTTTCTTACTGACCCAATCAAGGAAGAGGTTGTTTTTGGGCGAAGGAAATATTTGATATACGCTCCTTTTAACAGAGTGCTTGAAGTGCAGAGGCTGTTTAGAGAGGATGAACTTCCGGATCTGGTAAAGATACAGCAGGCGCTGAAAATGCTGACGTTAAATAGCAGGAAAACAATGAAGCTTTCTCCTAAAGACATGCAGGAGCTTCTGCAGGAAATTTTTGAAAAGTGTATAAACACGCAGAAGCGTCCGGATGTCAAAAGCGGGAAGCCGCCGGTTCTGGACTTTGATCATGACGCCGAGTATATTTATGCTTCTTTTATGCTGGACTATGGGATTGATCTGATCGATATGCAGGGAAAACTGCACTGGAAGAAATTTATTTCCCTTTTTCACGGACTGTCTGAACAGACAAAAATCAGAGAGGTGATGCGTATCCGGTCAATGGAAGTTCCTAGATTTACAGGGAAAAACGGAAAGGCGATTCAGGAGATTCAAGAACTGAAATCTTATTATGCGCTCCCGATCAAGGGAGGCGGCGGACAAGAAGGGCTTGATGCTCTGTTTTCCACGTTGGAAAGAATGGCGGTGAAGAATGGATAGTCCTGAAAACATAAAAGAAATGGAAAAAGTCAGGTGTCCATATTGCGGGACACCTGTAAATGCTTTCTATAAAACAGACGCCGCTTGCAAAGGCGTCTTTTTTAAATGCAAGAATAGAGAGTGTAAGAAACAGTTTGAGTTTGTAAAATAAGACGTTGTGCCGATGTGCCTGTCTGAGTATAAAGGCAGGTGAACAATGGCGTGGCAGGGAAAAAGGGGGATGTAACCTATGAGATAAGGGCAGATGACAGTAATTTGGAATCTGACCTTAACGATGCAGAATCTAAAGTAGAAAAGTCCGCAAAAGAAGTGGAAAAAGCTGCTGAAAAATCCGGGAAAGGTGTGGAGCAGGCGGCAAAAGAGAGCGTCTCTAAAACTACCCGGACCCATGAGCAGGGAAACAAAGATATCGAGAACGATCATAAGCAATCCGGAGAAAAGAGAAAGCAGACAGAAAAAAGCATTGGGGAAGCAATGTCGGAGATTGCCGAGTCTGCCTGTGATGAAATTGGTATATCCTTCTCGAAAATTACCGAGGTTGTAAAAAGTCCGGTGGCCGCAGGCGCTGCTGGTGCGGCTGCAATAGCTGGGGTCGGCGTTGCTGCCGTGAACACGGCTGTTGATATCGATTCGGCCCTGAATCAGCTTCAGGCGAGCACGGGAGCTACCACAGAAGAAACCGAAAAATACCGTCAGGTAATGGAGGATGTTTATAAAAATAATTACGGAGAAGGATTTGGAGATATTGGAGATGCCATTTCACAGATTACAAAAAATCTCGGGGAGATGGATCAGACCAGCCTTCAGAACGTTACTGAATCTGCGTTTGTACTAAGAGATACATTCGGATATGAGATCCCCGAGTCCACAAGGGCTGCAAAAGCCTTGATGGATAACTTCGGCATATCCGGAGAAGAAGCGATGAGCTTGATCGCTGCTGGTGCGCAAAACGGCTTGGATTATTCAGGCGAGCTACTTGATAGTATCTCAGAGTATTCAGTTCAGTTTGAAAAAGTTGGACTTGATGCCGACGATATGTTCAAGATTTTCCAGAAAGGGGCTGAATCAGGAGCATTCAATCTGGATAAGGTTGGCGATGCGATTAAAGAAATGTCGATCCGTGTTGTAGACGGATCTGATACAACAGTTCAGGGATTTGAACTCATCGGACTGAACGCGGATGAAATGGCTGAGAAATTTGCGGCGGGTGGTGACAGCGCAAAAGAAGCGTTCAAACAGACGATAGATGCGTTGGCCTCGATGGAGGATCCGCTTGCTCAAAATACTGCCGGAGTCGATCTGTTTGGAACAATGTGGGAAGATCTAGGTCCGGAGGCGGTAACTGCATTGGCCGGAATCGAGGATGGGGCGTACGATGCAGCCGATGCAATGGAAGGCATCAAGGATGTAAAGTATGATGACCTCGGGTCTCAATTCGAGGAATTAAAGCGAAATGTTGAGATGCTCCTTGTTCCACTTGGTGAAGAACTTATCCCGATTCTATCTCAGATTATGGAAGAAGTCTTACCTCCGCTTATTGATGCCATTACGCCGTTACTGGAGCTGGTCGGAGCGCTACTAGAGCCGCTTCTCACACTTGTAGCAGAAGTGCTGGAACCGATACTTGAAATCGTCTCCATGCTGTTGGAGCCTTTGATAGAATTGATCGAAAGCTGTCTGACTCCACTTATGGAATTGATCCAGGAATTGCTTGATCCCCTTCTGGAACTTATTGAGACATGCATACAACCCCTGCTTGAGATCATCCTGCAGTTAATTGAGCCGTTGCTGCAGCTTATCGAGGAATGCCTCCAGCCGTTGATAGAGGTATTTGCTCAACTGTTTGAACCAATCATAGAACTGATTGAAAGTGCACTGACTCCGCTTTTGGAACTCTTGCAGCCTTTAGTCGAATTTATATCTGCCGTATTGACTCCAATTTTGTGGGTGCTTCTCGCGGCATTCCAGGCTGTGTTTGAGACAGTTGCAAATGTGGTGTTGGAAAAGGTTAGTATAGTTCAGAGTATTCTGGACAATCTGATTGCATTTATCGCAAATGTATTTACAGGAAATTGGAAGGGTGCCTGGGAAAATGTGAAAAACATTTTTACAGGGATTATCAACCTCCTCCCTGGTTTTATGCAGGATATTATCGGGAATATTGGGGATGTGCTTGGCAGCCTGATAGATTTTATACAAAACGTTTTTTCTGGAAACTGGTCAGCGGCATGGCAGAACATTCTCGATATCCTTCATGGAATATGGGATGGAATAGTAAGCGTATTTAAGGCGCCTCTCAATGCGATCGTTGATGCATGGAACAGTCTGGTTAGCAGCATCGGAAGCATTGAAGTTCCGGACTGGGTTCCGGCAATCGGAGGCAATAGCTTTTCTCTCCCGAGGTTGCCAAGGTTAAAAATTGGTATGGATTATGTACCATCAGATTTCTTCCCTGCATTTCTCGATGAGGGCGAAGCAGTTTTGACAAAAGAAGAAAATAGACTGTACAGAGATCTTGGAGGTCTTCAGGGAATGTATTCTTTGAAGGGGATGCATGATCTGGGAATAATGAATTTGACCAATCCCGGCGCCGCCCCGGAGTCAATCGACTATGACCGGTTGGGTGAAGCGACAGCAAAGGCAATGGAAGGCATGGGCGTCTACATGGATAGCAAACCGGTCGGAAAACTGGTGACGCCAACCGTAAACGATGAACTCGGCAAGCTGGAAAGGAGGAAGACCTGATGAGCACGGGGGTAACATTTGATAACCGGATCCATACAGAACGGGACTGGGGACTGAAGCTGATCAGCGTCTATATCCCCATGCCGGACCCGAAGACTCAGACCGTGGATATTCCTGGAGGAGATGGGACCATCGATCTAACGGAGATCTACGGCCGTCCAGCGTATAAGGATCGTGACGGTCTGGAACTGGCCTTTGATCTTATGGACGGGGACTATACGACATGGTTTATGAAATATTCCCAGTTTGCCGCGGAAATACATGGGCGCAAAGTGAAGATGGTCCTGGACGACGATCCGGATCATTACTACATGGTTCGGCTGAATCTGGATGGAAAGAAGAGCAACCAGGTCTACAGCCAGATCACTTTCTCTGGGTCTGCGGAGCCGTTCAAATATGATTTGATTGCTACAAACGAACCCTGGCTGTGGGATCCATTCAACTTTGAGACGGGAGTGATCCGGGAAATTGGTGAAGTGGAGATCACAGCGAAAAACAATACGGTAACCATTATTGGCGCCGGGGTTGATACGCCTCCTGTGTTTGTGGTAAGCCAGGCAGACAACCTGCAGCTGACATATGGCGGAAGGACCTATACCTTGCAGGTTGGGAGAAACCGCTTTCCGGCGGTGCGCGTCGGAAAAGAGGACGTGACGTTGATGTTCTCCGGTACAGGAAAATTTGAAATAGAGTACAGGGGGAGGTATCTGTAATGTATCAGGTTCTGATTGACGGCAGGGACCTGTTTTACCCAGGCGATTCGGAATACTCGGTGTTAGATGCAACTGTAAACCTGCAGTTGAATGACTCCGGAACGTTTGAGTGTGAAGTTCCGGTGACGAATCCGGAGTATGGGAACATCAAGAACCGGATTTCCATGATACAGGTCCTGAAAGACGATAAGGAAATATTTTACGGAGAAGTCCGGGAATCCGAGAAAGACTTCTACGGCACAAATCAGGTTTATGCAGTAGGTGAACTTGCTTTTCTTTTTGACTCTATCCAGCCCCAGGCGGTCTACCATGACATGACATCCCGGCAACTCCTGGAGACCTGGTTGAATATCCATAACAGCCAAGTGGAAGACAAGAAGAAATTCTATGTTGGCATGGTAACCGTCCATGATACGAATGACAGCCTGTACCGGTATACGAATCAGGAGAACACCCTGGACTGCATCCGGGAAAAGCTGTGCGAGAAGCTGGACGGATATCTCCGGATCCGGAAGGTGGACGGGAAAAGATATCTGGATCTGGTGACCTTGCAGGAATACGGGAAGATCTGTGAACAGTCCATTGAGTTTGGAGAGAACCTGCTGGATTACTCCGAGAATGTATCAGCATCAGATCTGTATACCTGCGTGATCCCGAAGGGAGCCCGGCTGGAAGAAAGCCCCATTGAGGGTCTTGAAGCCTATGTGGACATTACCAGTGTAAACGACGGGAAGGATTACCTGTACAGCGAGGATGCGGTGGCAACCTACGGATGGAACCGCTGTGTGGTATCCTTTGACGATGTTACAGAGCCTGCGAACCTGAAGAAGAAGGGGGAGGACTGGCTTAAGGATAACCAGTACGAAACAATGGTGCTGGAACTTACGGCGGCGGACCTGTCCTCCCTAGGATATGACATAGAGAGCTTTGAGTTGGGAGACACAATTCCCGTGTATTCGAAGCCCCACGGTATGGACCGGACCTTCCCGGTGCAGAAGCTGGAACTCCACCTTCAGGATCCCGCATCGGACAAACTGCAGTTGGGAAGCACCATGAAGCTGTCCTACACAGAGCAGAACAAAGGCAATCTGACAATAGTGCATCAGCAGCTTGAAAATAACCGGCAGACAACCGCATGGCTCCAGGCGGCGATTGACAATGCCACGGCGATGATGACCGGCTCCCGGGGCGGGTACAAAGTATCAGAATACGACGAGGACGGCCGCTGGCTGCGTGACCTGTACATGAACGCCCCAAACAAAGAAGACGCAACCCTGGTCATGCAGGTAAACATGAACGGGATCGGGTTCAGCCGGGACGGGTTCGACGGCCCGTACAAAAATGCTTGGACCATCAATGGGGTACTGCTTGGAGAGTTTATCAAGGCCGGATCCGTGACGGCGGAGAAGCTGTCGGCGGAGTACAAGGCGTCTGTGACGGATGAGATCGACACGACGGTGACGTCAAAATTTCAGGTTGCGGAGAACTTGATATCGGCCGAAGTGACCAGGGCGACAAACCAGGAGATCGAGCTGGCGGCTGCATTACAGATTACGACAGACCAGATCAACCAAAAAGTCAGCAAAGGTGATGTATCATCTCAGCTGTCGATGGAATCTGACTTAATTACTATATCCGGGCCCAGGCTAAAAATAGACACCGATAAATTTAAGGTGAATTACGATGGGACAACTGAAATTGTGGACGGATATTTTCACGCCACAGGCGATGAGGGATCTGTTGCTATTACACAGAACATGATATTTTTTACAGATTCGGAGTCAACTGACGCCGGAAAGATCAGTTTTAAACGGGATCAGCTATCAATGTGTATTGGCGGGTATGGACCATATGGAAGCTGTGCGATTGGATACTGGGGGGATAATACCCATTTCAATCCGATCATGAAAGTAACATCCGGCGGGAATCCTGCCATCCAATTCAATGACGCTTTCAGCGTCATTGGCAAAACGGGAATTACCCGGGATGTTAATTACGTGCGATCAGACGGGAAAAACGCAGTGATGCAAGTATGGGCCGGGATTATTGTGTCAGATGAGCTGGCTTAGCCAGAGATAAGGAGAATGCATAGATGGAACAGAAAAAAATGAAAGAAATAGAGAAGCCGGTTACGGTTCGTATTTCAGAGTTGAAGAGAGACATCCAGGGCGTTGTGATCAAGTCAAAGCTTCCTCCATTTCTGTTGGAAATGATATTAAGCGAATATTTAAGCGGGATCAGCACGGTAGCGAGGCAGGAATACGCGCAGGATCAGGCGGAATGGGAAGCAAAAAGGAAGGGCGAAGGAGGCGGAGGCGTTGGCGAGTAATATCGAGGAAAATCTTAAAAAAATACTGTCGAGTCGATACGGGAAGGATGTCCGGCAGGCAATCCATGACGGAATCCATGACTGTTATGAAGATGGAAAAGCCGGAGCAACAGATCTTGTTGCCAGAGAACAGATTGCAAATTTAGTGGCAAATGATGAGTCCAGTGAAGGAAACAGCGAACTTATCGATATCCGTGTTGGAGCAGATGGGAAAACATATGCCAGCGCCGGTGAAGCAGTGAGAGAGCAGATTAAGAATGTAACTGATACTGTCAATGAAAATTTGATACTTGATATTTTTGATCTGGCGCAGGCGGTAGAAGCTGTGTTTAAAAACACAGTATTCAATACCGCAAACACGCAGTCATATAATTACCTGTCAAATGTTGTACAGCAGTTAAAGCCTGAAGGAATGGTATCTGTAAAATATAGTCTGACAAACTGTACTATTAGCACAGCTGCTGCATATGTAATGAAAGGTAATGCATTTACGGCCACAATAACGCCAAATGAAAATACAGAATTTCAGGGTATTACGGTGACAATGGGAGGTGCTGATGTTACAGAAACGGTTGTATCGGATAAGGCAATAAATATAAGCGAGGTCACAGGAGATATAGTGATTGTGGCAACGGCGAAAAGCCTGTACTGGGCGGACGGATACGAAGTACTTGATTATGTATATTCTTCCGGGGCGGGTGACGCATACATTGATACAGACTGGATAATGACAGACCTGAAAGAAAAAATAGTAATTGGCGTACAGCTGTCAGAAACTAATCCAACTAATACAGTAGGAGCGTTCTTAGGGGTAAATGCTGATTCTGCTTTTAGCAGCATATAT